>JAEYQN010000017.1 GCA_023409995.1 Cyanobacteria bacterium OH_CBB_238 | reverse complement strand
ATCCATAACCCCAGAATTAATTCCATTTTCTTTGCAATAGTCAGTAAAAGACAACACACCTTCTGGAAGTTTATACTCTTTCTTTGAAGATTTCTTATAACAGTTAGTGCTTGTGCCGAGTAAATTAGAAACATCAAATAATCCCATTTTAAAATCCTCCTGTTTTATATATTTATATAAAACATTTTGAATTAAAAAATTGCCTTTTTATAAAAAACAAGAAATAGGGCCTATAAGTAGGCCCTACAAAGTAATTTAGCATTTAAAAAATTACTCAGATATCGAATCATAGCAATCTTTACATATAGTTTCGTGTCCAGCAACAACACCCAAATCTCTGTATTTCCAACATCTTTCGCATTTTTCACCCTGTGCCTTTTTAACAAAAACCTTGAAAGGTCCTTCTTCATAGACATTTAAAACCTCTTCTGTCACTTCGTCAGTAATGATATAAGCTTGAGAAGTAATAAAGACATCGTTTAACTCATTTTCTACAGTTCTAAATGCTTTTAAGAAATCTTCACAGTCTATTTTCACATAAACTGCTGTTTCCAGAGAGCTCCCAATAACTTTTTGAGCCCTGATTGGTTCGATTGCCTTAGTAACTATTTCTCTTAGCTTTATAACTTCTTCCCATTTTTCATTTATTGCATCATTTGTAAATTCGTTATTTACCTTTGGCCAATCAGAAAGAAGAATGCTCTCCAAACCATTTTTCTGGCAAGCTGGTGTATTTTGCCAGATATCTTCAGCTTGATGCGGCATAACAGGAACAAGTATTTTTACTAATGTTTGGAATGTTTCATACAACACTGTTTGGCAAGCTCTTCTTGATAATGATTTTTTACCTGCTGTGTACAATCTATCTTTAACTATATCCAAGTAGCACGAACTTAAATCGGTAGCCGCAAAATTTTGCAGATATTGATAATATTTATAAAATTCATATGCATCAAAAGCTTCGGTTACATTCTTAATTAACACATTCAATTTATGAAGAGCAAATTTATCTATTTCTTTTAAATCTTCATATTTTACATAATCAGTAGCTGGATCAAAATCATACAAGTTACCAAGCATAAATCTTGCAGTATTTCTTGTTTTCTTAAATATTTCAACAAGCTGCTTAATTATAGTGTCACCAATTTTGATATCATTTCGATAGTCAACAGAAGCTGCCCATAGCCTAAGCACATCTGCTCCATAAACCTTTATAATTTCTTGAGGTCTTGTAACATTCCCCAAAGATTTACTCATTTTTCTTCCGTCACCATCAAGAACAAATCCATGCGTAAGAACAGACAGATAAGGAGCTTTACCAGTTGTAGCAACTGATGTCAAAAGTGAAGATTGGAACCAGCCTCTATGTTGGTCAGACCCTTCAAGGTAGAGTTCAACCGGCAAATCACCAAATTCCTCATGTCTTTTTGCAACAACAGCTCTATGTGTACAACCTGAGTCAAACCAAACATCCATAATATCTGATTCTTTTCTTATGTTTGAGCTTCCGCATTTACATTTAAAACCACTTGGTAGAATTTCTTTTGCTGAATATTTAACCCAAGCATCAGAACTTTCTTTATCAAATAGTGTTGCAACAGAATTTATTGTCTCGTCGTTTACGATTACTTCACCACAATCTTCACAATAGAAGACAGGAATAGGTACGCCCCAGGCTCTTTGTCTTGAAATGCACCAATCGCTTCTTCCTTCAACCATATTTGTAATCCGAGATTCTCCAGCTGAGGGGATCCATTGAACTTTTCTAATTTCATCTAGTGTTTGCTCTTTGAATTTATCAACTTTTACAAACCACTGAGCAGTTGCTCTATAGATAACCGGGTGTTTGCACCTCCAGCAATGAGGATAGCTGTGAGAAATGTCATGTTTCTCAATTAAAGCGCCTACTGATTCAAGTTTCTCTATAACAATACTGTTACCTTTATAATAAGGAACGCCTATTAGGTCAGAATCAGAAAAATCAGAACTTTCAACCCAAACACCTTTTTCATTTATCGGAGAAAGGGTTTTTATACTGTATTTTTGACATACTTCCCAGTCTTCCAAACCATGTCCCGGAGCAGTATGCACACATCCTGTACCTGCATCCAATGTTACATGGTCACCTAAAATAATAGGGCTTTTTCTTTCATATAATGGGTGGGTCGTTTTCAAGTTCTCAAGCTCAGCCCCAGTTATTTTTCCTAGTGCTTTGACTTCAGACTCATCCCATTTAGCAGCTTCAACAAATGATTTTGCAAGCTCTGTAGCTACTACGTAATTATCACCATTATATTCAAATATTGTATACTCAAGTTTTGCATTCAAACAGATTGCCAGATTAGAAGGAATTGTCCAAGGGGTTGTTGTCCAGATAACTGCATATAAAGGATTATGGGTATCTATATTAGCAGCAGAATAGGCGGTTATTGCATCACCTTCGTCAAATTTAAATCTAACATATATTGAGGTTGATGTATGATCAGCATATTCAACTTCAGCTTCTGCCAAGGCTGTTTCACAAGATGCACACCAATAAACAGGCTTCAACCCTTTTTCAACATAACCCTTTTTGTACATTTCACCAAAAACTCTAATTTGCTCAGCTTCAAACTCAGGAGCTATAGTCAAGTATGGGTGTTCCCAATCACCCCATACGCCAAGACGCCTAAATTCAGATTCTTGTCCTTTTAGGTTTTTAAGAGCAAACTCTCTACATTTAGCACGAAGCTCAGCTGGAGTTAACGCATCTCTTCCACCTTTTACATTTTTAACAACGGCATTTTCTATAGGTAATCCATGTGCGTCATAGCCGGGAATATAAGGAGAATAGAACCCGGCTTGAGATTTATACTTAATCAAAATATCTTTTAAAATTTTATTTAAAGCTGTACCAATGTGAATTTTGTCCGAACTCAAATATGGAGGCCCATCATGCAAAATAAACTTATTTGTTTTATCTCTTTGCTCTATATTTTTTTCATATACTTTAATATCTTCCCAAAACTTTTGAGTAACAGGCTCTTTTTGTGCTGCATTTGCTCTCATATCAAGAGTTGTTTGAGGCAAATTTAAGGTATTTTTGTATTCCACTTGAGTATTTTCAGACATATTTTTCCTCGTAATTTTCACATACATATATAGTTAATATTTTAGTATAAAAATAAAGTTATGAATAATAATTTAACAGCATTAGCAAATTACTAACTTGATTCATATTTTTACTCCAGAAATAACTAACAAGCAAAAAAAAACATGTCTATTTTTTAAATAAATGGAAGTATGAAAATTAAAGAGAGAGAATAAAATGAAATTAAATGCAAATTGTGCATACGCTTATGGTTCTTACAATACAACACAGCCAACCACAAATAATAAAATAAAAAATAGTAATCTAATAAGTTTCGAAGGTCATGGTAAAACAAAAGCAGTTGTAGCAGGCATAGCTTCAGGCTTGTTAATTGGCTACTATGCTTCTATGGCAAATATTCTACCGACAGCGGTAAATTCTACTGCGGAAAAAGTTTATTTACATAATGTTGAGCTAAAGGCTATTTCTGCAGTAGCAGAAAATGACGAGATCACAACCAATGAACTTATTGAAGAAATGTTAAAAAGAACAGAATCCAAACCAAATAATAGCTTAACTCAAGGAATTATAAAAATAATAGACAACTATGACTTGCTTGATGAATCCGCCTCAGAAAAACTTGAAGAAACAATTAAAAAAGCCTCTTTTGACAAAAAACTAAATAACGATTCGCTTAAATTTTATAACAGTATTTTAGATAATGAATGATAAACCAATTATATCCACGACAAGAACTATTATGGAAAAATAAATATGTTAATTACAATTAACTGGCAAAAAAAAAGTAAACAATGGTTTTATATACTCACCATTAAATAAATTGAGTGAGAAAATGAGAGTAAATAGCATTAAAGGCAATAATACGACCTATCCAAAACCAATTGTGTCAAAACAAATTGTTAGTAATTCTTTAAATACCAACGCAATAAAACTACCCTTAGTGGATAGTAAATTAGCAATCATATCCTTTGGACAAAAGTCAAAACAAACAAATATTGAATCACGCAATTTTTCAAATAAAGACTACTTTCCCTCACATGCCAAAGTTCCAGATGGATTTAAATATATAGGAACTAAAAGCTTTGTATCAAACTACGCAATAACAAAAAAGGGTGATTTGGAAAATTACTATAAAAATAGAGGCGAACAAGTAACAGTAATTGATAGCCGCAAAGATCTTTTATTTAATTCAATAAAAAAAGACTACAGTGAATATGCAAAAGAATGGGAAAAACAAGCATTAGAAAAAAAACTTTCTAAGTCGCAGAGGGATAAATTTCTAATAGGTAACACCTTGGCTTATATAAAATCACTAAAACACAGTAATTTTATTGAAGAATTAGGTCTTCAGAAGAACAATATATTAAAAAATAACAATGAGGAGTATCTCGGAACTATTTTTCAAAAAAAAGAGAATGTTTGCAGACATAATTCGTTTTTAGCAAAGTTACTCCTAGAGGAGCATAACGTTGCTCTTGGAATTCAGTCAGGATATATCATCTGTGAAACAGGAAGCGGAAATCACTGTTGGAATATATACAATGATAAAAATAAAAATATCATTCCTTTTGACACAAGTTTTATTAATGAAGACTGCTGGTACTTTGACTATAACGGAAAACCATTATATGAGAATAGTTTACCCAAAGGTAAACAAGCAGAATTTGATGTAATAAATATGCAAATCGGTGATACATTGCTTCTTGGACTTGATGAAAATGAAAACATAGTCACCAATAAAACATCAACTGGAGCAAAAAAATATATTGCAAAATTGCATCTAGGAGAATTTGATAATATGGACATCTCTGACCCTGAAGGAAATAATGAGTCTGACTATGAATATAAATTAGACAATAAAGGGAATGTCATTTTATTTAATACAAAAAATGAGCAAGAAATATTTAAATTCTCTTATAATGATCTTATTTTCTCTTTAAAATTGAGAGCTAGTGCTGATTGTATAAACTTATCAAAGAAATTAAACATACCATTTGTGAATGGGGCGCCAGACTACCAAAAAATACTCAAACACAAAGAAAATTTATATAAAATTGACCCGACGATTTCAAGTCAAACGATTAACTCCATTCCAGACATACTAGAATTAGAAGATTATGATGATTAATCTTAATAAAATGACAATAACCCTATAAAAAATAATTATTATATGCGATAATCGACGGGACAATAGACTTAGTAAGGACAGTATTATGATAAAAGTAGGAGTTGTTGGTGCATTAGGAAAGATGGGCCAAGAAGTTGTCAAAGCAGTCTTTAACGCTGAAGATACACAGCTTGTTATGGCTGTGGATATTCAAAAAGTCGGAGAGGATATTGGTCAAATTGTCTTGGGGCAACCATTAAATGTATCTATTAAGTCTAACTTAATAGAAGCAATAAAAACTGATAGCCCTGATGTAATTGTTGACTTTACTCAACCTTCTTCTATATTTGAGCACGTATGTATATTCTTAGAAAATAAAATACATTCTGTGATTGGAACAACTGGACTAAGCGAAGACCAACTAAAAAAAATAGAAGAACTTTCATCAGAAAACAAAACATCTTGTCTTGTAGCTCCAAATTTTTCAACTGGCGCAATTTTGCTTATGACATTTGCAAAGCAAGCTGCAAAGTACTTTGATAATGCTGAAATAATTGAACTTCATCATAACCAGAAGAAGGATGCTCCATCGGGTACAGCTATAAAAACAGCACAGTTAATGGCAGAATCAAATAGCAATTTTTCAACAGGAAATTGTCCAGAAGTGGAATTAATAGATGGTGCCAGAGGCGCAAATACAGAAGAGAATATAAGAATTCACTCGGTTAGAATGCCTGGCTACATTGCTTCACAAGAAGTAATTTTTGGAGCAAATGGACAAATTTTTAAAATAAAACACGATACAATGGATCGCTCGTGCTATATGGCTGGCGTTCTTTTATCCATTAGACATGTATGCAAAAAAATAGGCTTTGTATACGGATTAGAAAACATAATGTAAGGGGAAATCATGAAAAAACCAAACATCGCAGTATTAGGTGCAACCGGTGTTGTAGGACAAGAAATCCTAAGCATCCTTATCGAAAACGACGTGCAATACAATGAAATAAAATTTCTTGCAAGTGCAAAGAGTGCAGGTAAGCAGATAGAATTTAAAGGCGCCAAGCATACTGTGATAGAAGCAACCCCGGAAGCTTTTGATGGAGTAAATATTGTTTTGGCATCAGCTGGTGGAAACACAAGCAAAAAGTTTGCACAAGAAGCAGTAAAACGTGGTGCCGTGTTTATAGACAACTCAAGCGCATTCAGAATGGATGAAGAGGCACCTCTTGTAATTGTTGGGGTTAATCATGACGATATAAAAAATCATAAAGGAATTCTTCCAAATCCAAACTGTTCTACGTCACAGTTAATGTTAGTTTTAAAACCTTTACATGATTATGCAAAAATAAAAAGACTTATTGTAAGCACCTATCAGGCGGTAAGCGGAGCTGGTATAGCTGCAATAACAGAATTAAAAGAGAATACTCAATCAGTTTTAAATAATGAACCTTTCGAAAATAAAGTATTTAAAAAGCCAATTGCATTTAATGTAATTCCGCAGATAGATGTTTTCTGTGATAATGGCTATACAAAAGAAGAAATGAAAGTGGTTGAAGAAACAAAAAAAATACTTCACCTTGATCAAAATACACCAATTACTTGCACTGCAGTGAGAGTTCCTGTTTTCAATGGACACTCTGAAGCAGTTACAATTGAATTTGAAAAAGAAATAACTCCAGAAAAAGCCAGGGAATTACTTTCTAATGCCTGGGGAGTTGAGGTTGTAGATTCTCCAGAGAACTACGAATTCCCAACGCCAGACCTAGCTTCTGGAAAGAATCCGGTTTATGTAGGAAGAATAAGAAAAGATTTAGCTTTCGATAATGCAATTTCTTTGTGGTGTGTTGCAGATAATATTAGAATCGGTGCAGCACTTAACACAGTTAGAATTGCAGAAAAAGTTATTGAAATGCAATTATTTTAGAGAATGAAATAAAGGAGAAAAACAAATGTCAATCAGATATGATGCAGGTGAAGTAATCACAGCAATGGTCACTCCCTTTGATTCAAACTTAAAAGTTGACTACGAAGCATTAGAAAAACTCGTAGAACACCTTATAGAAAATGCCTCTGACGCAATCCTCGTAGCAGGAACAACGGGTGAATCTCCAACATTAACTCACGAAGAAGAACTAGACTTACTCGCTTTTGTTAAAAACAAAGCAAATGGTAGAGTAAAAATAGTTATGGGAGCAGGTTCTAACTCAACGCAAACAGCTGTTGAAATGGCAAAAAAAGCAGAAGAAGGTGGAGCTGATGCAATATTAACAGTTGTTCCATATTACAACAAGCCTTCACAAAAAGGTATGTATGCGCATTTTTCCGCAATTGCCAAAGCAACAAGCCTACCAATTATCTTATACAATATCCCTGGAAGAACTGGGGTAAACATGGCACCAGAAACAATTGCAAAACTGGCAAAAGATTTCAATAATATAGTTGCTGTCAAGCAAAGTAATGGGGATCTTGATTTAATAAGCGACATAAAGAAATTGTGCCCTGAAGACTTTGTTATATACTCAGGTGATGATAGCTTAACGCTTCCAATGCTCTCCCTCGGAGCCTATGGAGTAATTAGTGTAGCGTCTCATCTTGTCGGAAAAGGAATAAAAGAGATTATAACTTCTTATAAAATAGGAGATACAAAAAAAGCGCTTGATAAACATCTAACCCTCTATCCATTCTTCAAAAAGATTTTCATGTTACCAAATCCAGTACCAATAAAAGAAGTACTATCGAAAGTTGGAATAATTAAAAAATACGTAAGGCAACCGTTAATAACAATGGATGAAGAAGAAAAAAATGATTTGTATAAGATTATAAATAATTATTTATAATGCCATAACAATTATAAAAAGAGATTCTACAAATATAGAATCTCTTTTTGTTGAAATTATTTGTGCCTGATTTATATACCAACCGTAGTTGGCTCTTTAACCAATTTAAATATATCATTACACGTTTTAAACAACTGTTTTGCCTGATCAAAATTAACCATATTAGGTCCATCACACAATGCTTCGTCAGGGCAAGGATGAACTTCAAAGAAAAGCCCATTTGCACCCGCGGCTACGGCGGATTTTGCCAATGTAGAAACAAATTTTCTTTCACCTGAAGATGACTCACCCGCGCCACCTGGCAACTGAACACTATGGGTTGCATCAAAAATAACCGAATATCCCATTTCTTGAATAATAGGAATAGCTCTCATATCAGAGACTAGATTGTTATAGCCGAAACTTACGCCTCTATCTGTTATTACAACTTGATCATTACCGGAATCTACAACTTTTTTAGCTATTGATTTCATC
>JAEYQN010000192.1 GCA_023409995.1 Cyanobacteria bacterium OH_CBB_238 | reverse complement strand
GTGTTGAACTTTTAGATCAGGTTTCCATTATTGCCAATCAGATAGGAGTACACAAGGCTGTTGAGCTGTGCATGAATCCACTTATTTCTTCCCCATTGATAGTAGGATTCTTTCGCCCTTTAATAGTAATTCCAAGTACAAAGATATCAGATAAAGATTTTTATTATATAGTGCTGCACGAGCTCGTACACTTAAAACGTTGCGACATCTTTTATAAATGGCTGGTGCAGATCACCAAATGCATCCATTGGTTTAATCCGCTTGTTTATTTCATGGAGAATGAAATTACCAAAGCGTGTGAATTTTCATGTGATGAGGTTGTTATGATAAAAGCAGGTTCTGTAAACACCAAGGAATATGGCGATACGCTACTGGAAGCGATGGCATCGGTTGGACGATATCAGGAAAATCTGGTTTCTGTTACTTTATATGAAAATATAAAAGACTTAAAAGAAAGACTTGTTGCGATTGTGAGTTTTAGGCGTAAGTCCAGATGGATAACTGGTGTATCTATCGTATTAACAATTATTTTTATTGCGCTTTCGCTGACAACAGGAGCTTATACCAGAACGAATCCGTCAGAACCAATAACACCAGACAATAAATCTTTCCTATATCATACCAATGACGAAGTAACTATTATGGCTCAAATCAATGCGGGCGGTGTGGCGATCATGCATGGTACAAAAAATCAAATAGGCGTAGACTATGACGATCAATATTATGATGTAAAACTAATGGAGGAAGGGGGAGAGTGGAAAGTAACAGTAACGGGAAAGAAAGCGGATATGGGTCCCAGGTATGTCAAACTATATCTTCCTGATACTAACTGTAGTATTACGGCCAATGTTTTTTGTGGTAGTCTGTTGTATGAATTATTGAAGGAGAGTAAAAATTCTATAACTATTACTGCGGCTGATGCTTCCCTTGATTTTTCATCGCAGAATGGATATTTGAATTATAATATTTCGGTTCTTTCGGAAGAACCGGAATTTATGCAAGACAGCCACCTGAATTGTCCCGATTACTTCTCTCAAACAAAGAATAAAATAGGGTATAAAAGCAGCTCTGGTACAAATGAGATCAATATCCTTTTGAAGGGCTTCACAAATATTAATTTTGAATAAAGTAATGACTTTTGACATTTAATGCCTAGTAAATAACTAGGAAAAAAGATTGAAAAGTAAGGGTAAGATTGTTATACTATAGCAGAATAAAAGTGCAAGTGAAAAAGGAGCAAAATTAATGTTAAATCAATTTTCAAGAACCGAAATATTATTAGGGGCCGATGCTATGAAGAAATTATCAAATGCCCGGGTAGCAGTTTTTGGAATTGGAGGCGTAGGTGGATATACCGTGGAAGCACTTGCCAGAAGTGGTGTGGGAACAATTACAATTATCGATGATGATAAGGTATGTCTTACGAATATCAACAGACAGATTATTGCTACAAGAAAAACGGTAGGAAAACAAAAAGTGGATGTAATGAAAGAGCGTATTTTAGAGATCAATCCTAAGGCTTCCGTGTTTACACACACTTGTTTTTATCTACCAGAGCATGCAGATGAATTTGATTTTACGCAATATGATTATATTGTGGATGCTGTTGATACCGTAACCGCTAAGATAGAACTCGTAATGCAGGCAAAAAAATGCAAGACACCGATTATAAGTTGTATGGGAGCAGGAAATAAATTAGATCCTACGATGTTTGAGGTAGCCGATATTTTTAAGACAAGTGTATGCCCACTGGCAAAAGTAATGAGAAAAGAATTAAAAGCTCGTGGGATAAAAGATCTGAAAGTTGTATATTCAAAGGAAATAGCAAGGAAACCAATTGAGGATATAGAAAACAGTTGCAAAGGAAATTGTATCTGCCCGCCAGGAGCTGCCAGAACCTGTGCGTCCCGAAGAGCGATACCAGGCAGCAATGCATTTGTTCCATCTGTGGCAGGTTTGATTATGGCAGGAGAAGTGATTAAAGATATAACAGGGGTAAGGTAAAATAAAATGAAAAGTAATTTTAACCTCCATACTTATAAAATAGTGATTTAACACTAATAAGAGCTAGAAAATATATGACAATCATAAAAAAATTTGTTATACTGTTCCTATTAGAGTAGGATAAAAACGGGGGGGGAAAACGTGAAAAGAACAGGCAGGATGATGATCCTTTTATTGATTATGATGTTCATGCTTACAGGATGCGGATTGCATAAAAAGCGTGTGAATATAGATGAAGGTATGAAGGCGATTCAAAATCTTGATTATACGGGAGCGTTAGAGTGTTTTGAGAAGGCACTTGTCAATAGCGAAGATCAGCAATTAGTGTACAGAGGTCAGGGGATTGCTTATATGGGACTTACACAATATGAAGATGCAAAAGAAGCTTTGTTAAAAGCAATATCCTATAGTAAGAATGGACCGGACAGTATTTCGTATGATATCGACTATTATCTGGCAACGGCTTATTATAAAACGGGAGAGTTGAAAAAAGCGATTCAGATCTACAGTGCTATCATCGCATTGAAGCCGAAAGGAACCGATGCTTATTATCTGCGTGGTTGTGTGGAATTGGACAACGGCGAATACGATGCCGCTGTCGCAGATTTTAATGAAGCGATTAAACTGGCGAAGACAAACTATGATATGTACATTAATATTTATTTAAGTTTTGAGCGGAATGGCTACAAAGAAGAAGGAAAAAAATATCTTAAGGATTTACTGGATCATAATAGCGAAGGCATGTCTAACTTTGAGAAAGGGAGGATTAGTTTTTATCTGCAAGATTATGACAGTGCCAGGAACCTGTTGGAAGAAGCCAGAACAGAATCACCTGGCGATGCAGATGTAATTCTGATGTTGGGCAGGACATACGAAGTTCTGGGTGATTATAATTATGCTAGCAGTGTATATCTGAATTATCTAAAAAATGATAAAACTAAAGTTGAAGTTTATAACCAATTAGGTTTGTGTAAGATGAAAATGGAAGACTATCAGGCAGCATTGGAAGCCTTTCAAACAGCGCTTGCAACAGAAAACAACAGTATGACACAAACGTTACAGTACAATGAGATTGTTTCCTATGAATTTCTAGGTGAGTATAAACAAGCCACCGTAAATATGGAGAAATACCTCAAACTATATCCTGACGATGAAAAAGCCCTGAGGGAATATGAATTTTTACAGACCAGATAGAATCGTAAACAATGGTATAGAGATTAAAATTATAGACAATATTAAAATAGGAAAATAGTCACAGTATCTGTGTAAAAGCAGGGGAAAAACACCAAATTTCTCCTGCTTTTTTAGGTGAAATTGTACGAAAAAATTGTTGAAAAACACTATATATTATGATGAGGATAATTTACTAACACAATATGTAGTGTTTGCGGATTGACTTTGAAAAGTGATGATGTTACAATATCAATAACAATAAATTTAATATTTATGTAAACTAGATATGAGCGGGAATTCGAAAAGAGAAGGGAGAATGTTAGATGTTTAGCGTTATCAAAAGGGATGGGAGAGATACAGGATTTAATTTAACAAAAATAAACGATGCAATTATGAAAGCTTTTAATGCGACAGAGGTACAATATAATAATGATATTGTAGATTTGTTGGCACTTAGAGTAACTGCTGAGTTTCAGAATAAGGTAAAAAATGGATCAATACATGTAGAAGATATTCAAGATTGCGTTGAAAAAGTATTAGAGCAAGCAGGCTATGCAGAAGCAGCCAAAGCC
>JAEYQN010000076.1 GCA_023409995.1 Cyanobacteria bacterium OH_CBB_238 | reverse complement strand
GGTCTTACCAGAACCTGCTGCCGCTGAAACAAGGATATTTTTGTCTCTGGTCATAATCACTTTCTGTTGATCCGGCGTAAATATAATTCCCATCCTAATGCTCCTCCTTCACTTTTGTTCGAATTCGCTCCATGATCTCTTCTTTATCACTATCCTCCAGTTTTCGTTTTTGGTATCCCACAATTTTATTATCATATCCGCAAATTCCTGCATAGGAACAATACATACAGGAATCAGCCTGTCCACGCTCATAGGGATTTACAGCTATATTACCCATAATAATATCACTTCCAATTTCCCTTATTTTATAGTTTACATAATGTGAAATTGCATGCAGGTCTTTGGAATCCATGATAGACGAACCTGCTGTGAAGCTTCCATCTTTCTTATTCTCCACTGGTATTACATCCGATTTCCCCGCGAAAAGAGTATCTAGTTTTTCCGGTACCTCATATTCAGAATTTACGATTCCTTTAGTTTTCAACTCCTCAATCAGACGCTGGTTCAGATGCTCCGGAGTGATATGATCTTCTTCCCGTTCCACGATAGGATCTGTTACATGATAGTACAGTACCGCAGCTGGTACTACTTCCTTATCCGCGTGGTTCTTTGCCGTCAACTCCATCGCAGCATTCAGGTATACGATTAATTGTAATTGCAGTCCATGATAGAGTGCGATCAGATCAAAAGACTTATTTCCGGATTTATAATCAATTACTTTTACGTAAACACGTTCTTCATCCTCATAGGTATCTACCCTGTCGATCCTTCCATGTAAACGCATTTTTTCGTCTTTTGACAAAGAAATATTGACTGCATCAAGGTCTTGTATAACAGAAAAAGATAGTTCAAATTGATTGGGTTGAAAAAGTCCTTTTTTTAATTGATACTGAAGTGTCTTTACGGTTCTGTTCAAAATACGTTTCATTCTTCTAATCATATATTCATTCCTTGCGGAGCTGAACAGAACGGTTTCTCCATACTCTACGGCATACGCTTGTAATGCTTCTTCCACAAGCTGTTCTCCTACATTTTGCGGAAAATCGAACCAAGTATAACCAGATTTAACAAGCTTCCCTGCAAAGGCTTCCAATACTCCATGAAAAACATTTCCCATATCTACATTTTCAAAAGAATATTCATTTCTTTCTTGCAAAGCAAGACCGTATTGCAAAAAATGAGCATACGCACATGATGCATATTTTTCTAATCTACTTACGCTGTTTTCCAATGTTTTACCATAAAGTGCATTGGCAACTGCTTTGCTGATTGGATTCACATGATATTCATAAAAAGCTGCCATCATTATCTTCTGCACAAAATTTTCATATTCGTTGTTTTCCTGATACCAGGATAGTAGAGCAAATAAAGTATCACTCTCAACTACGGAAAGTTGTCCTTGCACATACTCACGTAACAACTGCACCAAATAGAAGGTACCGTCCTTAGGAGTGGTCAGCTGGGATAAAAACGTATTTTCGTCCGTCTTTTTTATCTTTATCTTCGGGAAAAGCTTCTGAATTGTGGCAATTAGATAAGAAGGCCGCATAGATTTTCCTTCTGCATTGACTTTTACGAAAGACAGCCACAACTGTTCCGTTGGCTTTGTCATATTCATATATAAATAGAGTCTCTGCGTGTACATCTGTTGTCTTGGCGTTGCGGCAAGTTCAAATTCAGATTCCAGCAAAAATTCTCTATCAATATCGGACAATAATCCACCTGCTACGGTGCTCTTAGGAATTAGTCCATCATTGATCCCAACAAAAAACAGGGCTTTAATTTCCTTTAGCCTCGTTCGCTCCATATCCCCTACAACGACTGTATCCACATTTTGTGGAATTGTTCCTACCTGAATCTCACCAAAACCGGCATCCAATATATGATAAAATTCTTTTAGATCCATTTTTTCAGTTCCAAGCAGTTCTATGATCTGATTCAGCAAATCCATCACAAGACGGTAGATCTGCCCATATTCTCTGGCTTGTTCTAATTTTCCTTCCTTTA
Source organism: Cyanobacteria bacterium OH_CBB_238 (assembly GCA_023409995.1). Lineage (GTDB taxonomy): Bacteria > Cyanobacteriota > Vampirovibrionia > Gastranaerophilales > Gastranaerophilaceae > JAEYQN01. The sequence continues at coordinate 879 of JAEYQN010000076.1, read as the reverse complement.
TGAACCTACTCTCAAAAACAGCTAATTTTTTCTGTAGTTCCGCTTCTGTAATAAAGGCATATACCTGCTTTACCAAATTGGCAACCGTATTTCCTGCGTCCATTAACGGCTGTAACAAAGTTACTACAACCTGTCTGTCAGCATTCAGTGCCTCTAATCGCTCCGTAAAGTTCTCTCCCATATCCTTTGCTCTTCTGGTCCAAAGACAATTCCATCTTTTTCTGCCCCTGATACCCATGGTAACTACATAGTTTTCCAGACGGTCGACCCGGATTCTGGGGATCTCAACGAGACCGCTCCTCAAAAAATGAAAGATAGATTCATAACTAAAATTCTGTAGTATCACATTTATTCCACTTCTCAAATATTCAATAAATGGATTCAGTATGATTCCTCTTGTCTGATCCAGAAAGCACGGTATCTGAAATCTTTCGAATTCGTTTTCTACAACGTGTGAATACGCTGCAAGGTCACCTGTAACTACAGCTATATCCTGATATTTATATCCTTTATTACGTATCAATTCGTGAATTTTTCTACAGACAAATCGCACTTCTTCCTGCGGATCATACGCCTCATAAATAGATATATTCGTAACCTCATCTGTATAAGAATTCTTTTCAAACCGAAACAGCCCATGTTCCAAATATGCCATGCTCGCATTATCGGCATATCTCCTGACCGGAAAATCCCGGATCACAACATCTTTTCCTCTTATTATATTTTCTTCTTCTGCCAGCTTAGACAGTGTATTTATCGTTTTTTTACTAAGATGAAACAGTTTCTGCTCTCCATCCAGCTCATAGGGATTTTCCCGTCCATCCATAACAGTTGTTATGATAACTTCCTTTGATAAACGCATCAATTCCTGAATCAATT
>JAEYQN010000159.1 GCA_023409995.1 Cyanobacteria bacterium OH_CBB_238 | reverse complement strand
AAGTCAATATTGTGCCAGTTTGCTGGCAAGACAAATAGAGGATTGTGCCATATTTGATTTATCAAAAGCGGAGCCAGACATTGCTCCTTTTGATACGATTATTATTGGTTCGGGTGTGAGAATGGGAAAGTTATATAGACCGGTGCTAAACTTCATAAAAAAGAATGAGGCGCTCTTGCTAGAGAAGAGGACTGCTTTTTACCTATGTAACGCATATCCCGACACGCTGCAAAAAACAATTGACAAGAATATACCAGAACAAGTAGCCAAAGCTGCAATATATATAAATTCTTTTGGTGGCAAAGCACCTTTCAGGGCTTACAATGATGCAAACTGGCTTCTGGGAGAGAATGTCAATGGGCTTATTCATGCAATCCTCTCCCTATCATAAATGTTTTTTTATTCAGAAACCACGGTAAAGCGTTTTGATATGTTTGCCTTGTTCAGCTTCGTCAAGCATCGCAATCGCATAGTCTGCGTAACTTATATAGCTTTTTCCTTGAGAATTTGTCATAATGACCTCGCCACCCAATCGATATTTACCGGTTCTTTCACCATCTGCGTCAAAGTCGGCGGACGGACTTAGGTAGGTCCAGTTTACGTCGTCACGCTCTTTGATTGCATCGAGCGAAAGCGCCATGTTGGATGCAGTGGGATAATAAGATTCGGGAAAATCAGGGGTATCCATTACCCTTTGTGTCTGCGAATCGTCTGTGTAAAGACTGCCTGCCCCGCCGACAAGAAGTAAGCGGTTACTTTTTCCTCTAAGTAAATCTGCAAGAAACACAGTTGAAAACTTGATACTACTTTGTGTTTCTACTATAATGTACATTAGTGTAAATTGTAAAGTAGGCACCATTTTGTTACTTTACATCATATTGGATACTAATGGAGGAATTATATATGTGCAAGCAATTTCCGGCATGTCCGGTGGAACTGACCATTACTTTAATTGGAAACAAATGGAAGGTTTTGATTCTTCGCGATTTGATGGATGGCACCAAAAGATTTGGAGAGCTTCGAAACGCCATCGGCTCCGTTTCTCAAAAAGTTCTAACGGCAAATCTGCGTGAAATGGAAGAAAACGGCTTGCTTGTCCGTTGTGTTTATGCGGAGGTACCGCCTAGGGTGGAATATACCCTGACAGAACTTGGACATAGCTTGAGGCCAGTACTTGATGCTATGTATATTTGGGGGGATGTTTATAAAGAAGAGCATCCATCGCTTTTTTAAGCATGTTTTAAATATAAGGAGGATGAACTTGGCCCATACCATTTTACTAATTGACGATGACAAGGAACTATGTGCTTTAATGAAACAAAGCATATGGAAAGAACATATAAACTCTGATTGCTGCTACTCTGGTACAGACGGACTTGCTCTACTTGAAAAAAACGATTACCAGCTCATTCTTTTAGATGTGATGATGCCAGAAATGGACGGTTTCCAGACCATGGAAAAAATAAGAGCGAAAAGCAACATACCCATTCTGATGCTCACTTCTAAAAATGACAGTATGTCAAAAGTGCAAGGACTGCGCTCCGGTGCAGACGACTATTTAACGAAGCCATTTGATATGGAAGAACTGATTGCTCGAATTATTTCTTTGATACGCAGATATACACGCTTTAGTTTAACAGCCAATTATTCACAGCCCCTTGTTTTCAAAGGGTTGACCATAGACTTTGATAGCCGAAGTGTGTCCACGCAAAACGGTATATTTGAATTGCCGCCAAAAGAATTTGATCTGTTGCTCTTTTGCGCTAAAAATCAGGGAAAAATTTTAACGAAGCAGCAGATTTATGAAGAGGTCTGGGGTGAGCTTTATATTTATGATGACAGTAATATTATGGCTATCATCAGTAGACTCCGTAAGAAGATAGAACCCGACCTCGGAGCACCATTGTATATCCAAACAGTAAAGGGAATTGGTTATCGATTTAACAAGGAGGTATAGGCTATGCTTTTGGATGTGATTTTGGGCATATTATTTTGCCTTGCCCTCTTGTTTAGCATTATGTGCTGTACAAAGTTAATGCGTGTAAAGCGGCAGCTTAGCGACATGACAGAGGTTCTGAGTGATATTCAGTCCGGAAACGGTAATCGAAAAATCCTTGCAGCAGACAATGAGCTGACCACAGAGCTTTCATTTAAAATGAATGAAATTGTGTATGCCTATGAAGAACGACTTTCGCAGCTGCGGGCGGCAGACGAAACGAATCGTCAGCTCATGACCAGCCTTTCCCATGATGTGAGAACACCTCTTACAACCCTGCTGGGTTACTTGGATGCTGTTCATAGAGGAGTTGTTACCGGAAAAAACCGTGAGGATTATCTTGAAATTGCGAGAAGAAAAGCCCACAATCTAAAAGACTATATTGACGTTTTATTTGACTGGTTTAAGCTCAACTCCAGTGAATTTGATCTATCCATAGAACAGATAGAGCTTGCGGAACTAACTCGCAATATCCTCAAAGACTGGATTCCTATTTTTGAGGAAAAGAATCTGCACTATGAAATTGAGCTTCCAGAAAAACCATTGCTCACAAGAGTGGATTTGGATGGGTATGCCCGCATCATTAATAATATAGTTCAAAATATTATAAATCATAGTCAGGCGACACAGATAAAAATTGAGATGGTAAAACAGTCAAGCGAGATTGAAATCCGTATTATGGATAACGGAATTGGAATTGAGAAAGCCGATTTACAGCATATTTTTCAAAGGTTGTACAAATGCGATAAAGGACGTTCGGATAAGGGAAGCGGATTAGGCCTTGCCATTGTCCGACAGATGGTGGAAAAGATGGACGGCCGAATTGCGGTACAAAGTGAGCCAAACCAATATACAATTTTCAATGTTTTCTTTCCTTTAAATACTTGAAAAGAACCCTGTCTATCGGCAGGGTTCTTTAATTGCAAGGTTAATGCAAGGTTGCGGCAAGGTTAATGCAAGATTGAAATGATAAACTGATTTCAGTAAGAAAAGGAGGTAATTTATTTGATTAATTTTATCATTGAAACAAAAAACCTCACCAAACAATATGGTGAGCAGAAAAGTGTTGCAAATTTGAATATCCATGTAAAAAAAGGCCGTATCTATGGTTTGCTTGGTAGAAATGGTGCAGGGAAAACCACGTGCATGAAAATGCTCTTAAATCTGACGAGGCCTACTTCCGGGGAAGTGCTGATTTTCAGCAAAAGCATTCAGGGTAATGAAAAAAAGATTCTTCCCCGTATCGGCAGCTTAATCGAAGCACCGGGATTTTATCCGAACTTGACCAGTACAGAGAACCTGAATATTTTTGCACAGCTTAGA
>JAEYQN010000155.1 GCA_023409995.1 Cyanobacteria bacterium OH_CBB_238 | reverse complement strand
CAATGGGGGCTCTGGAGTCCTTTTGGGAGGAATAGCTGGCGTTGCACCTGGAAAAGTTGTAATTGTCGGAGCAGGAATTGTAGGACTAAATGCTGCGAAAATAGCTGTTGGAATGGGTGCTGATGTTAGAATCTTAGATATAGATTTAAATAAACTAAGACAAGCAGAAAATATCTTTGGCTCAAAGATCAAAACATATATGTCTAATCACTACAATCTTGCAAATCAAGCAGCTCAAGCAGATGTTTTAATAGGCGCAGTTCTAATTCCTGGAAAAAAAGCACCGCACTTGATAGAAGAAAGCACTGTAAAAAACATGAGAAAAGGCTCAGTAATCGTTGATGTTGCAATAGACCAAGGTGGAGTTATTGAAACCATAGATAGAATTACAACACACAGCAATCCAACTTTTGAAAAATTTGGGGTAATTCACTATAGCGTAGCAAATATTCCAGGTGCAGTTGCCAGAACGTCAACAATAGGCCTCACAAATGCAACACTACCTTATTTATTGCACCTAGCAAATAAAGGCCCTATAGAATCTGTTAAAGCCTATACGGAATTGGCCAAAGGTGTAAACACCTATGATGGAAAATTAACAAATCAAGCCGTGGCAGAATCTCTTAATATGAAATATTCAGAACTCTCAATGCTTATAGGTTTTTAGGTAATAACTCACAACACAACTGACAAGATGTAAATAATTTAGATGCTTTTAGGTTTTTTCTGAAGCATCTAAATTTTGAGTCATTATATACTTCAAGCAATTTTTTACCTTTTACATTACCAATTTTGTAAGATAAACAAGGATAAACATCCCCTTCAGGATTTATGTACATATTGGAATATGGAAAAATGCACGGATTATAAATTTTATTGATGGACTCATCTTTTAATTTATAGAACCGTTCAATTCGAGTAAAATCACCTGTTGGCTTAAACTTCGGAGCCCATCTCAGTTTAGTTTTGGTAGCTTTAGATAATGACTCAAGCTCTTTATATATTTCTTTAAAGTGTTCCATATTAAAGTATGGCTCTAAAGGGTATGTGGCAGAATAGAACTCTTCTCCAAACTCATTTCTTAGTTCCGAGCTTTGTCTTATTTCATTGTTACGCTTAAAGGCAATTGAAAAATAATCAGAACGCAATTTTGAAGATAATTTATATAGTTTTGGCAAATCATCCATGTTGTTTTCCAAAACTATTGTTTTTATATCTAACATTGGCTTAGAACGCCTTCTCTTTGAATTAAACTTTTCCAAGTTTAAAATGATTTTATCAAATATACCTTGTTTATTTCGGTTAATATCATGATTTTCACCATAACCGTCTAAGGAAATAGAGAGCAATAAAAGCTTATTTTTTATAAAACTATCGATCATCTCATCTGTGATCAATGTACCATTTGATATGATATTTACCTTGCCCAAAGTTTGCTTAGAAGCTTTTTCAAATATTTTCAAAAAATCTTTCCGTAATAGGACCTCTCCACCAATCAAAGAAATGAATGCATACATTGGAATTTGGTCTATTATATCAAACCATTCTTCTGTTGAAAGCTCATTTTTTTGCCTATCTTCACCAATATAACAATATGGACAAGCAAGATTACACCTATATGTAAGTTCCAAAATATAACGCAATGGAAGAACCGCCTTACCAGAATTGTTATTATAAGAAATACTCCCATATAAGTTTCGCGCTGCATCGTATAAAAACGAACGATCTATCAATATTAACCCCTCAATATCTCCAATGTATTTAATGCATTTAGAGTTTCTAAAGATTCGTACGACATAATTATACCCTTTTTTATATTATCCGTAAAGCCAGCAGAATGAAGCATTAGAGCAGAATTAATGGATAGGACATCCATTTTTGGACCTTTAATCTTTTTAGAGAAGATGTCTATAGCCAAATTTTTGTTATATAAAGGAGTTGCACCAGTAAGAGCTATTTTGTCTGCAATAGCCATACCATAATTCTCTGGAGAAATTGTATAATTAAATATTTTTTCATTATTTAATTCAAAAATATGCGTACTAGAGCAAATACCAGCTTCGTCATAATCCGCATCACTAGATACTGCAACCATTGCCTTTGGGTATTTTTGCTTCCTAAACTCAAAAAGGTAGGCCATTGCTACATTAAATTGCGATGTCCCAACAAATCTTGCAGTTTCATATATTGGGGCAACCAGCGGGCAAAAATGTTCTGTAACAGACGAAGGCAAAGATTCAACAAAAGCAATTCCTTTATTAAAGAAATCGTCTTCTATTTCTTTGATATTTTTACAAACTCTTATCCCCATTTCTTCCAAAAACATTGCATCAGAACACCTCTTATTAGTATCATAACTGACATGTTTAATTACCTTAACTCCCAGTGAAGCAGCAATAATAGAAGACAAGGTAGAGACATTAAATGCATTTTTGCTTAATCCATCATTACCTGTAACATATAAAACAAGTTTTTCCATCACTGCAAAATCTCCTTACATAATGATTATTCCATACTAAAATTCAATAATAATAGGGAGAATAAAACTGTTTAACATTTTGTAATATTAAATACACAAAAGGCAATTAAGTTTAAATGAAATACTTTATATATATACAAGGGGATTATAAATTATTTACAGGGGGAATTTAATATGGCAGTAGGACCAAGAGATGCAATTGACAAGTTATTAGTAACAAAATATGCTAAAGAAAAAGTTGATAATGCAGGTTCCGTTAAACTAGTCGATTCACAAAAAATGTTAGAAACAATGAATGATTATGCCTTAATGCACCGAAATATGTTAGCATTAAATCAAACACTTAAGGATGCTTGCTCGGCAATTAATACAAAAGCAGCGATGTACAAAACAAGAAGACGCGCAGCCTCAACAAGTAGAACTGCATAATTGGATTTTTATTGCTTTTGATTTAATATATTTCCATCAAATGAGTGGGAACTATTAATGAAAAAAATAATATTGGCATCAACTTCACCAAGAAGGATCGAAATACTAAAGAGCTTAGGATTTGCTTTTGACATAATATCTCCCAATTATGACGAAAAAATTGTCGGGCTAAAATTTAGTTACGAAGCTATAGAGAATATAGCGCTAAATAAAGCTATATCTATAAAAAATATGATAACAGAACCCGCACTAATAATTAGTGCGGATACTGTTGTAATTGCCGGTAATGATGTATTGGGAAAACCAATAAATAAAGAACAAGCGCTAATTATGCTGGAAAAACTTAACAATGACATACATAAAGTTGTCACATCAATAGCTATAATAGACACTCAATCAACAAAGCAATATGTGGAATCAACAACTAGTGAAGTTTGTTTTAGCAACATATCAAAAGAAAATTTAATAAATTACATTGAAAAATATAATCCACTTGATAAAGCAGGATCATATGGCATACAGGAATTGCCTGAATATTTTGTAAAAGAAATAATAGGAGATTTTGATAACATAGTGGGTCTTCCTACACGAACCTTAACAAAAATGATCAACAAAATTAATAATTTAAGTTAATTTATAGTAGAATGTTTATATGTCGTGTGGCAGATAAAACAGTTATGGAGAGTTATAATGTCAGTTCAAATGGTTAAGGACAAAATTAGAGATGTGGTTGATTTCCCGGTTAAAGGTATTGTTTTTAAAGATATAACAACAGCGGTAAAAGACCCTGAAGCATTAAGACAAATTGTACATTACTTGACTCAGAAATTCATAGACAAAAAGATAGATTATGTTGCAGGTATTGAATCTAGAGGATTCATATTTGGAGCAGCAGTTGCTTGCAACTTAGGAGCAGGATTTATTCTAATAAGAAAACCAGGTAAACTCCCTGCAGAAACAATAAGCCAAGAATACCAGCTTGAATATGGTACTGATACTATTCAAATGCATAAAGATGCTATAGAGCCTGGTAAAAATGTGTTAATCATTGATGACTTGTTAGCAACAGGTGGTACCGTTGAAGCTTCTTGCAAATTAATTGAAAAAACAGGAGCAAATGTTGCAGGAGTGGCTTTCGTCATAGAATTAAATGAACTAAATGGAAGAAAAAGAATTCCTGATAATATTGAAGTTGTTTCAATGATATCTTACTAATTGAATAATAATTATTTTCAATTAATATTAAAATAATTGTACATTAACCGGGTTGAAATAACACATGGGTGATGAAGATAAGCAGTTTGAAGCTTCACAGCAAAAACTGCAGAAAGCAAGAAAGGAAGGGCAAGTAGTAAAGTCAAAGGACTTTTCTACAGCTTTTGCATTGCTTGTAATGTTCATTACCATAATAAAAATATCTCCTTTTATATGGGATCAGATAACTAGGCTATTTGTGCTTGCATATGAACAAATACCCAACCAACATATAGATAAAATAGGTTATACTTATCTGCTTTGGATAACTCTTGTTCCCACTCTATTGATATTGGGACCAATTCTATTCCTTGCCGCATTTGTTGGAATATTAGGCGATTTAATCCAGGTAGGACCACTGGTCACAACTACACCACTATCCCCTAAGTTAGATAAATTAAATCCCACCAAATATTTTAAGAACCTAATGACGGTTAAAACTCTATTTGAACTTATAAAAAACATAGTTAAGGTTGGGGTTTTGGGCATGATTGGTTGGATGGTTTATCAGGCACACTTGCCAAGCATTCTGGGGTTAGCAGCAGTAGACAACAATTTTGCGATAATGGTAGCTTTTGGAAAACTGCTTGTAGACTTTGTAATGAAAGCCGGTTTAGCATTTTTAATAATAGCAGCCGCAGATTACGGAATGACAAGATGGAAATTTATGCAGGACCAAAAAATGTCATTCAAAGAAGTAAAAGATGAATATAAAAACTCAGAAGGCGACCCACATGTAAAAGCAGCTTTACGCCAAAGAAGGCAACAAATGCTTCAAAAAGGAATGATGGATGCCGTCCCAACATCCGACTTTATCGTCACCAATCCAACACATATTGCTTGTGCATTATCTTATAAAGCTGAAGAAATGGAGTCTCCAAAGCTAGTTGCAAAAGGGACAGAGCTATTTGCAAAAAAGATAATTGAAATAGCAAAAGAACATAATATTCCAGTGGTAGAGAACCCGCCTGTTGCAAGGGCACTATTTCGTATGGTAGAATTAAACTCATACATACCTCCAGATTTATACAAGGCTGTCGCGGAAATTCTGCTTTTTGTATATAATTTGCGAAAACCTCAAAAAAGTACTAATATAAATAAGATGTAGATAAGATGGTATAGTGGTTACAAACGTGCACTCTAAAATTAAAGACTATATAGAAATAATAGAGAAAGTTGCAAAAGTTGAGCAGCGACGTATCCCTTCTCATATGGTTGAATATGAAGAGCTAGTAAGCATTGGTATTATTGCAATTCAAGCAATGATTAAGGACAAAACAGAAGAACAACTTACCAGATATAATAATGCATACATTGCAACTGCTGTTCGTTGGGCAATTAGGAATGAATTGCGCAACAGATACAAATGGTATTCATTAAAACATGCAAAAAGTGAAACTGAAGAACCAGAAGCAAGCAACGATGGTTCAGGCAATATAACTCCAACAAAAGTAAGAGAAGCTATTTATGAAACAATTCTTTCAATAGACAGCTTAGCTGCGGCTTCTTCTGACAATGACTCACCGTTTGACTTTATTAAAGATACCTCGGCACTACCGGATGAAAAAGCAGAAATATCAGAATTAGGAAAAGTTATCAGGGAAGCTATTGCTACACTTCCACAAAAAGACAGAACTATTGTTGAATATAGATTCTATAGAAATATGCAAGTCAAAGAAATAGCCGAACAAGTTGGTCTGTCTTCATCAAGAATCACAAGAATAGTTCAGGCATCTCTAAATTATGTTAGAGAATACCTGAACAAAAGAGAGCATTACGACTACTAATTTTTATATTAAATGTCTTTATATTGAAACCACCAATCATAGCTATCCTCTTTACCAATATTCTCTTTCATTGATTTTATATCTTTTGGCGGCGGAACGATTACTTTGTCTTTTATAAGCTCATTATTTGGCCAATTTGCAGGCAAAGCAACTGAATTAGTATCAGAAACAACAATTGCCTTAAGAGCCCTAAGTATTTCTTCTATATTTCTACCAACTTCTGGTGGATAATAAAGAATGACTCTAACTTTGCCCTCAGTATCACAAATAAAGACAGCTCTTACAGTACTTGTACCTTTTCCGGGGTGAATCAAGCCTAAATCAAGAGCTAGTGTATCAGTTGCGGCAATTATAGGAAAAGTTATTTCTACACCAGTTTTCTCATTTATCCATTCAATCCATTTTAAATGGGAAAAAACTTGGTCAACAGATAAGCCTATTAATTTACAATTTAGTTTTTCAAAATCTTCAATTCTTTTTTGAAAAGCAATAAACTCTGTAGTACAAACTGGAGTAAAATCAGCAGGATGACTAAATAGAATAAAATATGACCCTTTAAAGGCATCTGGCAACATCATTTTCCCTTGCGTTGTATGTACTGTTAATTCAGGAAATCTGTCGCCTAAAAGTGGCATATGAAAATTACAATCCATAAGTATAGCTCCTTTTTTATAACTAAAAGAACATAACATAGAAGCAGATTTATATAATTACCATTTTTACCACTAAATATATAACCTATTAATACAATTAAATGTCTGTATGGTATTTTTACTAGCTTCTATTTATATTATATTTAATAATGTCAGAAACCCAAGGGACATATGAATATTTGGATTTATATGCACCTAAGCTTAAATAAAGAATAAACAGCCATAATACAATATCAATTATTGACAATTGCATCCACCCAATTGTCAATACTGTAGTTTTTAAGAAGAAAACAATGGCCCCAACCACTATGTTTACAACAGGAATATATCCTAATAGATTTATGACAAAAACTAATATATGAGAAAACAAAACAAACAATATTGAAAGAAAAACAGATTGGTAAATGTGGTATTTAACAAAAGGTCGCAGTGTTTGTTTCATAAAAGCGGCAAGAAGCAACCAAGCGAAACCAACTATTCCCCAAGTAAAATAAGACAAAATAGCTACAATTTTTTCTATTGGTACAACATTATTTTTACTACTATACGACACTTGTCTCTCCCTTTTCGAACTTTTTAGAGATATATTCATCGGCAATTTCAAGATATACCAATTTAGTTTCATCATTATCAAAATCTTTGTCAACCGCCTTTTTGTAATATTCAAGAGCCGACTCAAGATTATTCATCATAACATAGGTATTACCCATTAAAGTCAAAACATTGGGATCAGATAATTTCAATTGTTCAACACTTTGATATAAGTTTATAGCATCAACATAACGAGATTCTGAAACGTACAAGTTTGCCAGTAAAATATACGCATTAGGCAATTCTGAATCCACTTCCATTGCCTTATTATAATATTCTATAGCTCTTTCGTGCTTTCCTTGGTCACAAAGTGATATTGCATAGCAAACATAAGCTTGATAATATGTAGGATCTAGTTCAATAGCTTTTTCAAAATATTCTCCAGCTTCAATATACTTATCATCAGAAGATAAAGCATTTGCACAACATAAGGCAATTTTTGCGTCATTTGGACTTAAAGCTAAAGCTTTCTGAAAAGCCTGTGTTGCCTCTGTAAATTTATATAATTTCATTAAAACACAAGCTAAATTCATATATGATTCAGGCTCTTTTTCATCTAATTTAATTGCTTTTTCATAATATAATTTTGCTTCCACAAAATCATTTTGATCTTGATGCAAAAGCCCCATTGCAGAATATATTGCTGGATTATTTGGCTGTAAATTCATGGACTTAATGTAGTTAAGCATTGCCTGCTTAGTATTACGCATTTCCGCATATGCATTTCCAAGATTGAAATATATTGAAAAATTATCTGTCTCAATTTCAGCAGCCCTTGAGTAATTATTTATTGCCTTTTCAAATTCAAGCTTGTAAAAGTATATGCTACCTGAATTTATTAATGCCTGCACGTTTATTGGATCAACGTTCAAAAGACTTTGATATATACCCAAAGCTCTTTCATAATCATCATTGAGAACATATAACTTACCGAGTTGCAAATAGTTTTCAGCTTCCATTGGTTCAGCCACTATTTTTTTTATAATATCCTCGATTAATTTATTATTTTCTTCGCCATCCATCATAGAAAATATTCTACTATAAGAATAAAAAAAGATGCAAAGTTAATTATCAAAAACCATCCATATGAGGGGTAATATATTAAAAACAGGAGCAAATATTGCTCCTGTTTTAGTAAAGAAATAACCTATATAAAGAACCTTGTTAACAAAATAAACATATTCGAATCAGGTCCAATCTCTTTTTCCTGTCTTACATAGTTAAGAATAACTTTCATTTTTTTAGTAACAAAATAATTTAAACCAATACTATATTCTTCAACTCCATTGTTGACGCGATTCACATTAGGATCCAAGTAATCGTACCTTGCAGCAAGTTGTAACTTTGGATGAATGTCATATAATATTGAAGAATAAAAACCTTGTGCTTTACTTGAACTGTTTGCAAGTCCATTATATCCGTTTGCATGGGCATACTCAAACTTAGTTGTAACTTTTTTGTACTTGTAGCCAAGGTATGCACCAATCACAGAAAAGTCTTCATCAGCACTACCAAAATCATAACCAGTACCTAAAGTAAGAGCTCCATATTTCTTTGAATCAAGATTAGCCAATGGCCTAAAGTTGACCCAACCGGCAAACTCCGTTCCATTAAACATTTGTTGAAGGTATCTAGTACTATCATATAGACCTATATCATAATCCATGTATTTGTAGTTACCAATGTTTCTTACACCATAACTTCTTGAATCACTGAATGTTCTACCAATCTGTGATCTTAGCGCGAAGTCCAAATATTGAGGCAATGATTGACCATCCACACCAATTGGTATTCGTTTACCTTGTCCAAGCGTAACTTGTTGGTGTTCATTAAAATCATGTATAACACTGATCTCTGAGATTTTTTCTGTAAACCCGTTTGTTGTATTTTTAAGATTTCTTAAATAATTAATTTGAAATCTAATTTGCGTTTTATTATCACGCAACTTACTATTGATGTACATCTCATAATAATCATTAGAAAATTTTGAAGATAAATTCATATAATCTTCTTTATACAAAGACATTGTCCCACCATAAACAAGCCCCATTTTTACAGTCTTCAAAGGACCTTCATCAAATTCAATACCTTTGGGGGAAAATAAGGTAATTCCGCTTTTCAACAATTGAGGCAAAACCACAGTATCTTGAGCCTCACTAACTGCTGACTCAGCAGTAACACCAGACTTAAGCTTAAGTCCAACCGGATTATAATTGCTACTTGTTTGAGATAAAGTAACTTCTTTCACCACAGCATCAACCGTACTGAATACTCTATTTATTTTTTTTGATGAAGCGCTGGTATTTTTTTCGATAGCATCCAGCTCTCCATCTAAAGAGTCCTTTTCGTTTGAACTCTTTGGACTGTCTATAGTTTCTGATTTTCCTATAGATGCTATTTTTTCAGAATAACTAGCGGGTGGCAATACTGATTCAAATCCACCTCTTTCTGCTAAAAATGCAGAATTTGTAATATCTAAGTCACCAAATTCCGCTTGCTTCGCCATTACTGGAGAACAAATTAGCCCGCAGGACAAAAGCAGACCAACAAATAAGTCATTTTTTTTCACTATTCAATACCCGACAAAAATTGTAATTAATTATTTTATTAATGTACCACTTTCAAGGCTTTTTAAATCATTCAATTATAGTAGTTAAACAAATAATAAGAAAATGTCGACAGATACGATAGGAAACAATACTTACAGCGATTGCAAGATACTTTATAATGTGCTAAAATCGGGAGAAATTGTTATTGTACGGAGGTAAGAATGTCAAAAGAAGATAATTCAGTTGTATTTGGAGTAGGATTGCTAGCGGGAATCGTTGGAGGAATCGTGGCAGGTGTTTTATTTGCTCCAAAATCAGGCGAAAAAACAAGACAAGACATCGAAGAGGTTATTGTTGACATTGCTCAAAAACATGCACCAGAAATTCAAGAAGCAAAAAGACAAGCATTAACTTCAATTGATATGATGAAATATAATTTAGAAAAGAAGTATAACAAGCTTAGTGAAGAACTAAAAGCTAAACAACTAGCAAAAGCAAAAGAAAAAGAACAAACAGATTACGAATTAAATTAGGAGTTATTAATGACACCAACACTAGAAGTAAGTTTAATGTTTTTGATTTTTACCACAATTATACTGGGAGTGTTAATATCGGTTTTTATAATAAGATTACTAATTGATTTATCAAGACTTACAGTAAATATCGATGAGACAACAACTGTTGTAAAACAAGAAATCGAACCAACCTTGAAAGAATTAAAAGAAACATTGAATAATTTAAACTCAATTGCCAAAAGTGCAGACAAACAAGTAGATGTTATCAAAAAAGTTTTCTCTGGGCTAGTTGGGGCAAGCGGTTTAGCTTTTTGCGGATTAAAAAATATCTCTGGCGGATTTTTAAAAGGATTATTTGCTGGATTGAAGATATTGAGAAAAAAATAAAAAAAGAGAAAAACATATAAGGAGATAAATATGTCTGTAGGAAAATTTTTAGCAGGTTTTGTAATAGGTGGAGTAGTTGGCGGAGTTATTGGTGTATTATTGGCTCCACAAGCAGGTGATGAAACGCGAAAAATGCTAAATGAAAAGTCAAAAGACTTGTGTGAAAAAGCTCAAGTTACTGTTGATGAAATTCAAAACAAAGCTGAAGACATTGTTTCAGACCTTCAAGAAAAAGGCGATGAACTAATGGATAAATTACAAGATTTAATTAACAAACAAAAAGTTTCTGAATAGTAACATATATTAGTTAAACTTTACACAAATCTCTCTAGTTGTATTGTATGAAATTTTTTTATACTAAAATACAGAAGAGAGATTTATTTATGTTTAAAAAATTAGCATTATTAACAATTATAGCGCTTATTTTGGGATTACAGCAAGTTTGTTCAGCCCATGACAATAATGAAATAATTAGGGTAGGAATTAGTAATAATAACTTTTCAAAATTTACATACGAAAATGCAGACTTTACTGCCACTGCTCCAATGGAAATTCTAAGCGTTTCAACGGGAAAGCTAATAAAAAACATTCAACCTGGTGAATCGGTCAAAATCGCAATTAAAGAAAGTCAATATACTGTTTCAAAAGCAAACATTACATTGGCAGCAAATATCCCAGGACCACTTATTATAAGGACCGATAAGTCTGGTTTTATTGGTGTAAAAGACCTAAAAAGATCAGGAAGACCAGCACTATATAGGGGTATATTTGATATTGTAAACTACAATGGTAAGCCAAATCAATTTTGCATTGTTAATGTCCTCGATCTAGAGAGTTATTTAAAAGGAGTAGTGCCAAACGAAATGCCTATCAGGTTTGGACTAGAAGCACTAAAGGCTCAGACAATAGCTGCTAGAAACTACGCTTTAAGACCTAGAGAGAAATTTTATCGAGAATTTGATGTGGCCGACTCGGTTGCCTCTCAAGTTTATTTTGGAGTAAATACTGAAAAAGAATTATCAAATCAAGCAATAAAAGAAACAAACGGTTTGATTGCCTTATCAAAAGACAACGAGCCAATTTTAGCTTTATATAGTTCTACAGCCGGGGGATATACAGAAAACTACGAACTCGCGTTTTCGGACCCTACAACAAAAGCTTTCCCTGCCAACCCAATTTCATACTTGATTGCAAAAGCAGACAACAAAAACATTCAAGATTTAAGCTCTGATGCTGCTGCAAAGGAATATTTTTTGTCAAATCCTGAAACATTTGATAATGCCTCTCCATACTTCAGATGGAAAAGGCAGTGGACTCAAGCCGAATTAAGTAATATTTTAAGTGAAACACTTATCGAACAGTCAAATACGGGATTTGTAAAACCTGTATTAACAAAAAAAGACGACTTTGGAATAATACAAAATATATCTACAGTTAGAAGAGGAAAATCAGGAAAAAATATTATCTTAGCAGTAACAACAGATAAAAATACATACTACATATTTAAAGAACTTGTTATCAGAAGATCCTTCAAAAAGGATCAAAAAGCATTACCCAGTGCAAATTTTATAATTGAAAAAAACATTGAAGACAATATAACAATATTCACAGCAAATGGCGCAGGATTTGGGCATGGGGTTGGAATGAGCCAATATGGGGCAGGAGGAATGGCTTCAAATGGATATAAATTTGATCAAATTCTTCAACACTATTATTCTGGTGTTACCATTGGAACAATGCCTGAGCTTTTGTCATCAACAGCCACAACAAATACTGGAGAGCAAGAATTCTATGCCCCATATAAAAAAGCTTGGATTTGCATAGATAACATCAAATCAGTTCCAACTATAAAATCAGTAATTAACGGAAAAGAATTAATCATAGATACTAGTTCGACTACTGATAAAAAAATAAAGGTTGATATAAAAGACTATATAAATATAGGTGAAAACAAAATAGTATATTATATTCAAGCAACTAATGATAAGAACAAAAGCGCAAGAGTACATGTAGAGGTAAAAGAATTAAGAAATGAATAAACAACAAAGTTTATTAAAAGCTGCTTGGATAATAGCATTTATAACAATAATATCTAAAATGATAGGTTTTTTAAGAGATGTAGTAACAGCAAACTATTATGGTGCAGGCACAACTTCAGATGCATATTTTTATGCATACCAAATACCAGCCCTAGCACTAATATTATTAGGCGGGGTAGGAGGACCTTTTCATAGCGCTACTGTTGCTGTTTTTGCCAAGTTAATAGGTGAAAATGAGGAAGGAGCTAATGAAAAGGTAAATAAAATATATAGCACATTTATGAGTGTTTCATTAATAACTTTTACACTGCTCGCTATTTTAACGTTTGTTTTTTCAGAGCAAATAATGGGGTTCATAATCTCGAATGGAAATACTCAACTTATCCACCTATCTAGCATACATTTAAAAATTATGTCACCGATTGTTGTTTTAGGTGGGATAATGGGAATATATTATGGGTTGCTTGTAACTTTTAAAGAATTCTTGTTACCAAACCTTTCTCCAATAGTTATGAGTGTCGTTATAATTGTTGCAATAGCAATGGCAAAAAACGATAATTTAGGTCTAGTGCTAGCCACTGCTACCACCATTGGAGCTCTTTGTCAGTTTATTGTTCAGTTCCCCAAGATAAGAAAACTGGGTTTTAGATTAAAACCCAACTTACAATTGAGAGAGAACCAAGAGTTCAAGCACATAATGGAATTGCTATTTCCTGCAATATTAAGTTCAACCGTTGGACAAATCTATGTATACGTAGATATGTTTTTTGCATCTCAACTTAGTGCAGGGGCTTGGTCTGCAATAGGATACGCAAATAGGATATTTCAATTCCCGGTAGGAATACTCGTTACAGCATTTTTAGTCCCTCTCTTCCCAATTTTTTCTAAACTTGCAGGTGAAGAAAACTATGAAGGAATAAGATACTATTTTAACAAAGGAGTGGGTTTATTAAACCTTGTTTCATTCCCTATTCTAGTTGGGATAATACTACTAGCAACGGATGCTGTTCAACTTATATTCCAAAGAGGAGCTTTTGATAATCAAGCAACTATGATGGTTTCTCAAGCCTTAATATATTTATCTATTGCCATTATTCCTTATGTCTTTAGAGACTCCGTAACCAGAATTTTTTACTCTTTTAATGACTCTAAAACACCATTTATTGTAGCAATGTCGTCCATTGCATTGAAGTTCCTTTTAAATATGCTATTTGTAAAACACTTAGGCATAGGTGGTATAACTCTCTCAACATCATTAGTTACATTATTTAATGCAACATTATTAGGAATTATGTTGCTGAGAAAAATGGATATGAATTATAAATTTTATTTTTATAATCTACTAAAAATGCTTTTTGCATCAATAATCACTTATTGCATATCATTCGCTATATACAAGTTATGGATAATCGACCAAGCTAATTGGCTGCTTCATGCAAGTAAAACTGGGGTTATGGTTTTAATTTGTTTTGTTATATATATGATTTTTGCCTCCATTCTAAAAGTTTGTTATGTAAAAGAATTGTTTGATCGGATATATGGATATGTTAAACGACACTAATTTTATAAAAAAACTAAACGAAAAACTAAAAAATGGTGGAGTTATAGCATTTGTAACGGATACCGTTTGGGGCGTTGGTTGTCTTCCAAATAATAAAGAAGCTGTTGAGAAAATATATCAACTTAAAAACAGGGATACGACAAAACCACTCATTTTAATGTCAAACAAAGTAGAAAATTTAGAACCATACGTAAAAACAATAGGGAATAAAGCAAAGATACTACTTGAAAAGCATTTTCCTGGAGCATTAACACTTATTTTCAACAAATCTGAATTAACCCCGCTATCTATAACTGCAAGCAAGGACACTGTAGGAATAAGGGTACCAAACAACAAAACCTTCAGCAAGTTATGTGAAATTATTGACGGTAATGTATTAGCAACCACTAGCGCTAACCTTTCAACTCAGCCAGCAGCAAAAACGTATGAGGAAGCACTTCAATTTATTGGCAACTCTGTTGATATGGTAATTAAAGATTATGGAGAATTAGCTCATGGGCTTGAATCAACCGTAGCATTAGCTATACATGATGACATAAAAATTTTGCGCCAAGGGGCGGTAA
>JAEYQN010000158.1 GCA_023409995.1 Cyanobacteria bacterium OH_CBB_238 | reverse complement strand
CCCCCACACATATGCGGTTAATTCTTGAATTAATTGTCCAATTGCCAATAAATCTGATTTTGTACAAACTAAGGAATCATTATTCATCCCATACCATGTCAATGTCTCTATATCATCCATTGCGGCTATGGCATACATTAAATTCGATTTTTGGTCTGTATCAGAGTCAAAAATTATGTTTTTATAACTTACACCTGACTGAAGTTTTGTGTTTCTTTTATTTTCATTTTCAGCCAGCTTTTCAACCTTTGATTTAGAAAGCATTTTAGACATATATTCTTCAGTATCAGCAAACTCAAAGTCCACTATGGGTCTTTCTGTTTCTTGAATTACAATATTATCACCAATGCCATGTATTAAGGTTCTTTTTAAACTTTCTAAGTCAGTATTAACTAAAATAATTTTATTATCTTTTTCTATATAGTAGTTTGTCATTATGGTTTACTCCCTTCTAAATAAATGTTACCAAAAAAAGTGGTTATTCCGCTATAGGTGTAGGTAACTTTAAATATATCACCTTTTTTTACGGGGACGCTTATTACTGCATCCCAACCTAGTGTGGAATTGATAACGCAACTGCCTACACGACCTGTAAGGTTGTCTAAATACATATATTGCCCAGTGCCACCACCTCTTTTTGACAAGGAAATATACCCATCAGCTGGAGCTATATAATTCAATCCACTTACCCCTAGAGTCAAACTTGTGGCATTAGCACTAGGTGTTGCATATTGAGCTATCTTTGATTTGCCATTTAGTGTCAAGTTATTTAAATCTATATCAGCTTTGTTGTCTTTTAAATACATAAAATTATCTGCTGCCATATCGACATTGCAGGCAGTGCCACTTCGCATCACGTTATCTGTCCATGTGTAAGTTGTCATTTTTCCTCCTTTATTTTAATAACCTTTTACTCTTATATCTACCTTTGCTGTAATTGCGTTCCCTAAATTATCATATGCTATAACAGTTGCCTGTGATGTGCTTTTTGATGTTACTACGCAATAACCCTTAGTTCCATCAGAAATATTCGCAACAACTGCGGGAATTGTTGCAAATGATTGTTCAAAATTGACAGTTACCCCTGAAATAGCATCTAAAATTGCCTTATCCTGGAAATATAAATCTTTTGCTGTTATGTCAATATTAATTATAAAACTAGTTAGTGCCGTATATCTTTTGTTTGGACTATTTAATGTAATTTTAAATTGGTAACAGCTAAATGTATAGTTTCCAGGGGTAAAAAACTGCCAGTCAGTCCAAATTTCACCATCTTCGCTATATCTCCATTCGGTAGTGATATCCCCAGAGTCATCAAGGCTGTTTATATTGTAGTTAAAATTTATTGATGCACCAAATATGTCACCCATTTCATAAATTTTAGTGGTATATGTTCCTGTTTCTTTGCAGTTTGCCCCCCAATATCTTTCAGGCGCGTATATTGCGTTTATATTCTCCCATGTTCCAGTATTTGTCCAATTATTAATGGGGTCGAGAATAACTCTGCAATTGGAAGCACTACAATTAACAAACATTCCTTCTGACAAATCGTCGTCAAGAATATTTTCGTTTACAACAGTATGAACATCTATAAGGTTTTTAATTTCTATTGCCGAAGTTGCTGCACTATTGGAATAATTACCATATTTGTTTACTGATTTAATCCAATAAGTATGTTTTCCTTTTATTATGTCTAAGATTGTGTAGCTTTGGCCAGTTAAATTTTGTACGATTACGCTAGAATTATCCCAAGAAGTGCCCTCTCTTATCTCATAAGTGACTTGGGTACTGGCAATTGGTGTCCAAGTCAATGCTATAGTATTATAGTTTTGTGCTGAGGACAGTTTCGCAACATCATCAGGGATGCCAAGAACATCATCTATCGTTACCGTATTGAATACCGGTTCTGCACTTGCTAAAATATCCGAATATATATTGGGGTTATATTCGCGGCAGATTAATTGAATTTGTCCTTCTTGTTCCTCTTGCATACTAATAATAGCCAGTTTTTTATCTTGATAACCAAGGAAGGTACTTGTTAGTTGAATAATGTCTCCCGGAGATCTATCCAGTGCTTTGTGCGTGGTTTTAAAAGAAATAAATTTATCGCAAGTGTTTGCTTGATTTAAATAGTACCAAGATAACCTTGATGCTTGTTTAAAATTTGTTATACCAAAAGCTATAATTTCTTGTATTATTGGATGATCATTTAAAAAGGAATCTGCTTCTGCTACGGCAAAAGCCCGTGCGTATTCATTATTTGGGTCTAAATATCTAATTTTAAAGATGTCGCATCTTTGCTCTTTTGGGGTTGTCCAAAAAACTTCACTATCCATAATAATATCATTTTGTGTAAAGGATTGAATAACCGCTTGTTCTTTATCAATTATAAGAGCTATTTTCCCACCTTTATATACTAGAAACCCCCGGCAACATACTAATATTTCATTTATCCAATCTTGTCTTGTTTTTCTTGTGTCAAGAATAAGGTTTAGCGTGTAGCGTGTGTCTTTTATTATCATTGATTGATTTGTTATGACACTCGAAAATGCAGAGTCAATGATCAATGATGTTTTGCTTTTAACTTCTACAACTTCTTTTGATTCGCCATTGATGGTGATTTGATCACCTATTTTCGTTTCATTAATAAAATCAGTACCACTGCCTGTGACCGTCGTTGTACCAGCTTTTACGTTTACATTTCCTATTGCTATAACTGGGTTAATTTTTTCGCTACAGTATTTTGCAGCTTCTATGAAGCTCTGTATATCAATTTCATCATGAGATAATCCGCATCCATTGTAGCAAGTTAAGAAATCAAGTAAACACCAGGCTGGATTATTTGAGTATTGTTTAGTATAGCTGGTTGTATCTGAATATGTTCGAATAGCTTTACCTTGAATAACGGCTGTTACATCCATGTAATTATTTGCAACTTTGGCATTCGCAGTTATTGTTAACGCTAAATAAGATGTATGTTTCAAGCCCCCAACCAACGTCGCTTTTTCTGCTTGGGTGTTACCAGGTACTCTTGCGTCAATTTCTTGACTTCCGTTACCTAAATATGTTGTATATGAACTTCCTGCCAAAGCAGAATCAGTTATTAATATCTCATTAATTCTTATATCTGAAAACCCAGTAATTTGACCCTCGGCAAAGCATACTAAAGCTTTAAAAGTTTCAGATCCTGAACTCTGCCATATTTTGTTTCCTGCAGCTCTTGCTCGCCCATATACTATAGGGATGCATAAACAATTATTTGCCTGTGTTTGTAAGGTTCCATATCTATAGGCCGGACTTTCAAAATCAAAACCTAAGTTGTTTCTATCTGTTATACTCATTTTTCCTCTTATACTCTATCTTTGTATTTTATTTTGTTGGTGTAGGAATTACTACTGAAGGATAACCACCAAAATTTGCAACATTTTCTAGAGATTTACACGTTTTTAGAGTTTTGTCGCATTTGGTTATATCCCCAGAGTAGTTACATCTGGTGTCTTTAAATCTCCATTGACAATTTATATCAAAAACCATATTGGGGCTTAATGACGAGTAATTATTTAGGGTTCTTTGAACTGTAAAAACAAATGTTTTGGCTGTTAACTGAATTTTGTTAATTTTACCTTTGAATAGCAGAACAGGGTTGCCGATAATTTCAGATGTATCTCCATTAAATATTATTTCTTCGACTTTACACTCTTTGTTTGTTAAAACATCTCCATTGTTGGAAATCAGTCCAGCAAATTCTTGGGCTATATCAGAAACACTTATTATCATATTGTCAGTGGTTCCATCCAGTGATGTTTCAATGGCGGAAGTATTGACCATCCGTGAATAATATATCTTGTCACTTATTGTTATGTTTTTTAAAGTATCATTTGCCAAAATTCTAAAATAATCATCATCAAGAGCAATAGTAATCAATGTTCTTGTTTTTAATGTTGCTTTTTTAATTTCTTCTTGTTGTTGTGTAATTAACCCTTTACTCATTATTCGATTACCTCAACAAATTTGATACTAAAAGTAGAATATCCTGATTCCATGATGTTAAAATCTAGTGTGTCAGAATCAAATCTTACTAGGTGTTGGTTTCCGTCGCCTCCCTTATCAGAGTCCCAAGTCCAATAAAAAGCTGTTTTTTTCCCCTTTTGATTTTTGAAAAATGTTGCTACTGCACTGGTGTTAGTTGGATTTTTTTCAAAATCTAACACCCAGCTCATTCGTGGATTTGTCCAAACGTCTCTTCTTTGTTCATATCCAGAGAATGTTTCATCTACAAGTGTATTAAATTCAATAGAATTGACATATGCTTGCTTGTAGGGATAATTAAATGTGTCTGTCATATTTTTACCTCATTTTGTCTAAATAATGTATTTACCAACGAAACAGCCAAGAAAATACATTGGAAATAATGGAAAAAAATCCTATTCTTAACCTTTCTTTTGCTGATAGTGTTCCTTTAACTAAGAGCTTTAATAAGGAAGCAAATTGAACCCCCATAAAATAAATATTAGCCGCCCATGCTGCTGTGGAGATAAGATCTTTCGCAACAGATTTTACTGAATTTGCTGTTGACTGCCAAAAATTTGAACCGCCAACATTGGAGACATATAAACTTGATGCTGATTCTGATGTTGATACTGATGACGCGGGTCCTGTAATTGAACCTTTTGTGCCTGTCATTTCTGGAGAGTAGAATTGAGCATAGGTATTCATTTCATAATATAATGTTTGGCCAGCAGTGTTATTAGTTGGTAAAATCCCTATGGAACCTCGAGTTGGGGCGTTAATCAGCACTACTGATATAATTTTGTTGTTTGGAGTGCTTGGATGATTGTTTTTATTTTGTGGTTGTAAGACAATTGGTGGTTGTTTGGAGCCTCCACCATCAGAGAAATTATTGCTATAATTCGATCCTTTTGGTGTAATATCATAATTTACTTTTTGTGTATTTGGATTATAAAAATCTTTAGCAGTTTTCGGTGTTGTTTTGCTTGTTGAATAACCATTTTGTCCTACATTAGATTTACTAGGGTTTGGCACCTTAGTTATAGGTTTATTAAATAAATCAGCTTCTTTCGCCCTACGCCGGGTTAAACCTAAAGAATCCTTGCCCCCTGATTTATTCCACCTATAAAATTGGTTTCTTGCTCCGGTAAAGTCTCCTTTATTTAATAATTTTAAAAGAGTGGAGTTTTTAAACGCATTTGCCCCAATATTATAAGATAATGACATTAATGCATCAAACTGATTTTGATTAATTTTTACCCTTACCGATTCATTAATTATTCTTTCAAATGCTGATAAATCATTTTTAAACAACTGCTCAGCTTCAAACTTTGTAATAGTATCATTTAACGTCAAAGGCCTTCCATTTAACATTCCTGTATGCCCATAGCCTATTGTGATTTTGTCTTTTACTCCATTTATAGTCTTTTGATAAGCGTGTAATTCAAGTTTTTCAATCTCCTTAATGAGTTTTATCCCATCAGGTCCAGTTTTAAAATTATTAATGGTCATATTATTTGAAAGATCTCCTTATAAGCAAAAATTATTTAAAAAATTGTAAATAATTTATTCACATCTTCTACTTCCTGAACAAACATCTCCTTCAGGCATACCCTTTAACCATAATTTAAGTTCTTTTATACGTTGTTGAGTCATTTCTGTCAAAATCCCATTTACACACATAAGGTAGACTGTACCATAATTGTGCATTTTATCTTCTTCAGGGTAAATTGCTTCAATCTCAGCATCTCTAAATTTTATCCAAGCTATTTCAGCTTTCTGTAATTTTGAAATAAATATTTTATCATTTTTGTATTTCAGTAGAATCTGGCTATAAATTTTATTTAGCTCTTTATCTGTCTTTTCAAATGTTCGATAAGATTTGTCAGTCATTTCAGTTTGGGGTTGAGTGTTTGCCCTTTGGATATTACTCGAAAACAATAAAACTATACTTAGTAATATAAATAAATGCTTAAAATTAATTTTCATATATTTTTCTCCTATTAAT
>JAEYQN010000011.1 GCA_023409995.1 Cyanobacteria bacterium OH_CBB_238 | reverse complement strand
TTCCCTGACACGGTATTGCGATAACCACCTCCTAAAAAAAGCACCAACCTGTTTAGGCTGATGCTTTCTCATAATCTTCCCTAACCTGTATCATCTCTTCGACTTCAACATCCGGATAGAAATATTCCAATATTTTATTTTCAGGCACTCCGACAATCATTGCCTTCTGTGCCTCTTCCTGCTGTTCGTCAGAAAACTCCCACTGAGCCATTCTTCTAAGAATCGTGTCTTTGCCATCAATCTTAGGAAGTTCCTTTCTTTTATCTGTTGTCTCTGATTCTTCGGAATACTCAAGCTCCTGTCCCTGCTCTGCATTGAAACGGTCTTTTTGCTCCTGTTCATCAAGCATCTGGAATCTCCATCCAAGCTCCTTATCTCCAATCATCATGAATTCCTCATAAGTCAGCTTATCAATATAGACATTCTCACCTTTTTCTTTCAGCTGTTTATAGTGCTCCAAAGCTTTCTGTGATAAAATCTCGTAAGGCGGACCAACGACCTCATTATTACTGCTCATATGGTGTACATAAGGCTTTCCACCTCCATCTGCTGTCTGTTTGAACATCGGATGGGCGAATGGAATATACTTGTTATCCATAATAGGGTCAAACCCACGGATAAAGATAATGCATTTTTTGTTATCCAGCTTTCTCACTTCATCCGGTGTAAACAGTTCCCTGCCAAGTACATCATAATTTCTTGAAGAACTTCCCTGTCTTCCTTTCGTTTCTCCGCTTGATTTCTTATCAATCGTGCCTTTTCCAAGCAGCTCCGAAACATACTTATGCGTTGACTGCTCATTGCCGCCAAGATAAATGAAAGTGTCGCAATTCCCCGGAATGGTTTCCCAGGTATCCTTAAACAATGCCTTTAGCTGTGCAAAGTTCTGGATAATGATAATACTGGAAATCTCACGGCTTCGCATTGTCGATAACAACGAACAGTAGTCATCGGGCAATGCGACATTGGCGAACTCGTCCAGCATAAAAGTCACATGAATCGGGAGTCTGCCACCGCAGTTAAAGTCTGCCTGATAATAAAGCTCCTGAAAAATCTGTGTGTATAACATACCGATAATGAAGTTATAAGATTTATCACTATCCGGTATGACACAGAATAATGCAGTCTTTGTCTCTCCGTCTCCATTTACACCTATTCCGATATCTGCAAGGTTCAGCTCATCCTTTGACAACAGGCGAAGCACCTGCTTATTCTCCAAGAACGCAAGTCTTGAGTTGGCACTGATTATAATGGAACGGACAGTATCTCCCGCACCACGCATACATTTGTTGTACTGCTTGACTGCCGGATGGTTTGGTCCGAGAGGATTATTTTCCTCAAGGAATTTCATTCTGACATCAAGATGTGATGGTTTGCCCTGCTGTGTTACCTCGGCTTCGCCCAAAAGCTGTAGAACTGTCTCAAAGTTTCTGCGGCTTGGTTTCTCCTCTAACCACACATAATAGAAAATTGCCTGTAAAAACAGCCCTTCCGCTTTCTCCCAGAATGGGTCTGAGGGAGTGCTTCCCTTTGGTGTGGTATTGGCAATCAGGTTCGTGATAAGCTTCACAATATCCGTTTCCTCACGGATATAGGAAAACGGATTGTAACAGTCAGACTTATCCATTTCCAGCAGATTGATAACCTTCACATTGTAGCCATTGTCTTTTAGCATCTGCCCGCAGCTTCTTAAGATTTCCCCTTTGGGGTCGGTACAGATAAAAGAGCAGTTGTGGGGCATCTGCATCAGATTCGGCTTTACCTCATAGAACGTCTTACCTGCACCGGAACCTCCGCATATCAGGATATTTCCATTGAGCTTAAGCCTTCTGAAATCAAGTGACATCTTCACATTCTGGCTTAGGATTCTATTGAAGTTCTCATCCTTATCCATCAGAATACTGTTTACCCTCTGCGGATTCTCAAATCTTGCAGTACCATACTCCTTGCCGGGCATATAGTTTCTCTGACTGGTGTAATACATTAAAACAGCCATCGCATAGATTCCTACTACGATGGCTACTGTTTTCACTGTATTTTCATTAAAATAATTTGCCAAGGGAGCTGCGCATACTTCATTGAATCGTTCCATAAAACTCATCAGGTCAATGCCCTGCTCCCATGCTCCACCAACCAGATACCCAAGATATGCTGCAAGAATTGCACCAAATGCTAGAAATATCACAGAAGGTTTTTTCTTACTTGTCTGCATAGGCACTTACCTCTTTCTCTGTGTGGTTGCTTTTGTTGCTGTCTTAACTTTGGTTTCTGTTTCAACCTGAGATTTCTCATATCTCTTACGGACTGAAGACTCAACCTTGTCATAATGATTGCTGTAAAGAGCTTCTCCCTTTATCGTCTCAACTACCCGGTTGTCCTTATCATAAATCTTGTAGTCCTTTTCCCTGTCAATAAAGGTAAGCATGGTCTTTCCGCTGTGGATTTCCATGATGTTTTCTTTCTTAATCCAGACATACCTTGCTTTCTCTCCCCACGTTCCGGGAATTCTCGTTTTCACGGCTCTCTCATTCTCCGTCTGGATAAGTGTTTTAGATATCGTCACATCGGAAAGGTTCATATGCTTCGATGCAGCAACAGCCCTCATTCGGTCAGCAAGGTCCTGATAACCTCTGATACGATTCAAAAAAGCCTCTTTGTCCATCATAACCTTATGGTTTCCACTCTCGTCTCCCTTATCAAGAAAACCGATGGTTTCAAGCTGTTTAATAACATTTTCTGCCTGCTCATGGTTAATGCTGAAATTCTCTTTTACGGCATCCACATTGATTGTCTTCTTCTCCAT
>JAEYQN010000005.1 GCA_023409995.1 Cyanobacteria bacterium OH_CBB_238 | reverse complement strand
GATTAGAAGATGTCAGAAGAAAATAAAAATGAACCCTCTATTATGGTGCCAATGAGCGATCTTGACACAGTTGATACAAAAGATCCAAATGTCATTGATGAATTAGCAATGGAACTGGCTACAATTCAACAGTCAGCAAAAAAAGTTGCAATAATAGGAAGTAGAAATCTGCCTATTACTCACCAGCAGATAATTGAAGTTCTTTCTTCTGCATTAGTTACTCAAGGAAATACTATTATAACAAGTGGCGGTTCAAGCGGAACCAATGCTGCAGCTATTCGCGGAGCAATGAAATCTAACCCTGAAAAATTGAGAGTTATTTTACCTCAAACAATTGGCCAACAGCCATCTGATGTTCAGGATCAACTTATCGGTGTTCCAAATATTATAGAACATCCAGATAGAGCAATGATGACACTGGCTGATGCAAGTAGAATCTGTAATAGAGAAATTATTGATGAATGCCAACAACTTATTTGCTTTCTTTCTCATACATCTGGGACATTGCACAAAGCAATTGAATATGCTGAAGACTTACATAAAGTTGTTACGGCTTTCTATCTAGATTAGTTTGCTTTTAATATATCTAGCGACAGCTTCGCCCATAGAAAAACATGTAGTTTGAGTGCGTAAGGCGGCTTGAGCTTTAAATGAAGCACTTAGACATCTACCTACGGCAAATAGGTTATCATAATCGCTGGATATCAGAGATTCAATTGGAAGATAATAGTTGCCTGCTGCAAATGAGAGTTCACTTTGATTTTGTTGAGAACTATGTATATCTATTGGATAATCACAGGATGCGGCAATGGTTTTAAACTTATTTTTTGATACAATATCTGATTCTGAATAAACATATTTACCTTTAATTCTTCCTGACTCTCTTATTCCCAGCATATCAGCAATATTGCTGATATATGCAGATTTGAAGCCTGGTAAGTATTTTTGACAAAATTTTGATATTCTGTATACCTGAAATCTAGCATTGGCAACCGACTTGCTATATATTTCAGGTGAATTAATTTTATTATCAGAGTCTAAGACTATTCTTGGACAGTTAAAAGCAAGAGAAGTAGACATTCCAGGGATAGTAAAAACCTGAAAATAGGCAGTGTCATTGGGGTTTAAATCGTCATTTTCTATGGCTTTTTTAAATATAGGCTCTAGTGCCCAATTTTTATTTGTATCCCACGTATAAGCTGTAGATAAATGTATTTCATTACCAATATGACAACTGGAAGTTACATTCCTATCTTTGTCAATTTTTAATATCCATTTTTCAAATTTTTTTAAATCAATATTGCTCATGGTAAATCGAAGAGAAGTAGATTGAGAAATATTATCAGGATTTAAAAATTCACAATTTAAATTTTGAAAAACAAAACCAAAACCTGTTGCATCCACAATAAAATCCGATTCGAAATATAGTGATAACGAGTTGAAGTTTGCTGCAATTTTGAAAAGACCGCTATCTTCTCTTTTTATCTCAAAAAACTCAGTATTATAGAGAATGTCGCATTCAACCTGTTTCATCATATCATCAAGCGCTATTTTTAAAATCTCAGGATTGAACCAGCCAGAATTCCCATCCAAGTAAGTTACCTGACCATTATATTTCTCCAAGTATTTTATTAAATCATTGAAAAATTCAGTGTTAATACCCTCAGCATTGGTTTTCATTGCAGGTGTGACGAGAGCAGATGTTATGGTCCCTCCTAGGTGTAGATTTTTTTCAATTATTAACGTCTTTAATCCTAGTTTTGCTGCAATATAACTGGCAGCGCAGCCAGAAGTGCCTCCACCAACAACTATTACGTCATACTTATTTCTAGTTTGCATTTATTGAAGTTTCCTTTGCAAAATTTTTCTTATATCTGCTAGTTGCTATTCTATCAGATTTACTCTTCTCCGTCTCCCTATTTGTTATTAATGTTTCTCTATTTAAATTTAAATTGGGATCTTTATAAGTAACACCTGCTGTTGTTTTGGTTAACCCTATATCAAATTTATCAAGAGGGAATCTAATTAATTTATTGTTTAGGGAAGCAACTGTGCCAAATTGTTTTCCATTGATAATAGTTTTGCCAACATAAAAGCCAAGTTCAATTAATGCTGCGCGGTAGGGAGTCGAATTTGAATATGTAACAAGAATAGAGTCACTATGAAGTTTAGATTTTAATACTTTTATAAAATCGTATGTCCAAAGAGTAGGATCTTTTTGTGGAGTAAATGCGTCCAAAAAAACAACATCAAAGAAAGTATTTAGTTTTTTAACAAGTTGTCTAGCATCTATACTTGCATAGTTAAATGAGCAATTACCGTAAATATTGCATTCTAGCGAGTTATTAATGCTTTTAGAAATATATTTATAATATATATTATGTAAACGGGCAGGAAAAAGCTCTGAAGCCATACATTTGCTATAGCTATGATTATTTATAGTTAAGTAATTCAATAAGTGAGGGGAAAAATAGGAACAAATTGCATCAATATCTTTAGGTAAAACTTTGAAGATTTTATTAAACTTGGCCTTATCTTGTTGAAATATTTTGCTCATAAGAAAAATATGTAAATCTAATGACGGAATTGTATCTCTAACAAAAGGCGAAATAAGTACTAGGTCTTCATTAATTTCTGATGCAGTAATGTTTATTTTAATACTTCGATTGGCCTGTTTTGCAAGATATAATAATGTCTTAGAGTTATAACCAATGCCATAACAAATGTCTAATATGTTTAAGTTACTATTTTGTTTTGCCAAATTAGAAATGCATGATGCAAGTGCAAATTTTTCAATACTTTCTTTGAACGCACCATGAGATGAATGATAAATATCATTAACATTGTTATTGTATAAACCTACAGATTGGTCTTTCGTAGTTCTAAAATCATATTCGTTCATAACAATATTTTACTTCAAATATAATGCGAGTGTTATACATATATTTCGAAAAGATATTTGTAGGGTAAATGTTTCGATTCGCGATATATGTATAATATCAATATGTGTTATCCATATATTTCTTTGCGAAATGTACAAAAAAATTATAATATTCTTGAAAAGTAGTTAAGTGGGGAATGAAGAGATTTTTTTCTGCAATTATATTTTACATAAGTGGGAGAGAGATATGTCAGATAAAATAATTAATCTTATGTTGGTCGAAGACCACAAACTTATGAGAGTTGGAATGAAAACTCTTTTTGAAGAAAGTCCTGATTTTGTTGTTATAGCAGAAGCACAAACAGGTAAAGAGGCTATTGAAAAAGCTCATATACACAAACCAGATGTAATATTGATGGATATAGGATTACCCGATATTAGTGGAATTGCAGCCAGTAAAAGGATTTTAGACGAAAATCCTGATGCAAAAATAGTTATTTTGACATCACATTCTAGCGAGGAAGAAGTTGTTGAATCACTTGCTGCTGGCGCATTTGCGTATGTAATAAAAGATATCAATACTGATTTACTGATGATGATCATAAAATCGGTTCAAGCCGGTGCTATATGGCTAGACCCTAAAATTGTTCCATTATTAAGACAAAAAAATGGTCCATTAATTCCTAAAAAGCAAACTAGCAGAGCTGCTTTCAGGTCACAACATGCAAATCTAACAGAAAGAGAATATGAGGTCTTGAAACTGGTTGTTGATGGAAAATCTAATAACGATATCGCTAACTTACTTAGTATTAGTGAACATACAGCAAAGGCTCATGTTTGCAATATTATTCAAAAACTTGTAGTGGATGACAGGACTCAGGCGGCAGTGAAGGCAATAAAAGAAGGTCTTGTTTAGAGGGTTGAAAAATAGATATTTGTGTGTTAATATCAACAGGCTAGAGGTATATAAAAAGGAGAGAATCATGCAGACTTCGGGTATCAGTGCAACAAACAGCTGTCAACCACTAAAACAGTTTGCGCATGCTCAGCCTATAAAGCCCATTTCATTCAAAAATGATGCTCTTCAATCTGATACATTTTCAAAAGAAAAACCTAACTATCTACAAATATTAAATTCTGTGTCTGAAAACATAAAATCATCAGATAGCTCAACAAAAAATGAGCAATCTTCTAAAGAGCTAGATTCAGTAAATGCAAAGTATGATGTTGCTTGCAGGTTAGCTGCATACTACAAAAAACTATATGAGTCAGCAATTACTGCTAAAGTTGAAAAAGAGCAAATCAAGTGCGAAACAGCAAGTGATGTTCAAGAGTCAACTTCTTTAAAGCTAGATAAAATAGCATAGTTTTCTTCTTTTTTATAGTTTTAAATCATCGCTGTACATTAGGCTTCAAGTTAAGCCTAAAAATTTTATTTAGCTCATATTAGTTAAAATCTGGACAAAAATTCAAATGTATGTTAATTAATACTTATGGAACACAATGGCAAGTATTGGCTGGCATTCGCTTCTTTGGAAAAAACAAGTAGCACGTTTACTCAGCGATTATATGAACATTTTTTAGACATTGAATTAGCTTGGCAAGCTGATGTCAGTGAGCTAATAAAAGTTGATAAAATAACTAAGAAACAACTTGATAATTTTTTGGAAGAACGAAAAAAGGTTGATCCTGACTCCTGCGAGTCATATATTCTAAACCAAGAAATCGACTATATAACATTTGATTCAAGTGATTACCCTGAAATATTGAAACATATATATAATCCACCTACAACAATTTTTGTACAAGGTGATTTGACTCAATGTAATTTGAACAAAACTCTTGCAGTGGTTGGTTCTCGAAAAGCAAGTCAAAATTCAAAAGAAGTTTTAACTCAAATAATTTATGACCTAGGAACTACAGATATTTGCATTGTATCGGGCTTGGCAGCAGGAATTGATACCGTTGCTCATAACGCAGCTTTAGATTCAAATTTAAAAACAATTGCAGTCCTTGGTGGTGGTTTTAACCACATATATCCTAAGTCGAATAAAGGCTTATTTAATAGAATAAAAGATGGGCAGGGAGCTGTAATATCAGAGTATTGG
This sequence comes from Cyanobacteria bacterium OH_CBB_238, assembly GCA_023409995.1. Taxonomy (GTDB): domain Bacteria; phylum Cyanobacteriota; class Vampirovibrionia; order Gastranaerophilales; family Gastranaerophilaceae; genus JAEYQN01. The sequence continues at coordinate 7,008 of JAEYQN010000005.1, read as the reverse complement.
CCCACGGCTGAACCTATTTCTTGGCGATTTCCTCACAGAAATAGAATTGTAAGCGGTTTATCTTATGGAACGCTAGTTGCCGAAGCAGCAATAAAAAGTGGTGCCTTAATTACAGCAAAATTGGCATTAGAGCATGGTCGAGAACTAATGTGCATCCCTGGATTAATTTCGAACCCAAATACAGAAGGCATATATAAATTACTAAAAGATGGTGCTTCTCTTGTTACATCTGCAGAAGATGTTCTTGATACTTTGAATTGGACATACGTGGCAAAACAACAATCATCAAATTTTGAGACATTTAAGACCCCCGAAACGCATATAGAAACTATTGTTTTAAGTGCTATACAAAGGGATTCGTCAACAGTAGATGAACTATTGATAGATTTAAGCTTGAATATTGCTGATTTAATGGTAATATTAACTAAGCTAGAGATAAGAGGATTAGTTAAACAGATTGAGGGAGGTAAATATATTTCCCTTGCGGTTATATAGAGAAAAATGGCAAAGAAAAAAAACGAAAAAGCATTAGTTATAGTTGAGTCACCAGCAAAATCTAAGACTATAAAAAAAATACTAGGTGATAATTATCAAATAGAGGCAAGTTACGGGCATATAAGAGATTTCCCTCCTAAAGTACTAGGATTTGACGTTGCGCAGGATTTTTCACCGTCTTTTGTTGTGATACCCGAGAAAGAAGCTGTTGTAAAAAAACTAAATGATGCAGCAAAAAAATCAGACAAAATATTTTTAGCATCCGACCCTGACAGAGAAGGAGAAGCTATTGCCTGGCACGTAAGGCAAGTTTTAGACGTACCAGACGATAGAATATTTAGAATCGAATTCAACGAAATCACGCCAAAAGCAATAAAATCTGCTGTTGAAAATTCAAGAGCGATTGATATGCAAAAAGTTAGGGCTCAACAGACCAGACAAATACTTGATAGATTAGTTGGCTATAAAATAAGCCCTGTTTTATGGGAAAAACTCAGAAATAATAGACTTTCAGCCGGAAGAGTTCAAAGTGTTGCATTAAGAATGATTTGCGAAAGAGAGTCTCAGATAGAAGCCTTTGTTCCTCAAGAGTATTGGACAATATCTGCTGACCTAATAAAAGATAAGAAAATATTTGAAGCTGAATTATCAAAGTACAAAGGTAAAAAAGTTGAAATAAAAAACGAGCAAGAATCCAATAAAATAGTTGAAGAGCTTACTAAAAAAGGACTTGACTACAAGGTTGATAAAATATCTTTTAAAGATACTCAAAGAAAGCCCTCTGCACCATTTATAACATCAACTTTACAGCGTGAAGCAAGCAACAAACTTGGTTATGGCGTATCAAAAACTATGCAAGTCGCTCAAAAGTTATATGAAGGTATTGATATTAGTGGTGATGGCCCCGTTGGTCTTATCACTTATATGAGAACGGATTCTGTAAGAATATCTGACGATGCACAACTTGCCGCAAAGGAGTTCGTTGTTGACTCTTTTGGTGAAGAATATTATCCTAAAACACCTAATGTTTACGTTAAGACTGGTAAGAAAAATGTACAAGACGCTCACGAGGCAATTAGACCTTCTTATGTCGATAAAACACCTGAGAGTCTAAAACCTTATCTTTCCAGTGAGCAATATAGATTATATAAGCTTATTTGGGACAGATTTGTTTCCTCTCAAATGCAAAATGCAAAAGTAAAAAATACTTCCGTTGAAATCTCTGCTGGGGATTACACGTTAAGACTCGGATCTAGTAAAATAATTTTTGATGGATTTTTAAAAGTTTACAATGATTCAGATGAAAATATTGATGACTTAAAGAATATTCCAGATTTTAAAGAAGGTGAGTCAGTTGAACTTTCAAAGGTTAACCCAAAGCAACACTTTACCCAACCGCCACCAAGATTCACTGAGGCCTCGTTGGTTAAAGCAATGGAAGAACATGGAATTGGTCGACCCAGTACATACGCTCCAATTATTTCAAAGATTCAACAAAAAGGTTATGTTGAAAAACAAGAAAAATCACTTGCTCCAACACTATTGGGAAAGACAGTATCAACTCAGTTAGTTAACCATTTTTCTGATGTAATGAACTATGAGTTCACTGCAATGATGGAATCAAAGTTAGATGATATTGCCGAAGATAAAGCTACTTGGAATAAAATTCTAAAAGAATTTTATGATCCTTTTATTGAGACTGTGACTACAGCGAAAGAGAAAATGGAAAAGGTAGTTATTGACTCAGGAAAAGTTTGTCCAAATTGTGGGAAAGCAATGATTGTAAGAACCAGTAGGTTTGGATCGCAATTCTTAGGCTGTTCCGGTTATCCAGAATGTAAAACAATGATGCCACTAAATGGTGAAATGCAGGATGCGCAAGAAAAAATAGCAGACGAAAAATGTGAAAAATGTAAGAGTGATATGGTTCACAAAGTAGGTCCATATGGTCCATACCTACAATGTACAAACGATGAATGCAAGCACAGGAAAAGAATTATTAAATCCACGGGCGTTAAATGCCCTAAAGATGGATGTGATGGTGAAATTGTTTATAAAAAATCAAAATATGGCAAGATATTTTTTGGATGTAACAAATATCCTGAGTGTGATTTTGTGTCTTGGAATGAGCCAATTGACGAAAAATGCCCAGAGTGTGGAAGCATTTTAGTTAAAAAAATAACAAAAAAAGCACAAAAAATTGAGTGTATTAGCAAAGAATGCAGTTACACAAGAGATATGGAAGATTCAAATGATTAAATTAGGTTTAATTGGATATCCATTATCACATTCAATGTCTGCTGTAATACATAATGCGGCTTTTGCTTCGACTGGAGTGGAAGGTACATATGAAATTCTTGAAACAGATCCAGAGTCTTTAATAAGCAGAGTAAAATATTTAAAAGCTAATGGCTTTAGCGGCTTCAACGTCACGATTCCTCATAAAGTTCCAATAACTCTTTTCTTGGATCAAGTAGATAATATTTCAAATATTGCAGGCTGTGCAAATACAGTAAAAATAATGAATGATAAATCTCTAACTGGTTACAATACAGATGTATTTGGTTTTTTAGAAGCAGTTCCTAAAAATATCAGAGAATCATTAGAAGGTAAAAGTGTTGCTATATTAGGAAATGGTGGAGCAGCAAGAGCTGCTGCAGTGGCTTTTGCTCAAGTAAGGGTAAAAAAAATTGACTTTTACGTAAGAAATATAATCAATGCATCTAGCATGGTCTCAATAGTTCGTAGCACATTCCCCGATATTCAAATTGTGTCAAAACAGATTCAGCATATTAATGATTTAAGCGAATATTCTATGGTTGTGAATACAACTCCAATTGGAATGAGAAGTAAAGCAATGGATTTATCCCCGGTTGATTGTTCTGCACTATCAACAATGAATAAGTCGGCAATAGTTTATGATATTGTATATAACCCGATCAAAACAGAACTTATAAAGATAGCTCAAAAACAAGGATTACAGACAATTGGTGGATTGGACATGCTTGTACACCAAGCTGCTAAGGCTTTTGAAATATGGACGGATAAAAAACCTGATGCTTGTCAAATGAAAGTTGCAGCTTTAGAGCACCTTATGAGCTAATTAATTGGTTTATAAGCTACGTCAAGTTTTCTTGCTGCCAGGGTTTCATCAACTTTTTTAACCGGTGTATTAACTGGTCTATTTAATACTGTATCGGCCGAAACATTAACTTCATTTGCAATTTTAAGCATTTCATCAATAAAAGAATCTAATCTATCTTTAGATTCAGTCTCAGTTGGTTCAATCATTATTGCTTCAGAAACAATCAATGGAAAATACACGGTTGGTGGATGAAAATTAGCATCCATAAGCCTTTTTGCAATTGCCAGCGTGTTTACCCCTTTATTTTTTTGCTTATCACCTGACAATACAAATTCATGCATACACTTGCTGTCATGAGGCAATAAAAATGAATTTTTTAATTTTTCTTTCATATAATTAGCATTTAATACAGCATTATCACTTACTAATTTTAGAGATTTTCCCATCATCAAAATATATGTATAAGCCCTAACTAACACTCCAAAATTTCCGTAAAATGATTTAAGTTGCCCAATAGAATCAGGCATATTATAATTACGTGAATAAATGCCGTCATTAAGTACAATAGTGGGTACAGGCAGATATTTTGATAATTCTTGTATAACTCCCACTGGACCTGCCCCCGGCCCACCACCACCATGGGGAGTTGCAAAAGTTTTATGAAGGTTAACATGAACTATGTCAAATCCCATTTTTGCAGGCGTTGTATGCCCCATTATCGCATTCAAATTAGCTCCATCATAATATAAAAGCCCCCCAACTGAATGTACCATTTCTGATATTTCAAGAATGCGTTCTTCAAATAATCCCAAAGTATTGGGATTTGTTAACATAATTGCTGCTGTATCCTCGTCTAATATTTCTTTTAATGCCTCTAGGTCAACTTGTCCATTTGGAAGGGATTTCAGTTCAACGATATCAAATCCACACATAGCAGCACTTGCCGGGTTTGTTCCATGTGCAGAATCAGGAACAATAACTTTTTTTCTACTCTGACCAATTGCTTTAAAATATTCTTTTACAATCATCATTCCACATAACTCACCATGCGCACCTGCTGCAGGCTGAAGAGAAATTGAGTGCATTCCCGTGATTTCTTTTAACGATTCTTGCAACTTATACATAAGTTCAAGTGCTCCTTGAGCATCACCATCGGGCTGGTTCGGATGTAAATCAGTAAATCCAAATAATGAAGCAGTTAGTTCATTTACTTTAGGGTTATATTTCATTGTGCAAGAACCAAGAGGATAAAAGCCCTTTTCTATGCAAAAATTCTTATCAGAAAGTTCCTTAAAGTGTCTCATTACTTCAATTTCTGGCAACTCAGGTAAAATTGTTTCACTGTCGTTTAAGTATTCTGAATCAATAAAGTTAAAATCTAACTTAGTATCAGTAAGCTCAATTCCAAATGAATCTTTTATAGATTTTTCAAATATAAGTTTAGTCATAACATCCCCGTATACATTAAGTATTTTTTATATAGTCATCCCTTAATAAAATTGCAGTTTTTGCTCTTTCTGTTATTTCTGTAGGATCAGCTTTTAAGTACAAAGATCTTCCAATTCCAACAGCTTTTGCTCCTGCATCTAAATAGTCTGTAAAATCGTCTATTTCAATATTTCCTGTAGCAATAATATTTAAGAAAGGCATTGGTCTAAGTAGATCTTCAACATATGTTGCCCCCCCCATGGGCTTTGTAGGATAAATTTTTATCAAGGAAGTTCGCGCTTTCCAAGCGGAATACGCTTCATTTGGTGTTGTAGCCGTCATTATTAGTGGAACTTGATTACTTTGGCATAATCTAACCAAGTTCATCTGAAATACAGGGGAAACAATTAGCTTTGCCCCAGCTGAAAGCGCAATATTTGCCTGTCTTTGTGTAATTATTCCGCCAGCTGCAACTGTAATATCAGTATTTGATGACAGATGCTTAACCGCTTCCACCACTGATTGGTTTTCTAATATTATCTCTGTTGTCCTAATTCCGCCTTTTCTTAATGCTTCAGCTATTTCTACAACTTTTTCACCATCATTTACTCTTATAACTGCAAATAATTTTTGCTCTAGTATTTCATTAATTGCTTTCATACATTGTCTTTTCTATTTTTACTCTTAATTTTAATAAGGTTAAAAAGGATTTTTTTCTCATCATCAGCGCTTTGAGAAACCAAGCCTAAAATGCTTTCAAGATCAACTCTTAAATCAGAAATATCTTCATATTTTTTCAATATTCCGTCCATAGCAATTGAGACATCTCCTGTTTCTTCAGAAACAACTAAGCATGCAGAGTCTGAAACTTCACTCATACCAATTGCGGCCCTGTGCCTTGTACCGTATCTCCAACTAAGTTTTGGGTCTTCTGTTAGAGGCAATAAAACACCTGCTGAAAGGATTTTATTACCCTGTATGACCATAGCACCATCATGTAATGGCGTATTAGGGTGAAATATTGTTATTATTAATTCTGTTGTTATATCTGCATTAATTTTAGTTCCTACTTCTGGATATGCCAGTTCATTACTATTTCTCTGCAAAACAATCAAAGCACCACATTTAGTTTTACTAAAATATTTAATAGCTTCTATAAGCTCTTTTACAACGTCAGTATCTCCATACACATTTTGCTTATTATTTTCAAACATGCTTCTTCCCATGAAGCCTGTTTGTCCGAGAAATCCTAAAAACTTTCTTAATTCTGGCTGAAAAACAACAACTAAACTAAAAATAACTATACTAACAAGTGTTTTTAAAAACACGCCAATGATTTGCAGATCAATTTTTATAAGCAACTCGCTAAATGCCCAAGTTAAAAGCAAAATAAAAATACCCTTAACTAATTTTTCTGCTTGTGTATTTTTGATAAACCTTTTATAAGTAAAAAGCAGAACTACTGCAATAAAAACTAATTCACCAATATTAAGCAAGTTAAACTTAAAGTTCAAACTGTGCATGGGTATTTTTATAAAACTGTAAAAGTCTTGAAGCATCAAAGCACCTTAATTAAATGAGTCTTTGTGGAATTACATCTGATTCAAGCATTTGTTCATATGTCTGTCTCTCTACTATAATATCAGATTTTCCATCATTTACAAGTATCATGGCTGGCTTCAAAACCCTGTTGTAGTTGCTTGCCATTGAGTAGCCATATGCTCCTGTTGAGAAAACAGCTAGTATATCTCCTGAGCTTGCCTTTGGCAAATATATATCTTTTATTAATATATCGCCTGATTCACAGCATTTTCCGCATATTGTAACCTTATCCTTTTTTCCCTCAGAAGCCTTGTTGGCTATTAAAGCATTATAAGAGGCTTGATAAAGTGCTGGCCTTAAATTATCTGTCATACCTCCATCAACGGAAACATATTTTCTAACACCTCGTATGTCCTTTATACTTCCTATAGTATATAAAGTAATTCCCGCTTCTCCAA
>JAEYQN010000165.1 GCA_023409995.1 Cyanobacteria bacterium OH_CBB_238 | reverse complement strand
TCTTTAGTTACATCACAGTTCATTATAACTTTTGCGTTCATAGATTCAGCAATTGGACGAACACGCTTTTCCATTATTTCACCAGCATATGAAAATGCTATTTCAGCTCCTTGGTCAAACAATTCTTTTGCTATTCCATAGGCTATTCCATGAGTATTTGATACTCCAAATATAACCCCTTTTTTACCAGTCATTAATCCCATAAAATTAATCCTCATTTTTATCTATAAGGTTAATTTTACAATTAAAAAAGAGCTTTTTCAATATTATTACAAATTTGGCAACTTTTTGATTTAGAATGTTTTAACTAATATAGTTAATTTAAAATGATTGAAAGCTTATGAGAATAGATCCAAATTATAGTGCTGTTGGTCAGTCACCTCTAAAAACAACATCCATAGAACAGAAAACAGATACCAATAATGTAACCTCAAACAATATATATAAGCCACAGTCGGATACTTTTGCTAAATCAAAAGAACCCCAAAAATTGACATCTGGGCAGAAAGTTGGGATTGGTGCCGCTATTTTATCTGCTTTAACAGCGGTTGGGATATTTGTTATTTCAAAGGGAAAAGCGAAGAAATCCGCCCAAAAAGCTTTATCTGAAATCCCAGATGAGCTAAAAGGTATTTTTGTTAAATTACAAAAAGAAGACGGTGAAAATTTTATTCACAAAGCATATGATGAGCTAGTCGATTATATGGGTTTACCAACTATCGCACCCAAAAATATTTTAAATGCTGGCGAGGATGGACTTTCTATTACTGGTGGGTATGATCCTATAAATAATACAATAGGCTATTCTCAAGGCTTTTTTACCAAACTAGATAAAAAACAACAGCTTAATCTGTTATCTCATGAGTTGAAACATTGTGAGCAATTTTCTAAAATCTTGCGATCTGAAGATTTGGGAGTGGAGAAATATGCTGATGCGATTGCTAATAGGGCCGTTGATGCAGCTTTGAGTGATAACTCTTTTGATTTTATGTTAAAAAGTCAGTATCAAAAAGCAGTGGCTGCGGGTGTTGGTGAAGAATTTATTGAATCATTGAGAAAAAATACATATGAACAACAACTTTCAATATTAAAGAAAAATTTTAGTGATGTTTTGGATTTGCCAAAATTTAAATCAGGGTCGATTGAAAGTGAAGATGCAAAAAAATATCTAGAGGCATATAAAAATTATGAGGGATTGGGTTTTATTGGTCTTGGAAGTGAAAAATATAAAAACAATCCACTTGAACTTGAAGCCTATGCTTATGGGGAGAAGATAGCAGATTATTTAAAAAAGTTTGAATTGTACTCATAGCAAAAAAGCTAAACTTTTTTTTCGTTCCTATTATGCAATATTGAAGAGACGAAGGCTGCTCCAACAATTATTAAGCCAAGCATACCAGTTACTACTTCTGGTACCTCATGAACTGTGCTTATAAACATTATAAGTGCAAGAAAACCAATAGCCCAGTGTGCGCCGTGCTCTAAAAACAAATATTCTTTTAGTGTCTTTTTGTCTACCATGTAGATGGTCAATGATCTAACAAACATTGCTCCAATTGCTAAACCTATCGTTATTATTATAATATCTTTGCTTATGGCAAATGCTCCTAACACTCCATCGAGCGAAAAGCTTGCATCAATTAATTCAAGATAAAGAAATCCAATAAATCCTAGTTTTGCGACTTCGCCAGTCAGCGCTGCTTTTCTTTCTGCTATTTGCTCCAATAAGTTGCTTACACTATCAATAACAAGATACAATATTATTCCTACAAATCCAGCCATAACTACTGGTAGTTTTTGTTCCACAGGTACGATGTTCTGTAATAAAAGTAATGCAACTAAACTTATAACAACTTCTACATATTTTATGTTAGTGCAGCATAACATTGGCTTTTCAATGGACGAAATCCAGTGAATCTTTTTTTCACAATTGAAAAAATAGGCCAAAAACAGCATAAGTAAAAATGAGCCGCCAAAGGTTACTAATGGTGCATGTACAACGTGTAAGTAATGAGCATACTGATCCACGTCATAAAATGCTAATTTTGCTACAGCTACCAGCGATAATCCGGAAAAAGCTGCAACCACCACTACCGGAAATAAAAATCTCATTCCAAAAACAGCGATGGCTATACCCCAAGTAAGGAATCTATGTTTCCACTTCTCTGTCATTTTCTCTAATTTAATTGCGTTTATAACAGCGTTGTCAAAAGAGAGAGTTACTTCCAGAATGGACAAAAATATCACAATGAATAATGCTAAAAAACCTTTTCCTGGGTGGGTTTTCTCTCCCCAAAAATATGCACATATTAGACCTATTATCGTTACTAGGAATGATCCTTTAAAATACTTTAACATTTTTTTAACCCTTCAACTCTTTCAGCAGATTATAACAAAAAAAGAAGGCAAGAAGTTCATCTTCTTACCTTACTTTTTTAAATAACTTAAATTAAATTATTCAGCGTGACCTGCTGTACCTAAAACGTCTGTCATTTTGTGTTTAACAAGTTCTTTTACCGCAGTTCTACCAGGTCCAAGGTATTCTCTTGGATCGAATTTAGATGGTTCTTCAGCGAAGAATTCTCTAATAGTAGAAGTTAACGCTAATCTTAAGTCTGTATCTATGTTGATTTTTGCAACACCATTTTTAGACGCAAAAGTTAGCATTTCTTCTGGAACACCTTGAGCATTTGGTAATGCACCACCATATTTATTACATTTAGCAACTAAATCTTGAGGAACTGAAGATGCACCGTGAAGTACGATTGGGAAATCATATCCAACAGCTTCGTTAACCGCTTTTTTGATTTCAGCTAGTCTATCAAAATCAAGTCTTGCTGCACCTGAGAATTTGTAAGCACCATGAGATGTTCCGATAGCTATTGCTAAAGAATCACAACCAGATTCTTTAACGAACCTAGCAGCTTCTTCAGGGTTAGTGAATTTAGCATCAGCTGCAGACACATTAACATCATCTTCGATACCAGCTAATTTACCAAGTTCAGCTTCAACAGAAACTCCTCTTTCGTGAGCATATTCAACAACTTGTTTTGTAAGAGCAATATTTTCTTCAAGTGGGAATCTTGATCCGTCTATCATTACAGATGAGAAACCACCATCAATACAAGCTTTACATATTTCAAAATCAGCACCATGGTCAAGGTGAAGAGCTATTGGAACTGTTGTTGTTGCAAGTGCTGCTTCTACTAATTTTACCAAATATGTTTGGTTAGCATATTTTCTTGCACCCGCAGAAACTTGAAGAATGATTGGTGATCTTGTTTCTTCAGCAGCTTCAGCGATAGCTTGTAGCATTTCCATATTGTTTACATTGTAAGCACCGATGGCATATTTGCCTTCTAACGCTTTTTTGAACATTTCGCCGGTTCCGACTAATTTTCTTTCGCTCATGGCGTTCTCCTCATGTTTGATATACACCACAAATCTACACCAAAAAAAAATGATTTACAAGCTGATTAGATATAAATCGTAGATGTAATGTTCTAATTGTTATTTTTATAATTTCATGTAGATAACGCGTGATTTTTTATAGCTATATGCTTTGAATTTTATGTTGTTTTTTACTACCCAATTGGCAATGAATGGAAGAGTCGGTTTTTCTGAATAATCAAATGATATATAGAACCAATATGTATTGTTTTTTGGTAAACTATTCAAGAAGTTATTATAGTTCTCTATTGTGTATGGTTCATGTGGTATTAAAATTGTCCTTGTAGGCTTAAAATTAAAGTAGTGTGAGTAGTATTCTAAGTCAGAGTCCGATGCTTGATTGTATACAATTATGTCGGATTTATTGTAATTCTCTTTTAGGATTTTCATAGATGTTCTTGCATCTACAAAGCTAAATGCATTATATTTGAAGCATTTTGAAATATATATAGGGTTATAAAATAGCAAGCTTATTAAGTATAAACAAATAAGAAAGAAAGTTGTGATTTTATTTTTTTGTAAACTTATTTCTAATGGTTTTACTAGATAAATTATGCAGAATGGTATAAGGTAAAGAACAACTCTTTCTTTTATTGGATAAAGGTGCGTAATTGAAGCTAAAAAAGTGAATCCTATAGTTAGTAAAATTAATTTGTTTATTGTATTTTTTTCTTTTACTAAAAAATAGGCTCCTAAAATAATTGGAATTAATAGTACTATAGCAAAGAGGTTTGGATAGAAAAAATATTCTATATTGTGCTTTATAATGTGCCCAAAAGAATTTATAGTTGGAGATAAAAATCCATCGTTCCAAAAAGTCACTTGTGTTATTTCTCGAGTTCTGAGAGGAAAGAGGAAAAGTATATAGTAAAGAATCCCAAAAATGACTAGTGGAAGTGAATATATTGTTAGAGTTTTTATGTTGTTTAGATTGAATTTTATATTTTTTTTAGTTATTGACATGCATTTAGGAAGATAAAGACAAATAAATGCTCCAACCACAAACAATGCAGGAAATGAGCTTAGTAACAAAATTATAGTTAAGAATCCGGCTACCATAATTTTCTTAATGCTTGCTTTTTCTAAGTCAAATTTACTAAATAAATGTATTGCTAACAATACCAGTAAAACATCGCTTGAATATTGTTTGAATGTTTGCGAATAGAAAATAATATAGAAATTCAGGCTAAACAGATAGTTTGCGAAAAGTATAGCAAATTTATTTTTTAAGACTTCAGTAGAGATTCTAAAAAAAACAAAAAGAGCTAATATTGAACTGATAAGGGAAATTGATCTTAAGGCAAGTTCTTTGGTGTTCCCAAACATATAAGTAGCTAGTTCGGTCAACATCATAAAAATAGGTGGAGCTTTTTGAAAATGTTCAAGTGGAGTAAAAAAGCCAAATAAGTTTCTTTTTAGTATGCTCAACGCCAGTGCAGACTCGTCCAACCACAAAGAGTTTTGGAGTAAGTAGGCTTTAATCCTCACAATTATGCCAGCCAATATTATCAATATAATAAATATTTTATATAAATTATTTTTGTTTAACATAAAACCGCCTTCGGCTATTATTTTATGTTTATTATTTAATTTGTGTCAATTTTTATTTTACTTCTAGTTGAAGATTGGTAAATTCTATATCATCGTAGTCAATATAAGACGTTTGAAATAAATTTTTACCAGCTTTAATAGTTATTTCATTTAGTTGGTTTTCTTTCACAATTCCTGGTGGAATTTTGATTTCTTGTCCATCCCCGTTTATTTTTATTTCTGCAATTTTATTCCCATTAACAAATACCTGTGGAGGGTCAGCATATGTGCTTGTTACTTTTGATTGTCCTAAATTTCTTGATGTCATTGTGTCTATTCCTATAATTGAGCCAATATTTATATAAATGCTTTCGCCAGGTTTCACAGAACTTACTTTTATCTCTTTTGAATAAAATGGCCCAATTGATTTGACTGCAAAGTCTCCAGCATTAGCCGAATTTTGGGAAAAATTATTGTCTCCAAGGTGAATCATATCTGTTTCCAAAACCAAGTCTTTAGGTGTTGATTTTTCTATGCCAACAACAAGTGGTTTGCCTGTTGTTTCAGAATCTAACGTTAGAGAAAATGGGCGATATCCATCTTTATTAACTGACATTATAGTTGGTGCAGTGATTTTTGTTCCTAATTGAAATCTACCTTCGTCATCAGTGGTGGTTGAAAACTTTTTTGCTGGCAACGATACATTTGCTTCTGGGATACCATATCCGGTTGTTGAGTCAATTACTTGGTTAGATCCTTGCTTTAGATCTCTTTTTTCTACCCCTCCATTTATTGCTTCTGAGAATGCAGGCATGGAAATTGCTATAGTTAAACATAGTATAAAAAGTGCTCTCATATAAAAACTCTCCAAATTATAAATAGAATTTTAAAGAATAATGAGCGAATTTGTTATTCTCTAAGTGTTCTAATTCTTTCCTTTAAGAAATGTTATGATTTTTTGAATATTATTTTGGTTTATCATGCAATAATGGAAAGCCATTTGGTATAAGCTAATATGTGAATCCATGTATTCATCATGTTTTTGAGGTTTTAAAACATGGAATCCATGACGGCTCATGGGATACAGCGATTTTGGTCTCTATTTCTTGTGTCTTTACTAGCACATGGGTTATGCATGTG
>JAEYQN010000154.1 GCA_023409995.1 Cyanobacteria bacterium OH_CBB_238 | reverse complement strand
ATCTTATTGTTTCCTTTAAGAATACTTGCGTGAAAAAAATAACAGTGATTCTTTCTGTTTAAAATTACTCTTTCATCACATATTTATTTTTTTTCTTTAATACTCATTAAAATCCTTATTCAATTTTTTCTTTGTTATTAATAAAAGGTTTTCAATTTCACTCTTACTAATTCCGTACATCATACCTTGTTCTATTATTGTGTTTTTTAAATCTATAAAATAATTTATAGTTTGATAATCTCTATCTCTTATACTCTCTCGTATATTATAATTTAAAGACCAAAACTTATTATAAACTAAATCATATACAGTTTTAGCGATATACCCACACATTTCACAACTGTTAAGTTTGCTTATCGGTGCTTCTACTACGTCAATCTCTCTTGTTCTTTGATTGTAAATATATGCCTTGTAATAAGAGACATTACTTATTTTATTTTTCCCGTTATAAGTTCCTTTTATTTCTTCATTTTTCTTTTGCACAGATTCTGGTATTACTATTTTTTCGGTAATTCATCTTTTGTCAAATTTAGTTATTGGTTTACTATTTAATTTTTCATTGATACTGAATAATGCATCATTTATAAAATTAGACGTTTCCTCTCTAAAAATATCTTTTTTATATTTATCTTTTTTACCAACAAAACGAACAACCTTTCCCATAATATGTCCTCCATTTTATTCTTAAAATTCCACTTTCATTTATTCTTCGATTTCTAAATACGGATTGTCTTTTATGTATGCAAAACATCCTTTTGCTAAACAATACTGTTTCCATTTTAAATAATCATCAGATGCCAAAGAAAAGTCAACATGTATTCCTTTCTCAATGAATGACGGTGTTTTTAATTCTACTTCATCCACTATTTCAATATCATCTTCTCCCTCGTCTCCATCCCATGTTGTTGTAATATCACAAGTTATACAATTTGTTTTTTTATATCGTTTAATATTTGTTATCTTTTTGGGATGAAAAATATCATTAACGATAAATCTAATTTCATCATTTGTTAAAGACGTTAGTTCTCTATATACCATTATACTCCTCCCCTTCCACTTGAAATTTGTCTTCTATCTACACATCTATATAGTACTCTGTATGTAACTCCGGCACCTTTGCCTTAATATCATCATACCAGTCACAGTACCGGATTTCCACATTTTTAGTTTCACAATCACATTTACAACAATAAGCATCTTTTATATGATACTTCTCTCGCTGCTTGATCCGTTGTATACCATCCAAAACGTGATTCTGTTCTCCACACTTCAAGCAGATGAAGTAACTATTCTTTTTCGGGTTACCTGTCGCAATTCTGCAAATAATCATTCCCCCTATCTGTATTTTCCGTTCTTTAAGTTTTTGTTAAATTCTTTCTTTGACATTTCACCAAGAGTAACTTTCAATAAATCTTGTTTTTGAAGTCTAGAATTTCTATTATAACCTTCAGGTGTTTGAGTTACGCACACCTCTTTAATACATAAAAAGATAAAAATTCCAATTCCTAACCACAACATAATCATCACTCCTATCTATATTTTCCAGCTTTTGTATTCTTATTAAATTCTTTTTTAGTCATTCTACCGTTATACATCTTCATTCTCCTTTCCGTTTAAAACTCCTCTTCTATTGGATTCTATCCGATTTACTTATACTTCCTTTTAATCCTGTTTCTGCAATCTCCTCGCAGTTTATTAAATCTTGAAAGTATTACCATAAACTGCTCTACTGATATCCCGTAATCATTTACGTACTTTTCAAAGTCTGATATCTCGCTTCTAATGTTATTTTCTATCATGAGCTGCCTTTTATAGATGGCCTCATACTCTTCTGCTGTAATCAAATTCTCGCACTTACTAGTGCTTATCATATATTTGTCAGGCTTATTAAAACACTGTTTTCTACAAACATCACTAGCAGATAGAAACACCTTCTTTGATGTGCAAAAGAATCTTTTATCACGGCACATATAATTGTTTAACCCCATATTTGAATTTGATTCAATTGTTAAGTAATCTTGCATTCCCATCACCTCACAGCAGATATAATATCCATGTAGTATTCATCCATGTTCTTCATACGACCATTTATGTATAGTTCAGTACCGTTATCTTCATTTGGAATAAATATTGGAGTAAGATTTTCTATAGCAACTATCACATTGTTTAAATCTCTTTTAATTTTCTCCATCTTTACTTCTATATCATCCATTCGTTTATAGTTTCTTCTGGTCTTAGATACCGTGTGCATTTTATCTAAGATTCCTTCGTCATACTTACCGTTCTCAACTTCGTGAAGCAAAATCTGTCTAGCAAAAGTATGTGCGTCGTATCTTTTGTGTACTTCCAGATCTTTAGATTCTTTTAATACATTTAGAAACTCTCTGCCATACTTAGATAGATTCTGTATGCTTTCTTTATATCTTCTAATTAATTCATTAGAATAATTTAACTCTTCCTGAAGGATATTCTCTTTCTCTTCCTCTGCGACCTTCTTATTCTTGTAATAGGAATAGCAGCCGTAAACAACTTTGCTTTCACCTGGGATATTCAACTTTACTATTACCTGTTGAGGATCTAAACCGTTTTCAAACTCTTCATAAATCTTTTTCTTAGTTTCTATACAACACATAAATACAACCTCCATTCACTCTGTTTATAAGATGATTTACCAATTAAAATACTTCTTTTATTGGATACTTTAATCAACCACTATACCGAATTTTATGCAAGCATTATCTCCTGATTCGGTTTCATATGTAGTTAATTGTGGGTACATGATTTCGACATCACCGAAAATTATATAAGCCTTATCTAAAGGTAACAGTATAGTAC
>JAEYQN010000152.1 GCA_023409995.1 Cyanobacteria bacterium OH_CBB_238 | reverse complement strand
CTTGGTACCATAACTGCGATTTCCTTTGTATTTCCTTTTGCTTTTGTCTCATTTGATGCCTCGTTTGCTGTTTCACTAGATGTTGTTGTTGAATCACTATTTGTTTCTGTGTTTCTTGAGCCACAACCCATAATGCAGGTGGCGGTAATGGTGGCAGTTAAAAAAACTGCTAAAATTTTCTTCTTCATCTCGTTCCTCCCAATTTTTTTGTTTCACTTATAAGTTAAGTCTAGCAAAAAAAAATCTCCACGGGAGTGTCAGATATTGATAAAAGAATCTTTTAACAGTCTCTCTTCTATTTATTTGGTATCTTTATTTATGAAACGTATCTTTTGATTTTTGAAATTCATCTATTTGTCTTTGCATCTCAGTTATTACTTTGTCGGAACCTGAAATCTTCATTTTTTCAATCATGGTGTCATATACATTCTCCCAATCCTCTGTGGTTCCGTTTTTTAATTCACTAATATATTCGTTAACTATCAGATCGATTTTGGCCATCTCCAATACAATCATTCGTGTATCCAGTTCAAATCCTTCTAATGGGGATACCAGAGCATTCTCATTATATTTTTTTAATTGTTCAAATTCCCCCCTCGAATTCTCTAAATTAAAAAAAACATTGCTAACTGCATAAGGAGATACTTTGTAGATCGGCTTTCCATCATCTCCCGTTACCCAGTCTATTAAATTATCACTTCTGTTGATATAATGTCTGCCTTCCGTCCCATTACATAGAAGTCTGCACATTTTCGCACCTTCTTCTAAGTTCAATAGGTTAATGATTTCCATAGCTCTTGCAGGATTTGTCGATGTTCTTGGGATTGCAACTGCATTTCTGCAGGAGTCATACGAAATGTATTTATACTTTTGCAACGGAATTCTAACTGCCTCATAGTCTGTTGTTATTTTGTCTAGTACGACACCATTTTCTCCATATTCATCTAAAAATACAACATTCCCATTTCTGGGTCCATTATCATTTTGAGGATCTAGTACTTCTGTAATATCCTGTCTGATATAACCTTTCTGGTACCATTTATGCATTCTGTCGAAAAAATCGTAAAAAGAGTTCAGTTCATATTTATTATAAACCTTAAGTTGATTATCAAAGATACGAATTACAAAAGGGGAATCCGGACCGTAGATTCCCTCATAACCTTTATTGGCTATCTCAAAAAAGGTCTCACAAGAAATTCCAGTGCCGATTTTCTGAGCTGCTTTCATGTTGTATAAATAGGTCTCTATAGGATCAAAGCAAGAAGCATCTGTATAAAGTGACCGTTGATTTATCGTAGCTATTTCCAGTTCATCACCATAAGCAGCTAAATCAGATTTTGCCGTTACAAGTGCATAATCCTTTCGATAAAGTTCTCCTAATAAGGGAACGCTATACGTTTTATTATCGCGTTGTTGTTTGCTCCATAAGTTATCTGGGATCATATTCAATAAATTGGTTCCATAGGTATTTAAGAGATAATCCAATGCAATAAAAGAACCTTTTTTCACTTCATCTGAGTAATTAAACAAATCATTTCCGATCCAAATCATATCAACTGGCTCATCAGTGGCCATTTTCATGTCCCATTTTGCTCTATATTGTTCCTTTGGTACAAATTCAAATTCTATCGTGGTATCTGGGTAGTACTCTTGCAACATACCATTAAATTGTGCAATGATAGTGTCCGAACTTTTAGCCTTTTCCCCGTAAAGCATCCACTTTATCACAACTTTTTCTTCTCGTGATATCATTTCATTTTTATTAACTTTGGCAGTACATGCGGAAGAATTTAGAGTAAGTAATGCTATTAAAATAATGAATGCTATTTTCTTTATTTGTCTCATTGTCACCTCATGACCTTGTTACAGGCAGAATCAATGTAACTATTGTTCCAACATGTTCCTTACTAAAAATCTCAAGACCAGCATCATCCCCCATCATTAGTTTCAAGCGTTGGTTAACATTGCGTAATCCTATATGATTTTCATTCAATATATATTTTCTATGCATATCTTCATTCAGAAGCGTCACTTCTTCCTTGGACATACCTACGCCATTGTCTGCCACTTTAATCATTAATCGCTCTTCTGCTTTCAATACACTGATTGTGATAATTCCCTGTGTACGAAGTGGTTTTATACCATGATACACTGCATTTTCAATGATTGGCTGAAGACTTACTTTTACAATAGGATATAATAGAACAGAAGGATCTACCTCCCATATCACCTTTAATTTATCTTCATATCGCAACTGCAATATTTCTATGTATGGTTTCGTATTTTGTATTTCTTCTTCAATTGTTATGACCTGCTGCTCACTTTCTATACTGGTACGTAACATCTCTGATAGATTAAGTATAATTTGTGAGACTTCATTATCACCTTTACAAATATCCATTGCTTTCCAGCGGATATTTTCCAGCGTATTATAGAGAAAATGTGGACTGATCTGTGCCTGCAACGCTGTTAATTGTGCCTTATTAATAATATTGGTATATTCCTTCATTTCTTCCTGCATCTGTTGGTTCGAATAAAGATTTCTTAGAATATTGACCGCTATTTCATGTGCCTCATCCTGGCGCAAGCCTGGAATCGTTTCATCAACTCGATAGATTGCAGGATTCTTTAATAAGTTTAATATATTACTGACCGGCTGATAGCAATAAAGCGATATACCGACTGCAGCGACAAGAGATAAAATGATACATGCCAAAAACTGAACGATATAAAAAGTAGAAATTCCTTTACTATACTCATCATAAGCACTTAGTTTTACACAAGAGATATATTTCCATTGAAATTGATCTGATGTTGTCACTGTGACCAATTGATTTTCGGTCCCGTCATTTACTATACTATAACCATCCATATGGTTATAGTCCAACTCCTTATAGAACTCTATTTTATCTATCTTTTTGCGCAGGTAAGATTGATTCGTACTAAAAATTATATTGTTACGATTATCTAGAATAATCAATGTTTCATCTAGATCCCGAATATTGGAGACGATTAATTCTTCCAATTTATCGACATCTACATTAACGATAATCCCTCCCAGGAACTGCATTTGCGTTAATCGTATCGGTTGCATATAACTTATTAGATTGGGATAACTTCCGTTTTTCAATCTACTGATGATTCTACTAGGCTCATATTCTCTTTCTGTTAGATTCTTCATCCAAGTGATATCTTCAAAATCTTTAATCTCTCCTCCACCTTCATTTGTAACAATAAATTTATTTTTATTAGAGTATACATAGATAGAATCGATATAATCAAATACGCCTGCATACTGTTCAATCCGTTCTTTTGTAATATGAGTTTGATTTGTCCCGAATAATTCTTCGGTATCAGGAAGCATAAACTGTCGGATATCTTCATTCAAGGAAAGTTTACCAGATATTCTGGCGACCTCTTCCATCACGACATCGATACGATCCCTAGTCTTAATTAATGAATTTTCACTCATATTCCCTATTTCTTCCGTCAT
Organism: Cyanobacteria bacterium OH_CBB_238; assembly: GCA_023409995.1. Classification (GTDB taxonomy): domain Bacteria; phylum Cyanobacteriota; class Vampirovibrionia; order Gastranaerophilales; family Gastranaerophilaceae; genus JAEYQN01. The sequence goes on along the minus strand of JAEYQN010000152.1, from coordinate 1,461 downwards.
AATGCGGTTCATTTTATTAGAAACGGTAAACATGATAACAGAAAAACTACACGCTAAAAAAAGCAATATAATAATAAAGCTTCTTACTAAAATACTATTAAATCGATAATCTTTCAAATAGCCCACTATTTTATAATATTTTGTTTTTCCCTTTCTATTAAGCTTTTCAGCCTTTTTCATTTATCACCCTTCTCCTTGCATACTCCGTCGGTGAACATCCGGTATATTGTTTGAAAATCCGAAAAAAGTATTTTTCACTATGATATCCCACCATTTGACTAACTTCATAAACTTTATATTTTCCTTGTTCCAAGATTTCTTTTGCTTTCTCCATTCGTAATTCAATCAAATAATCCGTAAATGTATTACCTGTATACTGCTTAAATAAACGACTAAAGTAGGCTTGGTTCAAGAAAAATCTGCCTGCTACATGATCTAGAGAGATTTCATCGGCATAATGTATTTTCAAATACTTGATTGACTCTTCCACTATTCTTTTTGAAGTCATATTTTGTTTGCTTTGTAAAATCTTTACGACTTTACATAACAGATTTTTACACTCTGCTTTCAGCAGGCTTCTCTTTTCTAGTACTAATAATTTTTCATAATTTATCATTTCATTCATATTTTTCCAAACATCAATACCCATATGAATGAACTTTGCAGAAAGCATTGCGAACATATCCACACACAAGTGCTGGACTCGTTTCAACGGTAAATTTCTGAATTCCAAAAAAATAGTATCAACCAGACTGTCCAGTCCATCCAAATCTCCATCATTGATTGTTTCCATAAGTAATTTATATTTCTGCAGTAATCGTTCCTGGTCTTCCGGGAGAAGATCTCCGCCATATTCCGAAAATTCTTCCGAAGAGACACTGACCATGCAATTATAATTTCTGATATCCATCAGATGTGACATCACTTTTTCGATCTTCGTATTTACCTTGATTTTTAATAAGGATTCAGCACCTCTGCATTGTTCCAAAAGCAGTTCCTCCAGCTTATTTTTAAAAGTATCCAAATCTTCTTCTCTTTTTGTAGTTACTATCACTTTGATCACATCATCATTTAATATCATTGGAATACTGACAATGTCTTCATCCTCTATATGACAAATATTATGTACAAGATTTCTATAATTTTCGCCCGTATAATATTCACTTCCGGTCGTATTATCCATTGTGAGCTTCACATCCACAATTGCAAAAGGATGCGTTTCGTCTAAGTCAATCTTAACCATTTTCATTCGTTTGCGTATTTTTTCTTCCTCACATAATCCACCAACTACTAAACTGATCCAAAACTGTTCTCTGAGCTCTGGCAATAATTCTTCGAAATTGTTATCTTTTTTATTACTATTTTTGCTATGTTCTTGCTCCAATAAATTCTTAATCTTCAAAAAAACTTTACTAACTTCATCCATACGTATTGGTTTTAACAGATAATGTTCGACACCAT
>JAEYQN010000140.1 GCA_023409995.1 Cyanobacteria bacterium OH_CBB_238 | reverse complement strand
ACCTGTAACTGTTCCTTCTCCTCAAATCCGATTACGTCACCGCCAAGTTTTAGACTTATCCCTTTACTGCGTAGCTTATTATGTACAAGAGTTGCCATATCATAATCCAGTGTATTCATCAGCTGTTTCGGTCTTTGTACAACTGTTACTTTAACACCCAAGTCACATAGATTTTCCGCAACCTCAAGTCCGATAAATCCACCACCAACCATAACTGCAGTTTTGGGTTTCTTTTCTTCTACAAAGCTTCGTATTTTCAATGTATCTTCTACCGTTCGTAATGTAAAAATCTTATCATTATCTATTCCCGGAAGATTCGGCTTTATCGGTTTTGCTCCCGGTGATAAAATCAATTTATCATAAGATTCCTCATATACTTTTCCGGTATCCAGATTGTAAACTGTAACTGTTTTCTTTACAGCATTGATGTCTGTTACTTCATGATGAACCTTCATATCTATGCGAAATCTGTTCCATATGCTTTCCGGTGTTTGAAGTGTCAGTTCCTCCTTATCCTCAATTACACCGCCAATATAATAAGGCAGTCCGCAATTTGCATATGAAATGTATCCGGAGCGTTCAAAAACGGTAATCTGTGCATGTTCATCTAATCTTCTAAGTCTGGTTGCTGCTGTTGCACCACCTGCAACTCCACCCACAATTACAACCTTCATCCTTTCACAACCTTTCCTCTGTATGAACTAATACCTCCAATATTGGTAACATGTGAAAACCCCATCTGTTTCAATGCAGATGTAGCACTACTGCTTCTTGCACCACTTTGGCAATATACAAATAGAGGTGTATCTTTATCCGTTATTTTTGCAAGGACTTTCTCTATCTGTTGAAGAGGAATATTCTCACTATTCTCAATATGTCCGGATTCATATTCTTCCTTTGTTCTAACATCTAATAATACAGCTTTTTCTGTTTTCAAAAATTCCTGAACTCCTGCATTGATATCAGCTTGTTTAAAAAATCCGAAAATACTCATTGTAACATCGCCTCCACTTCTGTCTTTGGTCTTGCACCGACAGCTTGTTTTACAACCTTTCCATCTTTAACGAGTACAATGGTTGGAATGCTCATCACTCCAAACGCCTGTGATAATTCACCCTCCTCATCCACATTAACTTTACCGACTTTTGCTTTTCCTTCATACTCCTCTGCCAGCTGTTCAATAATTGGTCCCATCATCTGGCATGGTCCACACCAAGGTGCCCAAAAATCAATCAGTACCGGGATATTGGATTTCATCACTTCATTTTCAAAATTTTCTCTTGTTATTTTTAATTCAGCCATTTGTTAGCCCTCCTATTTTTAATTTCAGTAATCATTCCTGATTTCTAATTTCATTATATACATTAGGAGTTTTCTCTTCTGTGACTGAGTCTCATTATTCAATAATTTTTTTCAAACCTTCAATATTTTTTATAACAATTGCACCTCTATTAAGCTCTATTAGCTCATCTGATGCAAATTGTTTCAACATTCTCGCTACTACCTCTCTTGCTGAATTGACTTCTTTTGCAATGGCTTCCTGTGTCATTTGAATCTTATTTTCGCCGGTTTTCTCATAAACAGAAAGTAAAAATCTTGCCATTCTCACATCAAATCTTGCAAACATTATTTCCTGCATAACCCATACCACGTCAGAGAATCTCTTCGTCGCAAGTTCATAGGCAAAACATCTCGCGTAAATATTGCTATCCATCAGTTTTTGAATCATTCCGGAATGAATTGCCACAATCTCTGTGTCTTCTTCTGCCAGAAGCTGCACATCCAACGATATCCCTGCAATCACACAGGAAGCCGACAAAACACAGCATTCTCCGCTTCCAATATGGAACAAAGTAATTTCACGTCCTTCTTCGCTTGTGATATAAACTCGAATAGAACCTTTTTGCACATAAATCATTCCGAGACACGCATCTGTCATTCCATAGATATAGGAATCCTTTTTGTAAATGCGTAAGACAGCACCACTTAACAATTGTTTTTTCTCTTCATCCGAAAGATTCTTCCAAAATGGTATTTGCTTTATAACTTCATTGATATCCATCATTTATACCATCCAATTATCTTCATAGATTAATGACAGTTGTTACCACAGCCATGACTGCCACAGGTATGTCCACTTTCTCCGTGCTCATGGTCATGATGGTCACAATCTACATCCGGATTATAGCCAAGTGTTCCATTAATTAAAGCAAGAACTGCTTCATCTGCATTACCGGACACTCCACCATAAAGCTTGATGTCCGCTTCTGCAAGAGCCATCTGTGCTCCCCCGCCGATTCCACCACAAATCAAAACCTCTATTCCTGACTCAGAAAGCAAACCTGCCAGTGCTCCATGACCGCTTCCATTGGAATCCATTACTTCAGATTTCGTAATAACACCATTTTCAACTTCATATATCTTAAACTGCTTAGTATGTCCAAAGTGCTGAAAAATTTCTCCATTTTCATAAGTTACTGCTATCTTCATATCTTTTCTTCCTTTCGCTACTACATTTTTTTCTGAATTTTCTTTATATTTCCGGCAAGGTCTTTCACAACAAGATTTGTGTTTTCCGCTACAGATTCTATAATTTCCGCCGGATATCAATAATTGTTTCCCATTCACGATACAGTCCGAAATTTTGTACCTTGCTCTTTCATATATTTCCGTGACTGTCGTGCGTGAAATATCCATAGCTGCAGCACATTGTTCATGATTTTGTTTTTCAAAGTCTACAAGCCTTATCACTTCATATTCATCTACGGAAAGAACCACACTTTCCGGATTCGTAACTCCTTCAGGTTCAAAACATGAATATTCCGGTTCACTACAGACTCTTCTGCATCTTTTAGGTCTTGGCATTTTATCACCTCTCGTTTCCGACATATGTTGATTATAGCATATCTTTCAGTTTTAATCTATAAAAACTCTTCCTAAAATAAAAATTATCAAGAATAAAAAAGTAAACTGGCTAAAATATCAGTCTACTTTTCGCAATGTTATTATATTTTTTACTTGATACTTAAAATTCACATCTATTTAACCCCCCACACAAACGTATTGCTCAAAATACTTTTATGAATACAACTTATCCACTTCTTTTACATACACTGATTCTGTCACAGAATCAAACAAAACCCATTCTACAAGGTCAAAACTATTCTTGTTATCCTCCAAAAATCGGCTGACCGTCTTAACCGCAATCTTTGCTGCAAGTTCTACCGGAAAACTATATACTCCGGTTGAAATAGAAGGAAATGCGATACTTCTTATCTCATGCTCAAGTGCCACCTGCATAGAATGAAAATAACAGCTTGCCAAAAGTTCCTCTTCCTTACTTCTGCCACCATTCCAAATCGGACCCACCGTATGTATCACATAATCACATGGCAGATTATAAGCC
>JAEYQN010000132.1 GCA_023409995.1 Cyanobacteria bacterium OH_CBB_238 | reverse complement strand
TTGTTAATAGGGTGCAGATTGAAATAATAACTAAAATATTTGTGTGACCAAAATAACTGGCTGTGTCAAATAGATAATCAACAATTCCAGATACTTCAAAGTATGTATTAGGGAAAAATCCATATTTATCTATCCACTGTGAAACTAGGTGGGAGTCATTATTGAGTTTTGATAGATAAAAAATGTAATATGGAATTAAAAATATAAGATTTAATATCGTGAATAAGGTGATTTTTTTTATGTTTTCTTTGTTCTTTTCAAGTATAGCTGAAATAAAATAAACTAAAACTATAGAAGGAATTATGAATAAAGCTCCAAATGATGAAATATAAAAAAACAATGCACTGATAAAAAATAAAAATATAGTCTTATATTTTAATTGAGTCCAACTTATATTAGAAGCTATTAACAATATCACTGTTGCAATTAAAAAATCTAAAGTATATTGTTTTATCATCCCAGACATTGTTATTAGTGCAATATTTGTTGAAATTAAGAAAGTTGCAATAATAAGTGATTGTTCCCCTTTAAGGAATCTTTTAAATAGCAAATAACAGAGCGGTAGGGATACTAATCCAGCCAAATAAGAACCTAACCTTAATTTTAACTCATTTATTCCTCCAATATTGTATAGGATTTTTATTATTGCTGTATAAAGTGGCGGAGAGGTTGCATCAGTGCCGTATGGGATAAACATTGCTTTAACGAAACTGAATTTTATTGCAGGAATAAGTATTGCTGCTTCATCACCCCATAGTTGAGAAAAATTAAGGTAAAAAAGTGTTCGTAAATAGAAACCAGTAACAAGTATACATAAAATACTTATATAAAATAGAATAAACTTGTTTATTTTCAATATAAACTCTCTACAAATGCAACAGTAACCTATTTTTAATATAATTTATAAAGTTGTAATTTTCCAAATGTTAAGTTCGTTTGTTACTTTAAATCAATTTATCTTAGCTTTGAGCAATAACTTCAGTTTTGAGATTTTTTTTTGTAAGTTTATAAGTTTGTACGCTAATGCTTACTATAAATAATGAGCATATGGTTTCTATACAAGCAAGAGGTATAATACTAATTACGAATCTTTTTAGTAATAGTTCAAGTACAGAGAAAACTCCCGATGTGCAGTTTATTATTAGAAATGTGCTTAATGTAAGCCATTTTGATGAAATAATTAATTTAAATATTTTTGAAATATTGAGCGCTTCCTCAAAACTGTAATTCTCAATAAAAACAAGTTGGGCATAAAATAAGATTAAAAAATACAAAAATATTAGGATACATGCCATAAGTATTGATATAAAAAAAACATTAGTGCCTACTTTGAATCCAAAGAAAACAAGAGCTGATGGAATTATAAGCAAGAGAGTATATACAGCACAGACTAATATGCATTTTATTGCATTTATAATGAATTTTTTATAATCAGCTACAATATTTGGTAATTTATTTATGTTAGTTTCATTTAGTTGATTACGCATATATTCTAATATGAAACCAAAGTATAATAACGATAAAACAGCTATTATAAATGTGAAAAATATTCTTGGAATTATGTCTAGTTCTTGCTGTGTTACTTTATATATTGCAGGAAGAGCCGCGATTAGTGCTGGTATAACTAATTTTGTTTTCCATTCCCTGTCTCCAAATGGATATAAAAAAGCTTCTTTAATGTTTAAACTCATATTTTTCCCTTTAACTCTACTCAAAAAATCATTTTTTAACTTGTACTTGGTTAGCCTGTACTTGATAATAAGCCCCACCTTTTCCATCTAACCTGAACAAAATTGGAACTTCAATTTGTTGCCCACATCTGTTAACTGTCCAAGCTTCTTGCCAATAACCTGTCATGTATTGACCATTTTTTACAGAACTATCTTTAATATTGTGTATAAGTTTTGTGTTAGATATGGAATAATATTGACAACTTTTATTATAGCTAGAAGTCATTGGGTAGACAGCTTTTAATGTATCTAATTGCAGAAGCTGGCTGGCAATGGATTGGCCTTTTAGCGGTGTTTTAAGATCAAATTGTTCTGCGTATGCATTTTTCCCTAAAAATAAAATAATAATTAGGCTTAAATAATATAGTATTTTATACTTAAATTTGTGCATAATTCTAAGAAGTCCAATAATAAGCTTATGCAAAAACCCGTACCTAATGAAAGAATTTTCAACTATTGATCCTATTTTACTTGACTTAGCAAGTAGATTAGCTCCACAAGATACTGTTATTCTGACAAGTAAAGGTGATGATCTAAAATTAATAGTTGAGTCTTCTGGTAGTAAACAGTGTATAAATATAGGTCTTGAAGAAGGATTATTTAGCAGAATCGCAAGTTCTTTTAAAAAAATTACCAATGGATTGAATAAGAATTTGTAATTATTCTAGGGCAATAATGAAGACATAACAGACTTTTAGGTAGTTTGATAATGTCATTTTTAGGCAAATGCTAAGTTTAGAATGAAGTCAAATGGGCTTGGTGGGATTCGAACCCACGACCAAATGATTAAGAGTCATCTGCGCTACCAGCTGCGCTACAAGCCCAAGACTTATTTCATATTTATTTTAATACTAAATAAAATTCAATCAAGATAATTTTACATTTTATTAATTATAAGGCGAAAACCTGAACTATAAATTTAGGCGTTTTACGAGTAGAGGAGCAATTTCTTGCCAAGCTTGTTCATTAGGGTGGTCTTTATCAGATAGTCTATATTTGTCGCTTGTTAACTCATGCCCAACAAGCTTTTCGGAATCAATTACTATAAATCCAGCTTTGTTTAATTGGTTAATTTCTGAAGTTGTTAATTGTCTTCCCGGATAATGCCAGTGAGGATCTTTGTAAAGCAGAATTACAAATTTTGCATGGGGATAATGTTGCTTAGCAATTTTATAGGATTCATTCAATATTGCTAAAAATAATGCAAAGTTTTTTTTACGATCTTTTGCCTTTATAAAAGCTACTTTTGTTTGGATATTTTGTATTGTGAATAGTGAATAAAGTGGTAAAAAGTAAGGGGTTAATTCTTTTAATTTTCCATCAGTAAGTTTATATCTGATTTGTGTTCTATTTGAAAATGGGGCTAGCTGGTATCTATTTAATCTAAATAAGTGGTCATAAATAAATGTATATATAATAAACTCTGCATCGGGGACCTGTGTAAAGAATTTTTTATTTTTAAATTGATATAGAATAAGCTGTGGCCCCTCTCCGCCTTGACCTCTGTTGTAGGTAGTTCTTTTTGTCAAATATGCAACCTTTGAGGAGAGTAGCTGATTATCACTTAATCCGTAAGTATTTGTATAAGAACACCCCACGAAAAGAAGAGGCCGCTTCCTAGAATTAAAGCTTATTGTTGGCCTTAGACTATTTTCTAATTCGCTGTAAGTATATCTATGAATATGTTGATATTTTATTTTTACCCTATGACTAATTTGAGATTTTTTGAAAAAACTGTTTTGATTACTTATTAAATCAGAATATCTGTTTTTAGTCACCAAATATGAGTAGATTTCAACAAAAACAAACAAAATGAATAACAAGATTAAATTTAATAACACTATTTGTATAGCTTTTTTAATCAATATGTATTTGCCTATAAATATTATCTGTTCTCTTATAATACATAGTTTGCAAATTATAGCAAGAAATTAAGTACAAAAAATATTTACTTGAATTTATAAGTATTTTAGCGCAATATTTTAATATAAATAGTTGTTATGGTGATTGTGTGAAAAGTATTGTTGAAATTATAAAAGATAAATCTTCGTTTATGCAAGTGCTTGAAAGTATTCATGATGGGGTTGTTTTAATCGATAGTGAAAAGCAATTGCTATATGCTAACAAATCTATTAATGATATGTTTAAAATAGCAAGCAACAAAGAATTGTATGAAAATATTGTAATTGGTAATTATTTATTCTGCCAAAACGATTGCTCAACCTGTGGCGGATGCTCTTTAGACTATTCAATCAAGTCAGCTTGTTCTAGCTCAATGCCGAAGAAAATTGTAGCAGAAGATTTGGAATTTACGACAAAAAATGGTGAGACAATTTATCTTAAATTTTCTGTTATACCAATTATGAATGATAACCAAATTTTAATGTTTATTGCATTCGATGATGTTACCAGAGAGAAAAACCTATACAAAGAATTAGAGTTAAAGCACTTTCGTTTGAAACATTTAGCAGAGTCTTTGGAAAATTCTGACTCTATTGTTATGGCAGTTGCAAATAGTGTAGAGGCCAAAGATGTTTTGACAAAGGGACATATTAGTAGGGTTGCATATTATGCAGAGCAAATTGGTAAAAAACTTAAAATGACTGTTAGAGAGATAAATATTCTTAAAAAAGGTGCTATATTGCATGATATTGGTAAAATTGGCACACCTGATCACATCTTAAACAAGCCTGGACCATTAACTGATGAAGAATTTACTGTAATGAAAAAACATCCAGGTGATGGCTGGAATATACTAAAATCATTGAAAACGTTTAAAGAGGTTGGAAATATTGTCAGGTCTCATCATGAAAAACTTGATGGATCCGGCTATCCTGACGGATTAACGGCAGACCAAATTGATACTTATACCAGAATAGTTGCAATTGTTGATATCTACGATGCCTTGGCTGCTGAAAGGCCCTATAGAAAAGCTTTAAGTCGTGAAATAGCACTCTCAATTATATATAAAGATGTTGAAGCTGGAAAGTTAGACAGAGAAATTGCGGATATCTTATCTGAGGTGACTCTTTCGTCACCATTTGAGGCAGGTATTTTTGTCTAGTTTTATATATAATATAATCTGCTTTATAGTTTTATAAACATTGATGTTTACTCTTATAACTTGCAAATAAAAACTAGTATTAAAATCTATTATGTTTTTTTATAATAACGTGCTATTCTTTTTTACGTAAATGATCCAATAGGAAGTTTTATGTTTAAGAAATATGCAAAAGTTATTATTGTAAATATTTTGGTGGTTTTTATTATTTTAGAACTTACTTGTTATTTATATTGGTCTCTAGACTATAATAAATCCGGATATAGAGTAGTTTTAATAAATCCTTACAGTTTAACTCTTCAATCGTTTGATAATTCATACAGACAGTGGAAAAGAGAAAGTTTGAGGCCAGTTGCTGGCAGCAAATATCATAAGCTACCAATATTGTGGTTTGGATGTTCTTTTGCATATGGCTCTGGGTTGGCTAATAAAGACATTGGTTCATATAAATTGTCGGAACTGTCAAAGCGACCAGTGTATAATAGAGCCTTTGCTTCAGGTTCAATCAACCATATGTTGTATCAACTAAAAGACAAAGCTTTCTATAAAGAAGTTAGCAACGATCCGGAATATATTATTTATGTCTGGGTTGATGTTCAGAATATTAGAAATAAATACTTGAACTTTATTGGGTCAAATAGACAAAATTTAGAATACGAAATATCTAATGGCACTTTTCGGCAAGTTGAGTTGAATAATTTTTATAAATATATTTATTTTCCATATTCTTTACGAGTTATGAGCTTTTATGGGGTTGATTCTAGCGATGAAAATGAGCAGTATGAATATTTTGAACAGGCATATTTAGAATGTATGAAAGAGGCAAGAAAACATTTTCCTAATGTAAAATTTGTAGTCTTGGAATATAGAGAGTCTGGAGATCGCTATAATTATCCTATTCCAAAATTTGAAAAGTTAAAAAAGCAAGGAGTTACGTTGATTGATACAAAGGAGTTAGTTGGAGTCGACATGAGTGGTACAAAATTTGCTATAGCAAAATGGGATAATCATCCAAGTTCCTTAGCGTGGGATTTGATTATTCCAAAGCTTGTAAAAAAACTAAAGTTATAGAAAATCATGTATGATGGTTATAATACAACAAAAAACTAAACTAAAAAGAGTCTAACTTCTTAGACTCTTTTTAAATGGCTCCTCGGGTGGGACTCGAACCTACAACCCTTCGGTTAACAGCCGAATGCTCTGCCATTGAGCTACCG
>JAEYQN010000089.1 GCA_023409995.1 Cyanobacteria bacterium OH_CBB_238 | reverse complement strand
GAATGGTTGTCTATACTGTCTTTGACAGTATCAAGATTAAACAAAGTTGAGATCTTAGCTGTAATGCTATTAATTTGGGTGTTTAAATCTTCTTTTACCCCGAATAATTTCTCAATAGTAGCATCAGCACTTGATCTTAATTCATCTTTACTTATAGCTATGTTCTGAAGGTCTTCGATATAACTTTTTAATCCCCAAATTTCATCTTTAAATAAAGAGGAATTGTTTTCTAATAAAGATTTTAATACCTCAGAGGATTCTAATTGTTCTATTTTATTGCTTAGGTCAGCAATATTTGAAGAAATTAGTGATGCAGATGCATTTAATTTTTGAGCAATGTTGTTTTGTGATTCTTGGTTTGAAGCGTCCAAAACTTCTTTTGTTATTGCCTCATCTTTTATAACATTTATTTGTAATTTGAGTTCATCAACCTTGTTTTTTAAGACATCAGAGCTATCAATAATAGATTGTTGTATTATTTTAGAATTATCAATTGATTCTATTGTTTGTTTTAAGTCTGAATAATTTTGAGCAATAGAAGATGTTATTAAGTCAGTGTTTTCAAGGCTTTGGATTTGCTCTTTTATTTCATCGAACTTTGATGCAATTGTTCCATAGTTGTCAGAAATAGATGCTTTTATTGCCTCAGTATTTTCAAGGTTTATTATTTGTTCTTTTAGATTAGAGTAACCTTGGTTAATGGAATTCGTTATTAAATCGGTATTCTCAAGGCTCTGAATTTGTTGTTTTATTTCATCAAATTTATTGCTAATGCCCGTGTAGTTTTCTGCCAATGAATTTTTTATTTGCTCTGAAGCTTCAAGATTTAAAACTTGTTGTTTGATTTCTTCTATTTTGTTCTTAAGTTCTTCTGAATTTTCTATAATAGAATCTTGTATAACTTGAGTGTTCTCAAGCTGATCTATTTTTTCAATTATTTGTGGTATTTCAGCAGTTATTTTTTCTTTTAGCTCATCGATTCCAAGTTTTAGCCTATCGGAATTCCGTTGTTGAATTAAGCCTAATTCCTTCTGCGTAGAAATATAATCTTCTTTTGTTAGAAGAGAAGATTGTGCTTTTGCAATTTGTTCTTTTAGAGAGGTGAGATCTGCTTGTATACTTGCAGATTGTCTATCAAGAAGTTCTTTTATTAGGTCAGAGTTTTCAAGATTTTCTATTTTTGCAAGAAGTTCTATTGCTCTTGATTCTAACTTATTTTGAACGGCCTCAAGTTCATTTTTTATTGAATCAATTGTTTGCTTTTGGGAAGATTCATTTTCTTTTTGAGCACTTTGTAAGTCTTCTTTTGTGCTAACGATTTCTTGTAATTTGGTTATATTTTCAATTGATTGATTTATATTAAATGTGTCTGCCTGTAAATCTCTTAATGATTCTGTTAGGCTGCTGGCAAGGTAGCTGTTATATTTATCAAATTTACCTTCTATGTCTGTAAGTTTTGTTGTTAATTCTGTTATTGTAGATGATATTGGTGCGTTTGTTTCTGTTAAATCTTGCTTTATTTTATCTGTTAATGATTCTTGGAAATTCCCTATTGATTTTTCTAGTGCAACAAAGTTGTCATCTATTGCATATTTGGTTTCTCTTCTTATTCTTGCGGTAGAGTCTTTTATTGATGCTACCTGATAAGATAGTTCTGTTAAGAATGTTTGTAGTTTTATAATAGAGCTTTCATCTGTTGTGGATAGCCTTTGCATAATTGCGGAAGATGTTTCCATAAAATTTGATACAGAGGAGACAAAGCCTGTGTTGTTTTTTTCGAGAGAATCCATTTTGGATGTTAGTTTTGAAAACTTCTCATTCACCTGAGTTGCATCTATAACTGATCCAATTTCTCTGATTCTATTTTGTAAGTCAAAAACATCGGCTTCATCGAAAGTACTTATCCCTTCCAATTTTGCATATATTTTTTCAAGTAATTCCGTAAAATCTATATTATCTGGCATTCTCTTCTCTCTAAGGCTTACAAACTACATAAATATATTCTATCAGACTCAAAAATATGGTGCATGGTTTATTACATAAAAGATTTGGCATATTGTGCATAATGCCGAAAACCCTTGCAATTACAGGAGGGTAATTGCAGTGAAATATTACAAATTTTTAAGTTTATTAACTAAGTTTTTCTTTTATAACACTAAGGTCTTTTTTTGTGAGCCATCTTGGGGAATTTTCTTCTAATGAATGGTTTCTTAATAGGTAGGATGGGTGAAAAATAATTGTTGCATCATACTTGTCAAATAGTTTGTACCATTGTCCTCTTACTTGAGAAATCTTTAATTTATCCCCTATAAAAGATTTTGCTGCAGTTGCACCACATAGGACAATTACCTTGGGGTTCACTGTTTCAATTTGAGCCTTTAGATATTTTTCGCAAGATTTTTTTTCCTCAGGTGTTGGCACTCTATTTTCAGGAGGGCGACATTTTACTGTATTGCATATGTATAATTCATTTTCGCGAGATAAACCAGATTCCGCCAGCAGTGAATTAAGTAGTTTTCCAGCTCTTCCGACAAACGGTGTCCCTGTTGCATCTTCATCTGCCCCTGGGGCTTCTCCTATTAGCATTATTGGTGCAGTCGCTTTTCCATCACCGAAAACTATATTATTGCGTGTTTTCCCAAGAGCGCAGTCAAGGCAGTTATTACACTCATTTTTTAGTTTTGAAATTATTTCTTCTTTTTCTATCATAATATACAATTTGTCCTATTATTATTTTTAATATTTTATTTTAAAAATGCATGTAAATCAAAAAATAAATTTATAATCCTAAAGTTTAGTTTTTTAAAATAGTAGTTAAGTAGAATGAATACATACACCAAATCCCATATTATGTGAAGGTAAATCCTCAACTCTTCTGATTGCTTATGCTTAGTGCTCATCCCCTTCTTCGAAGGGGTTTTTCTTTGCAAAAAAGCTGCCTTGAATAAGCAGCTTTTCTAAAAAATAAATATAAAAACTATACAGCGTATACGCTTACTTGTTTTCTATCTCTTCGGTGAGGCTCAAATTTAACAGAACCGTCAATAAGTGCAAATAAGGTATCATCTTTGCCGATTCCTACATTGTTACCAGGGTGAAATTTTGTTCCTCTTTGACGAACGATAATATTTCCAGCCTTAACAACTTCTCCGCCGAATCTTTTAACGCCTAATCGTTTACTTTCGCTATCACGACCGTTTTTTGATGAGCCGACGCCCTTCTTATGTGCCATTGTATTTCTCCTTGTTAATAATTATTTCTAAAATAGTTCTCTGGGTTATTATTCTTCAGATGCTGCTTCTGTTTTTGCTTTAGATGCAGTCGTTCTGATTTTGTTTATCATAACTCTTGTAAAACACTGTCTGTGACCTTGTTTTTTTCTATAGCCTTTTTTTGCTCTTTGTTTATATACAATAACTTTCTTTTGTCTATCATGTTTGATTACAACACCTTCAACGCTCGCATTTTGAACATAAGGTTGTCCAACTTTCGATTTTTTCCCATTAACAAGCATCACTATTTTATCAAATATAACTTTGTCTTCTGGTGCTGTTTCTAATAATTCTAAATCTACGTAGCGACCTTCTTCAACTTGGTATTGTTTTCCGCCTGTTTCTACTATTGCGTACATCTTTTTTCCTTTCGCTTCAAGTGCTCGTGTTCCAATTAAGGATACTTTTATTAACGACTCACTTATCTAATACTCATAAACAGTGATAGAACCACTCTATACTATTTATTCTATAAATAGTAACTGGCTCAAGCTGCAAAGTCAATCATGCAGGTATAAATGTAAATTTACATAAGTTTTTTATCTTTGAATGATTTGGGGCATGCCTAATAAATTAATCCATTGGTCTATAAACTTAAATCTCTGGGTTGATACATAAGTAACAATAAGCTTTTAGAATATTGGTATGTAAGATTTGGAGGATAGTAGTGGGCATCAAGTACGAAAATAAGCGTACAGATATAGAGGCTTTTATGCACAAGGGGCAGAATCCTATTTCTGGACCTGCTTATGATTTGTTTGTAAAGGCAGATGCTTTAAGACTTAATAATCATCATAAAGAGGCGGTAAAGACTTATTTATGTTCTCTTCTTATAAAGCGAGATAATTATAAAGCATACTATGGGTTAGGAATTGCATATAAGCACCTTAGGTTATACGCTAAGGCTATAGATGCACTTGAACAAGCAAGAAAGTTGGCTTGGTTTGATGCTGACATACACTATGAGCTTGGCATTTGTTATCTTATAAATGGTGAATTTTGTAGTGCGTTAAAATCTATTATTACTTCTATTAAGCTAAATCCAAATAACCTTGAAGCCCAAATTCAGTTAGCTATTGCTCATGAGATGATGGAAGAAAATGATATGGCTTTGATGATCTATCAAAAAGTTATTGAGACATCACCTTCTTTTATAAGGGCATATGCGCAAAAAGCTGCATTATATATGAATATGGAAATGTATGTTGAGTCGGCCAATGTATTCAGAAGGATATTGAAAATAAATTCTGATTATTATAGGGCTTATTTAGGGATTGGTATTTGTTGTGATCGTTTGGGTAAACGCATAGATGCTGTGAGATATTACAAGAAATTTCTGAAGATGAAGCCTAGAGCTAAAAATGCAGCTGATGTCAGAAGGCGTCTTGACATTATAAAAAGAGAATATTCAATAAAATCTTGTTTTCTTAAATTAGTGTAGTTTTGCTTTACAAATCAATTGACCCTGAAAATCTTTTCTGCTAACTTATGAGCAGTGATCAAGATTGGATTATTATGTTTGATAAATTAGATATTATTACCATCGGTGAAAGTTTAATTGAGCTTTCTAGCGATAAGAGCCTTGCTTATGCTGATAGTTTGGATAAATATTATGGCGGTGATACCTTGGCTACAGCAGTTGCTGCACTGAGGTTGGGCTCTAAAGTTGGGTATGTCTCAAGAGTCGGAATGGATTATTTTAAAGATTTCCTTTTAGACAGTTGGCAGTCAGAAGGTTTGGATATTTCACAAATAAAACTTGTAGATGGATTCAATGGCATTTACTTTATTGCAAGACCAAGCGATGGAGACAAAGAGTTTGCTTATTATAGAAAAAAGACAGCTGCTGCTAATTTATCTATAGATGATATTTCAGTTGATTATATTAAGCAGGCTTCAATTGTATATTCATCAGGAGTTACACAATCATTGTCTTTGAGCGCAAAAGAGGCTGTAAAAAAGGCCTTTTTGATTGCAAAAGAACATAATAATATGGTTGCATATGATCCTAACTATAGCCCTAAGTTGTGGACAATTGAAGAGGCGAAGGATGCTTTTGAGGATATTGAAGATAGTGTTGATATTCTATTTCTTAACTTAAAGAGTGATTCGCAAACTTTATTAGGCATTCAATCGATTGATAAGTTGATAAAATATTTTTGGGATAAAGGAATTTCAACGGTAGTTGTTAAATCTCACAATGATAGTGGTTATTATACCGGGTATCAGGGAGAAATATTATTCACTGAGTTCTGTTTTGATTCTGTTGTTGATACTACAAGTGCGGGCGATGCGTTTAATGGTGGATTTTTGCATGCTATAGCTTCGGGGCTCACTCCTTTTGAGGCAGTTCATTTGGCTTCAATTGTTGCTGGTTTACAATCTCAAAATATTGGCGCTATAAAATCAATACCTTTTAAAAAAGAGGTTTATAACAAGTATAAGGGTAGTAATGAGTAAAAAAGTTTGCATATCGGGCTATTACGGGTTTGACAACTTTGGAGATGAGGGAATTCTTGGAATTTTGGTTCAAAATCTAAGAACAATAGATGCTAATATAACAGTTTTTTCTAGTAGTCCCAAAAAGACAGCTGAGATCTATGGAGTAAACTCCATAAAAACCTTTGATATAGTTGGATTGTTAAATACTATAGAAAATTCAGACGTTCTTATATCAGGTGGTGGCAGTCTTTTACAAGATGTTACCAGCTTTAAAAGCTTACTTTATTATTTATTTGTTATATCAGTTGCTTTATACTACAAGAAAAAAGTTATTATTTTTGCTCAGGGAATTGGTCCGATTCGTAATCTTTTTGCCAAATTACTAACAAGATTAGTTTTGAGAAATACAGATTACATAAGTGTAAGAGATGAAAAAAGTCTTTTTATGCTTAGGGGATGGGGGTTGTCTCCTGATTTGGTATCAGATCCGATGTGGAATATTGAATTAGAAGAAAGAGAGCCTCAAGGTAGAGTGGGTGTATAGCTTCGAGACTGGAAAACACTAACTGATGATTATTTGCTTTCTTTAGCAAGAAATGTTGCTGAATATTATTCAGAAAAAAGTATTTATATATATTCTTTTCAAGATTCTCAAGATTATGAAGTTTGTATGAAATTTAAGAATTATTTAGAATTGATAAATCCTAAATTAAGAACAACACTTATTTATCAAAGAACAAATAAAGAAATGGTGGAGTCATTTAAGAAGATGGACTATCTTATTGCAATGAGGTTTCACGCTTGTTTATTGGCTGTAAAATATGGAATTCCAACTTTGCCGATTAGTTATGACGAAAAAGTTGAAAAGTTTGCACGAGAGTTGGGCTTAGATTATCTTAAATTGGACGAAATTGATAAAATTAAAGAACTGGTTGAAAAGCTGCGTTTAATAGATATGGAAAAAGTTAATGAAGTGGTTGCATTAAAAAAACTGGACTTTGGTCCTATTTTTGAAATAATTAATGCCGAATAATTCTTCTTATAACCTGCTTTTCAAAATATGATATTTTATATTATTACCATTTGGTTTGACAGTTCATTTCTAATGTCATCTACTGATATATAATGAATTGGTGAGTTGTCATCTTTTTTTAAAAATACTTGTTTGATTCCTGCTTGAACAATAAATCTTTTGCATAGAATACAAATAAAGTCATGGCCATAGATGTACATTGTTGCTCCAATGCAACGGTCTTGACCTGCCTGTATAATAGCATTTTGTTCGGCATGGATGCTTCTGCAAGTTTCATATCTTGTACCCGATGGTATTTTATTTTCTATTCTGTAGCATTTTCCCAGTTCCATACAAGAAATAACTTTTGACGGAGTTCCGTTGTACCCTGTTGCTTTGATTTTTTTATCATCACCAACTATTACTGCACCTACTTGTGCTCTTATGCAGTTAGATCGAGAAGCACATGTATTTGCAATTTCTAAAAAATAATCATTCCATTCTTTAATCATTTCATGTTTCCTAGTTATTTAAACTATGTATTGGTGCAGGAATTCTTCCTCCTCTTTGCACAAATCCTGTGGAAGATAAGCTATTCACTGGCATGATTGGCGCTTCACCAAGAAGTCCGCCATAGACAGCTTTATCTCCAACTTTTTTGCCGGGTACAGGTATTATCCTAACTGCTGTGGTTTTTTTGTTTATCATACCAATTGCCATTTCGTCTGCAATTATCCCTGCAATTGTATCGTTAGGAGTAGCACCAGGTATTGCAATCATATCTAATCCGACTGAGCAAACGGATGTCATAGCTTCAAGTTTGTCAAATGTTAAACACCCAATAGTTGCAGCTTCAATCATTCCTGCATCTTCAGAAACAGGAATAAATGCGCCTGACAGTCCTCCGACATGAGAACTTGCCATTATTCCTCCCTTTTTTACAGCATCATTAAGCATTGCTAGTGCTGCTGTGGTTCCATGGGCGCCCACGTGTTCAAGCCCCATTGCCTGAAAAATTCCTGCGACGCTATCCCCGAGAGCTGGTGTTGGCGCTAGTGAAAGGTCGATGACTCCAAATGGGATGTTGAGTTTTTGCGCCATTTCGCGACCAATTAATTCTCCTGTTGTTGTTATTTTGAAAGCTATTTGTTTTATTTTGTTTGCAACTTCACTTAAGTCTGCGTCTTTAGACAAAGAGTCTACCGCCGCCCTTACTACGCCTGGTCCTGACACTCCAATGTTTAAAGCACATTCAGGTTCTCCGATTCCATGAAAGGCACCTGCCATAAATGGATTATCTCCTGGTGCGTTACAGAAGCATACAAGCTTTGCAGCTCCAATTCCGTCAGTGACTGCGGTTTTTTCGGCAGCTTTTTTAATTGTTTCTGCCATCTTATTTACCGCGTTCATATTTATTCCGGCTTTTGATGATGCCAGATTTATTGAAGAGCAAATTCTTTTCGTTGAAGCAAGTGCTTCAGGGATGCTTTCGATTAGCAGTGAATCTCCTTTGGTGCAACCTTTTTCTACAAGGGCCCCAAAACCACCTATGAAATCTACGCCAACCTCTTCTGCAGCCTTATCTAAGATTTTTGCCAAATAAACATAGTCTGGGTTTTTGCAAGACTCACCAATTAGTGAAATTGGTGTTACTGCAATTCTTTTATTTACGATTGGTATTGAGTATTCATCCTCAATTTCATCGGCAAATGTTTTTAGATTTTTTGCATGTTTAATTATTTTGTTATATATGTTTTCGGCTACTTCATTAACATCTTGGCTTGCGCAATCTCTTAAGCTGAGGGCAAGAGTAACTGTCCTTATATCAAGGTTGTGTACTCTTATCATGTTTATTGTTTCTAATATCGAATCAGTACTGAAAAAGCTCATTTTTACCTCTTAAATAGTGTGCATTTTGTCAAATATTTGTTTTTTTTGAACCCAGATCTCCATTCCAAGCTCTTTCCCAACTTCAAGCAAGCCTTCTTTAATTTCTTTGAAAGAAAATTCTGATTTTGAAATATCACCTAGTAAGAACATGACAAAATAGTCCTGCATAATTGTTTGTTTTATGTCTTCAATATTTACATTTAATCTAGCTAAAGCTGCGGTTAGTGTTGAAACTATCCCAACCCTGTCTGCTCCAATGAGTGTTACTACTATTTTTTCTTCTTTCATTCTTTTACCCTTTTAAAATATTTATATTGATATTGTATCATAACAATGCATTTTTTAAGTCTGATATATGTCCGAAAAGTATAATCAGTATTGAATTTTCGCATTAATAGGTCTATAATTGAGACGGGTATAAGAGTGCGCATGAGAAAAAAAACGTTAATAAGGCCGGTATTAAACGAGCTTAATATAAGTCTGACTGCATATAGGGCTCTTTTTGTCCTAGGACTTCTTATTGAGAAGCCACGCAGTAGGCAAAAAATTGTTGAAATGTTGAGGCTTAATGAGCTTACGTCTAGGTATGCTACACTGGAGACGGTGCGTGTTACCATCAATACTCTAAAAGCTGCAGGATGTTTGATTAGTAGGCCTACTACTAAAAATGGTTTTGAGTACAGCCTAATTTCACATCCTTTTAGAATTGAGATACCAAAAATTCAATTGACTTGTTTGAATATAGTTCGTCACAATATTCTGCAGTTGGGAGATTGGAAGCTTATTTTAAAAATTAATGATTTGTATGAGAAAATTGTTGCCAAGACTCATAATGATGAAAAAATTACTTATATAAAAAACTCTGAGCCATTCAGAGATGTAGATAGAGAGGTTTTACATACACTCTCTTCTAGCTGTATAAAAAACAAAGAGGTAAATATAATATATAACTCTTCTCAATTTGGGCTAGAAAAGTTGCAGCTAGTGACTGATAAATTGGTTTGTGAAAATGGTAGATTGTATTTGTGGTGCTATCTATATAAATATAATTCGTATGCTTATTTGAGAGTTGATAGGATTAAGTCAATTAGTTCTATAAGTCTTCACCCTAAGACCATAAAAAAAGAAGTGTTTGTTGCTAAATATGTTGTAAAAGGTGATTCTATTACTACATTCAAGCCCGAAGAGGGCGAAAAAATTATTGAGAGAACAGATAAGTATTTGCTGGTTGAAGCAAGCGTTTTGAATGAATTTAAATTTATTCAGAGATTGTTGCAGTTGGGCTTTGATTTTCAGCTGATTAGTCCTGAATATTTAAAAGAAGATATTATTTGTAAGTTGCGATCTGTAAAACAGGGGTATAAACTTTGAGAAAAAAAAGCAAAAAAAATGATACAGGACTTAGAGTTCTTGAGGTTTTGAAGATTCTGATCCAACAAAGTGCTTCAGCAGAAGATTTGATTAAATTAATTTCAGATAATCAGGATTTTAAGAATATTTATGCAAAGGAGACATTGCTTAAATATTTTAATACTCTTGAATTTGTGGGACTGTTTGTTGAGAAAAATCGTAAAGATGGAAAATATTTTTTGCGTAATATGCCTTTAGAGACTGAGTTTTCTGAAGAAGAGCTGAAGTTACTTTGTATTTTAGAGTCATATGTAATGAAGTTGTATCAACGAAAGTTGGAAGAACCGTTTTCTGGGTTATTGGAAAATTTAAAAAAAAGTTTTTCTAAAAAAACTCGAGATAAATATATTGAAGTAAAAGAGGATAGTAAGATTAATATGGATGCCAAATCTATTTATAATTCAGCATTGGTAAAATTGTTGGAGAAATATTGTGTTGATGCTCAAAAATTAAAGATCGGATATTTAAGTAAGTCTGATAAATCAACAGAGATTTATAAGGTGGAGCCTAAGTCAATTGTTTATGAATCTGACATGATTTATTTGCATGTTTACAATCCAGAGTTAGCACAAAATCAGAAATTGATTTTAGATAATATTATCCATGTTGTTCAACTTCCTCAGAAAATTACTTCTAACATTTCCCCAAATACTATTGTTTTTGAATTAAAGGGCAGATTATTAAATACATATAAGTTAAAACTAGGGGAAAAAGTTATTAATACTTCTTCTGAGTCAATGGTTGTTTCTAATGATATTGAAGACAAAATGCTCTTATTTAGGCGGTTGTTAAAGTATGGTGAGAACTGCAAAATTCTCCAGCCAAAAAATGTCCAAAAAGAATTTTTGGACTTTGTTGATAAAGTTATAGCTAGCCTTGAGCAGGAGGTCTTGGTATGAAAAGAATTGCACTTATTCCCATCGACAATAGACCTGTTTGCTATACTTTGCCAATGGAAATTGCTGCAGTTGATGAAGATATAGAATTGCTTTTACCAAATAGATGCTTGCTTGGTGATTTAACCAGAGTAGCTGATTTTGAGGCTATCCTTGAGTGGTTGCAAGGACTAAGAGAGCTTGATTCTATTATATTGTCTCTTGATACAATTGCGTATGGTGGGCTTGTTTCATCTCGAAGAGGTTGTGAGTCTTTTGAAGATATTGCGGCAAGAATTTATAAACTTTCTGATATTTTAAAATCTAAAAATTGTGATGTTTTGGCATTTTCAAGTGTAATGAGAATATCTAATAATAATATAAACGAAGAAGAGAAAGAGTATTGGGCAGACTATGGTACTAAACTTTTTGAATATTCGTTTTTATTACATAAATACGAAGTCACCAATGATATGGTGGTTTTGCAAAGTAAAATTGAGGTAGAAAAAAGTATTCCTCAAGATATTTTAGAAGATTATATTTGTACTAGGGAAAGAAACTTTAATATTAACAAATTGTATTTGAAGCTTTACGAAGATGGGGTTTTGAATACTCTTGTGTATTCAAAGGATGATTGCGCTCAGTATGGTATTAATGTAAAAGAGGCTAATCTATTGGCCCAAGAGGCCATTAGGCAAAATCTTGATGTAATGGTTAAAACCGGGGCTGATGAGATTCCGTTGAGCTTGCTTTCCAGAGCCTTGATGAAGGGCAGAACTTTTTCAGTTGCTCCTGTTTTTGCAAACCCCGACTCAGTTGATAAAATTTCAAAATACGAAGACGTCTCGGTTCTGACCTCTGTTATTTCTCAACTTGAATTAGCTGGCGTTGATGTTGTAAAACCAGAAAATGCTGATATTATGTTGTATGTTAATAATTTCAAAAATCATCAGGGTGAACTTGTTATGGATGTTTTTGAAGAAGGGAACTTTAAAGATGTTGATGGATTGGATTCAGCATATTTTATCGCTGATATTTTAAATGCTAACGGAGCAGATAACTCTTTTATTGGTAAGTTTTTTGAGAATAAATTAGATTTAGGTATGTTTTTTGGTTATGCAGGTTGGAACACAACGGGAAATACATTAGGAAGTGTCATTTGCATTGCTATTACAAAATATATGGCGAAGAAATATAATGAGTCTGCCTTTAAGAAGCTTATGTTAGTTAGATTTTTGGATGATTGGGCTTATCAGGCAAATGTAAGAAAGCAAGCAAAGGATATAAGTTTAATTCCTGATATAGATTTGGTTAAAGAAAAAATGGCCGCCTATGAGCTAATTTTGAAAGATAAGTTAAGTATATCACCCAAAACTATTGATTACAGGTTTCCTTGGGGTAGATATTTTGAAATAGAAGTTTTGGTAAATTTATAAAATCTTTTGATTAAACTATTGACTGAATGCTATAGTTGAGATAGATTATAATAACAAGGTGATAGTGCACGCCACGCTATATACTAAAGAATGGGCGAGTGGCGAAATTGGTAGACGCACTAGACTTAGGATCTAGCGCCTTTGGTGTGAGAGTTCGAGTCTCTCCTCGCCCACCATTTAAAAAGACCGTGAAAACGGTCTTTTTTAGTGTTAAATTATTTTGAGTTCTGCGTTTTCAGGCTGACACCTTTTCTAAAAAGTTCAATTAAAATCGCTATTAATATAGATATGGTGATTATTTTCGGAAGTTCGAACATCTGCTTGTCTCTCTTTTTTAAATAATTCATGTGGAAAAACCTTCTGTATAAAGCTTTCAGGTACTTCTTTCTTCGCTAAATTTGATAATACATGAAAAAATCGCCCATATAAATACGAACATTCTTCAGGCGAATAATCTTTGTCATCAAATAGAATTTTTATTCCAACATCTTTTCTTATCATAATTACCAACTTTCTTTTGTGTTATGTTAAAGGTAGTAAAGATATAAATGGTGACGATATTGGAAGAAAATAGTAACAATGAATATGTTTTTGACCGTTTACTTGAAATAACGTTAAAATCCATAGAAGATATGAATAAATATAATTCGGTAGTTTGCTCAATTGGATATATTTCTTTACTTGCTATTTTGTCTTATACGCATAAATTTATTATTGATATATTTTTGATTTTGATTTGCCTTTTTTACGTACTATCCGTGGCAATCTTTATAATTTTTGAAATGAAAAAGATATTTTTAAACAATTCATATCATTATAAAGTTATGGAAAATCTTGCAAAATACAGATTAGGAAAATTTGATAAGAAAACATTAACAGTGGAAAATAATAATGCATATTTAGATTGTTATAAAAAATTTCAAGAACAACAAAAAAACTATTTTATACCATCTGCTTTTTTGGGTTTTGGAGCTGGAGTATTACTCGTTTTGAATTTTGTACCTGTATTAATGAAAAATTTAATTAAATATTTGTGTTCTTGTTGTAGCTAATCTTTAATAATTTTTTTAAAAGTTTAAATTTTTCCAAAAATAAAACTGTTTCTGGGCTTTTTAGTTCTGAAATTAATTCCTTTATGCAAAATAAAAAGTTCGAGTTTTGTTCCTTCTGCTCCACCATTTTAAAAGAGCCGAAAGGCTCCTTTTTAGTGTTAAATTCTTTTGGGTTCTTTACTTTTAGGCTACCGCTTATTTGCGCTAAACTTCTTTGTAGCCTAATTTGTAGCCCAATATTTCAAAAATAAGTTGAGCTTCTTCAAACTTTATTGTTTTTCTTCTCAGTTTGTTTGTTATGTTATTTCCAGAATACGTTTTGCCTGTTCGTTCACTCATAATGTGGCAAACTTGTTTTAAAGTTGTACCACGCTTTGCTATGAGTGACTTTATATCGCTCTTTAAGTCCATTACTTATTGGTCTTCTTTTAGCATGTCATCAATTGGTTTATTGAATATTTGTGAAATTTTATAGGCACTCACCAATGAAATATTATGCTTTGTGTTTTCTATATTACTTATATATGGAACGCTGAACCCTGTTAATTCAGCCAGTTCTTGTTGTGAAAGATTTTTCTTTGCTCTTTCAACTTTTATATTATGTGCAAATATTTTTAAAATTTCATTATCCATAGTTTATATTATATAAACTTGACTTTATTTTTTAAATAAACTATAGTATATTAAAATTAATCTACAGCATATGGAGAGTGTATATGAATAAGAAGAAAAAATTATATAATTTGAGGCTCTCTATTTCTGACAATGCTTTGAGAATTAAATATTTATTAGAGTGTGCTATTTATAAACCTGATAGTTTAAGGGAAGCTTTTGTTCTTTCAGAAATGGCTATTGAGCTTGCGAATGATATAAAGTCTAAATCAGAAATAATTGGAAAAATATTGAAGCACTGAATTTATTATTATCTTTTGTGATATAAATAATTAGTATTTTAGGGATTTTTATCCGTTAAATTTGCTTTTAGTATTAAATAAATTATATATAGTGCCAACATGAAGATAATAACAACTTACGAGAAAATGTGGATAAAAATAGTTTCGATAACTCTTGGGATAATGGGGGTTATCAATATTGTTTCTGCATGGTTTAGTTATGACTCTCTTCGTTTTAAGCTCGTAAAACACGCTTTTGACTACCAAATAATCGAGGGGTCTAGATATTTGGTTGTGGTAACAGGAATTGTTGCTATTTTGATGGCTCCAAATTTATTTAGACAAAAAAGAATTGCGTGGTACATATCAGTTTTTTTACTTGCCATTTCGGGTGTTGCTCATATTGTAAAAGGGGCAGACATTGAAGAAGCCAGCCTTTGCATTTTACTTTTGGGTGTGTTGCTTCCGCTGTACAATTGTTTCTACGTTAAAAGTGACCCTTTAAGAGTACAAAGAAGTGGTAAAATCCTATTAGCTTCGATAATTTTTGTCTTGTTTTACACTTTTATAGGGTTAAATTTCTTTGCTGATAAATTGGGATTGCCTGATGATTTGTCGGTTTGGAATACGGGAATGCAAGCTTTGCTTTTTGATGTATCAGGTCTGAATCCACAAAGTATTGCAGCGAAATTTTATGCTGATTCTATACTTTTCGTAAATTCTTTTACTATATTCATCGGTTTAATTCTGGCATTATCACCGGTTATTGTTAGAGCATTTCCAGAGGTAAATTTAGGTAAATACAAAAAAACTGCTAATAAAAAAGCGACTCAAGCAGTTCAGATTTTTTCTCTTGATAAGGACTATATGCATTTTTCTTGTGAAGGAGATTCTGGGGAATATTTGAGTTACAAAGTAGCAAATGGTGTTGCGCTTGCGATTGGAAACCCATGTGCAACAACTTCAAAGGAAAGCCTCACTGATCTGTGGATTAACTACTCTTATGAACATGATTGGGTTCCTGCTGTCTATCAAGCACAAGATGATTTTTGTACAACTCTTGATAAAAAAGGCTTTTATTCCTTGCCAATAGGTGTGGAAGCTTTAGTTGATTTGGAAACATTTACTCTAGACGGCAAGTCTATGCAAGATCTTAGGACAATGAAAAATAAAGCAGAAAAAGAAGGTTTTGTTATTAGAGAGTTTAAGTCTGCGGATTGGGAAAAAATTGAAAACCTGGATAAAAGTTGGTTAAAAATACATGGTAATAAAGAGAACAGTTTTGCAATGGGTAAGTCTTCCCTTAATTACTTAAAAGATACAAGAACCATGTTGATTTTTGATAAAGAAGATAACCTTTTGGCATATTTAAATAATATAGAATTGAGAGGAAGCAACTCAAGAGCTGTTGATTTGATGAGAAGAAATCCTGAAATTCTCTCAAAGGGCGCAATTGAGGCATTGTTTTTAAACGAAATATTACAAGCAAAAGAAGATGGTAAAAAATATTATGACTTGGGCTTTTCTCCTCTCGCCGAGATGGATAAGTCGCTAGCAGACAACAAAGTGGCATTCAATCTTTTATCCCTTGTTTATGAAAAACAGAAGAGGTATTATGATTTCCAAGGTCTTCACCAGTTTAAATCTAAGTTCAGGCCAATCTGGAAGCCAAGTTTTCTTATGTACCCAAGTCAAGTTACTTTACCAAAAGTTCTTTTGGCGTTATTAAACCTGAATAAAGCTAAGTAACTAAGAGGGCCGTCTTTTTGTAAAAATTTCTTTATGAAAAAAACAAAAGTGTTGAAGTTTTATTAAAATGGTATTATAGTACTAATATACTAAAATACAAAAGGAGATAATTTGTTTAAGGTTTCAGAAGCTACTGCTATTGCGCTGCATTCGGTAATATATATTGCTGGAAAAGGTGATGGGATTTCTTCTCTGAAAGAAATTTCGCAGAAGTTTAGTGTATCAGACAATCATCTGTCTAAAGTACTACAAAGGTTGGTGAAAGAAGGAATAATCTCGTCATCCAAAGGTCCCAAAGGCGGTTTTACTATTGTTCCTGAGTATAAAAACATAACATTCTTGGAAATATATGAAATAATCGAAGGTAAATTTAAGGTTAATAATTGCCTCTTTACCTCTAATTCCAATAACTGTTCAAATTGTATTATGGGAGACATACTATCAAAAATTAACAATGATTTTGTAGACTATATGAAAAACCACAAAATATCTGATTTTTCACTATGATAACAAGGAGTTTTTATGAAAAGAAACATTATAACAATTGATGAAGACAAATGTGATGGTTGTGGAGCTTGTATCCCTGATTGTCCAGAAGGTGCTCTACAAGTAATTGATGGAAAAGCCAGACTTATAAGCGATTTGTTTTGTGACGGACTTGGTGCTTGTATGAAGGTTTGCCCAAAAGATGCAATGTATATTGAAGAGCGTGAAGCTGAGCCTTATGATGAGTATAAGGTTATGGAAAATATTATCAAAGGTGGTAAGAATGTAATAGTTGCACATCTTAAACACCTAAAAGAACATGGAGAAAATAAATTGTTTAAACAAGCTGTTGATGCTTTGAAAAAAGCAAATATTGAAGTTCCTCAAATTGAAGATAAATTACCTTGCGGTTGTCCAGGAACTATGCAAAAAGATCTTAGAGCCACAAAGACCCATAGCCCTAATGAATTTGTTCCTCAAATGACTTCGGAACTTAGTAATTGGCCAATTCAACTTAAATTGATGAATCCCAATGCTTCATATCTACATAAATCAGATCTTGTTATTGCAGCTGATTGTACAGCATTTTCTTATCCGAATTTTCATTCAAAGTTTTTAAAAGATAAAGTTCTTATGATGCTTTGTCCTAAACTAGACACAGATGTAAACATGTATGTGGAAAAACTTGCTGATATTTTTCAAAACCAAGAAATTCAATCTGTAACAATTGTCCATATGGAGGTTCCTTGTTGCTCTGGTGTTGAAGTCATTGTGAAAAAGGCTTTGGAACAAGCAGGAAAGTATGTAATAGTTAAAGACTATACAATATCAATAAGTGGAGAAATAATTTAAATAGTTTGGCAAGATGCAAATATAAAAATGCATCTTGCCTTTTATTTTTCTACAATTGGTGAAAATTCCGTAGTATCTTTGCCGTTGGCATCCCTAGTAGATTGAAATTTTTCGTTTGTATTAATATGGTAAACAGTCAGTGTTCTTCCATCGCCATTTGAGTTTGATATAACTATATCTTTAGCCCCATCTCCATCAACATCATTAATAAAAACAGATGTATTTTCTTTTCCTTCTGTGTCTTTTAGTATTTGTTCAGTTGCCAGTGCTGCATCGTTTACTCCTTTATTATACGAACAAGAGCTAATGCCAAGACCAGCTGCAGTTATCCCCACTGCTGAAATAATCGCTGTAATAAGAGTTTTTTTAGGTTTTATTTTCTTTGCAACATTTTTTGCGGAAATTTTTACTTCATCACTCTGTAATTCATTTATTAGTTCACTTTGTTTTATTTTCTTTTTCATTAAAGCAGGAATATTTTTAACCTGACTAAATCCTGAGATTTTCATGTGAATATTTTCCTTTCTTTTGCAGAAATTATATCTAATTTACTGTTTAAACAATAGAAAAAAATTTTTTTGTTAGCAAAAAAAAGGCACTTATTAAGTGCCAAAATAATTGTTAGTAAAGGAGTATAGTATGGGACGGAGATTTTTTAAAATGAATCCTATCTCTTTAACTTTACTTTGCTAGGTGCTTTTAAATTTATCTTATTAATTCAAGCTGTTGAGATTTTTTTCCTCCATATATTGCGAAATTATAATATTTCCATACGGTTTCTATCTCTTTAAAACCCGTGTCATCCAACCATTTTAAATGGTTAAATAGTACTGAGGGATTATCATCGGCTTGGTATTTTGGTAACAACTTATCTAGTGCCTCAACTTCTTCAAAGTAGTTGAGGATATGTTCTTTCCACTTTTTTAAATTTAGATTTTTTATGTGGCTGCTAGATCCTAAAACTAAATCTGCATTATAAAAAATACCATTATAGTTAAGGCTGTCATATATTTTTGAGTATAAGTCGATTTTCTGTATGTCTGTAGGAATATGATGAAGCGCAAAAGACGAAACAATAACATCGTATTTTTTACTTAAGTTGAACTTGCTGAAATCACCGACTAAAAAATCTATGTCACTTGAGTACTCGCTTAACTTTGATTTTGCTACTTTTAACATGTTGGTTGAGAAATCAAGGCATGTTATTTTTGAATTCTGAAATTTTTCTTTTAATTTCCTTGCTAGAGTCCCTGTCCCGCACCCTATATCCAGAATATTTATATGCGCATATTCATTAAATGGAATAGCATCAATTAATATATTATATATTTCACTGTAAAAAGGTATAAGGTTTGGTATAACATAATCAAAGGCATCTGCTTCCTTGTCATATAGTGTTTTTGCGTTGTTCATCATATATTCCTTTCTTTAATATGTTAGAGACTTTTTTTTTGATTTTAGTAATGCTTGATTAATATCTGACAATAAATCTTCTTTATCTTCTATTCCAATAGAAAGCCGTATTAAATTGTCTGTTATTCCTCTTTTTAATCGTTCTTCTTGAGGGATTGATGCATGAGTCATTTTTGCTGGATATGAAACTAAAGATTCTACTCCTCCAAGGCTTTCTGCTAGAGAAAATATATTTAAGTTTTTTACAAATTCGTTTACTTCTTCAAAATTACCTTTAATTTTGAACGATATCATTCCTCCGAATCCTTTCATTTGGCTGATAGCAAGATTATGTTGAGGATGTGAGACTAGTCCCGGATAAAAAACTTCTTCAACTAATTCATGTTCAGAAAGAGCTTTTGAAATAATCATTGCATTTTGCTCATGTTGCTTCATTCTTAATGAAAGAGTTTTTAAGCCCCTTAGTGTCAACCAGGCATCAAAGGGTCCGGGAATTGCTCCTGCTGCATTCTGGTAGAACTTTATTGATTCATATACGATCTCATCATTTAGGACAATTGCTCCACCTACCACATCAGAGTGACCTCCAATGTATTTTGTCGTACTGTGTACAACGATGTCGGCACCTAAGTCAAGTGGTCGTTGAAAATAAGGTGTTGCAAACGTATTATCAACAGCAAATTTGATATTGTTTTCTTTTGAGATTAATGAAATTTCAGATATATTTGCAAGTTTTAATAGTGGGTTGGTTGGTGTCTCAACCCATATTAGTTTTGTATTGTTTTTTATATTTTGTTCAAATTCTTTTGAGTTGGCTGAATCAACATAACTAAATTCTATTCCTAGAGGCTTAAAAACTTTTTCAAAAAGCCTGTATGTTCCACCATACAAGTCGTCAGAGGCTATTACATGATCCCCTGGGTTAAGGATCGAAAGTACTGCGTTTGTGGCGGCGAGTCCAGAAGCAAAAGCCAATCCATATTTGCCATTTTCAAGAGATGCCAAGCATTCTTCCAACGCAGTTCTTGTGGGATTTCCTGTTCTTGTATATTCATATCCTTTGTGGAGTCCAATTTCTTCTTGTGTAAATGTTGATGTTTGATATATTGGAACAATTGTCGCTCCTGTAGTTTTGTCTGCATCTTGACCTGCATGAATTGCTTTTGTTGAAAATTTCATTTTAATATTTCCTTTTTTAATTATTTATTAGTACTTTTCGTGCTTTCATTCTTTTTATCCAGAAATTGGCTAAATCAATGCGGGATAAAAAACCTTCTGCTGTATCATTTTTTGTGATAATTACTCCGACATGTCCTGCCATCAAAAGTCTATACAATTCTGATATATTGACACTTGTCTCTAGTTGTGGGAGATTGCTACCCATAACTTCAGACACTTTACTTTCTGTGAGGTTTATTCCGTCATATAGAAGCTTAATTAGTGTTACTTCATTTATGCTTCCTATAGCTTTTCCGTTACTTAGAACTGGAAGTTGAGAGATGTTGTTTTCTCTCATAATATTTGCTGCATTTATAGCTAGGTCGTTTTCATTTATATATAGAAGAGATTGAGAATCTTCTTTTGCTTTTAATATTTCCCCAACAGTGACTTTTTCTGGAGCTTGCTCTAAAAATCCATTCTCGAACATCCAATCGTCAGAGAATATTTTGGTCAGATAATTTCTTCCTGTATCAGGAAATAAGACCACAATGTTGCTTCCAGCTGGTAATCTCTCTGCATATTTCAGTGCTGCAGCCATTGCCGTACCAGATGAACCTCCAACTAAAATTCCTTCTTCTCTTGCAAGCCTTCTGGTCGTATTAAAAGACTCATTATCGCTCACTCTTACAAATTCATCTACGACTTGTCTATTAAATGTAACAGGAATGAAGTCTTCACCTATACCTTCAACCTTGTAAGATTTTGGTGAATCTCCTGATAAAATAGAGCCCTCTGGATCAGCTCCTATTATTGTTATTTGAGGATTTTGTTCTTTTAAATATTTTCCTGTTCCTGAAATTGTGCCGCCTGTGCCCATCCCTGCTACAAAT
>JAEYQN010000082.1 GCA_023409995.1 Cyanobacteria bacterium OH_CBB_238 | reverse complement strand
GATGAATATTCATTAGGAATACATTTAGATGTTTTATCACCCAGAGAATTAGCTGAAACCATAATTATGTATTATAAAGGCACTCTTGAAGGATCTGAAATCCAATTAACAGGAATAGTAAATTTATTAGAACATATGAAAGATGAATTAAATTGTAAATCAATGCATAAACTATTCGCTGAAAGAAATGAATTTAATAAACTCTTGGAAGTATTAGAAAACTTTAATACAAATAAAATTGCTGCACAATCAAAAAAAGCCATTCAAAGAGCATTAGAAAAATTTGTAGAAATAGAAAGAGAATATCACTTACTTTCTGAAGATTCAGAAATCACTAAGAAGGATTTCATTGATAAAATAACAAGCGAAGGCGGAATAGCAATAATAGATTTCTCAGAAGATGGTGCGACGGGAGTAGAAATACAAACTAAACAGCTAGTCATGACATATTTAGCATCTTTCTTATTCCGCGAATTTACCAATTATAAAATAAAAGAAGGCAGCAGATATCTTATATTTTTAATTGAAGAAGCCCAGAATTTTATCCCAGATAAATCCTATCCTGTTGGTTCAAGCCTGGCGAAAAATAAATTATCGATAATAGCAACACAAGGCAGAAAATTTGGCCTTTCATTATGTTTAGTAACTCAACGCCCTTCATTTGTAGATAGAATAGTATTATCAATGTGTAATACTTTTTTTATTCATAGAATATCTCCAGAAGATGTATCCTACGTTAATAGTGCGACTGGAGGCCTCCCACCATCTATAGGGAATAGATTAACAAGACTAAATCAGGGAGAATTGATTTTAACCGGACAAATGAATAGACTCCCATTTCCATTATTATTACAAATTCCTGGAGAAGAACGTATATTTTCACACGATGCAGGTACTACATTTGTAGTTAAAAAGTTATGGGATCTTAGGAGGACTTTCTAATGAAAACTACTAAATTATATTTTAAGTTACCGTCTGATGTAACTGGTGTAGCAAAAACATCATTGCCAGGTTATGATGATGTTAAAATTGAAAGTAGAGAAGAATTTATAAATGAATTACAGAATGCAATAAATATTTCATTAGATGATGCTGAAGGTACTACTGTCATTTCTATTATTGGAGAATGGGGCCAAGGAAAAACTGATTCGTATACAAGGTTTATTAAGCCTTATCTAGAAAATAATGGAAATTATGGATTATTTGCATCAACATCTACTTTGGTTCAGTTATACAAAAATAAAGAATGTAATCAAATTACAGATAAAACTAATTTAATTTCTTTGAAGTTTTTAGTAAATCTTTGTGAATCAATAAGAGAAGAAGAAAGAACCTCTGAAGATATAATTAATAAGATCCCTAAATTGAATGAATATAATGATCCCAAAGCTTATATGGAAAACACATTGCAAAATTTAGTTGGTGATGAAAAAAAGAAGATATTTGTTTTTCTTGATGAATTTGAAGAAATCTTAAATCATGACCCTGAGATACTCAGGGATGTTTTATCAGGAATTAAAGAAACCATTAATGGACAATACACTCCTGTTGATTCAGATGGCAAATTTGAAGGATCTTTACATCTTGTCATTGCTCTTACTCCTGAAGCACTTTATAAATTTGAGACAAATGAATCTATAAATCAAATAGCGGGAGGATTTTTAAGTAGATTAAAAATTGTAAACTTAAAAGAAATTCGCAGGAAAGAAGGTATATTTTATCTTAAAGGACTCCTTGAAAATCAATTGTATTATGGAAATATTCCCAATCCATATCCTATAGAAAATTATGGATTGTTTAACACTTTACTCAGAGTAAGTCATAGAAACTTGCGTAATCTTCGAAAACTCTTTATAAGCTTATTTAAAAGTCTTGAAAAAGATGGTGAACTGGAGGTTTTAAACTATAAAAATTTAATTAGATTTTTAGAGCATAATTCTGTTTTTTTATTTAATAATTATACACCTTGCATTGAACACGATACATTTTACAGAATTTTAAACTATTTAGAAGATCAAGTTGAAGAAGAATTTGGTATTTTGTCAGTAGATTTATTCAAAATTTTTATCGCGGAAAATCGTCCCATTACTAAAGAATATCTATCTGAGAAAACTAATTACGACGAATCATTGATAGGTATTGCTTTAAACATTATTAATGACAATATAAGTAGTAAAACAGATATTGTTAGGCCAATAATTACTTTATCAAAACTTGATGAACAAACTGGATTAAAAGACGTGTTTGGAACATTAAAAGAAAAATATATAAAAACAGATAAAAATGGTAAAGATATGATTGTTATAGGCAATTATACAGAATATCTTTCAAATTTTGAGGATAGAATCACTTTCTTTGAGCTTGACAATGATAATAATCTTAATAGTCAAATTTATTTACCTATCGAAAAAGAAAACGTAAAAACATTTTTTGAAGATGAAATTGATGATACAATTGCTTTAAAAATCTCAAATAGATTTAAAGAAATTACATCTGATAAACACGTATATATTGCTTCAGATTTAACTTTGAATTTGATCTACCCCACTCCAATACCTGAGAATTTAAAATTCATCCCCAACAGAGAAATAAAATTAGATTTATGGAGAAAAGTGAATAAAAACTTATCTAATTATTACGAAAAGCATATATCTAACTCTTTTTTAAATTTATTGAAATATTCCGGATTATTTAGTATTAAAGGATCTTTAAATCCCCCACTACCTGTTATCGATTTAATTGACGAAACAGAGACAAAATTTAAAGTGCTTATTTATACTGTGAATGGTAATGTTAAGCAGGAAAATATAGAATTTATTGATGAATATATGGCTAATAATTCTCAAGTCCACGCTACTATACTATTGTACAGTGGAGATTTCTCTTTTAAAGCTAGCAAATTGATGTCATATAAAGAGTTAGATGAAGAAGGAAAAAACAAAATTATAAGTGTTAATCTTCATCCTAAAATAGCTAAAGTTTTAATATGTACCGAATTAGCTTGTAATGAAGGTTATAATATCGATAAAGAACTATTGAAATCTGAAATGCGTAGTATCGTTCAAAAAGAGTTATTATTTGATTCTAAAATAAAAGATTGGGTTAAATATCAAACAGAACAAGGCCTAGTAGTAGAGCAAATATCAACTTCAAATAGCATGAAACAATTAGCGGATTGTTTAAAACTGTATATGAATTATTTAAATGAACCTAATAGTTCAGAGGATATTTTTAAAAAGAATGAAGAAAATGTATTAAAGTTTAGAATATATAATCAAAAATCAGGAATTATAGGTTCTGATTTTGAATCTAATGATATTATTGTTAAACTGTCTAACAATTTATTTAGTTACGGATTATTAGGAACAACTGACTCTAAATTTTATGTAAAAGAACATCCTGTGGAAACAAAAATTTTGGAAATAATTAAAAATAACAATAAAGCTTCTTTAGATAAGATTAAAAAATCTTTAATATTGAAGGAAAAGAAAGGAAATATCATTAAAGATTTATTTATCAATATTTTAATTTATAAAGGCATTATAGCTGAAAAAGGTAAAAATTATGTTCTTTTAGATAATAAAAAAGAATTAATAGAAGTAGAAAAATTATATAATGAATTTAAATCAGATATTGATCAAGATAAATTTAAGAAATATGGGCATTTTTTTGTTTCAAAATCCAGAGAAAAACGCTTAATTTTGGTAAAAGAAATATCTGAATACGTTGATAATTTATTTACTATCATTAAAAAGTCCAAATATTCATCAAATTCAAATAGCGAAATATTTATAAAAGTTAACCTTATTAAGAAAGTTCTAGAACAATATTCAAAATTTAGTACTCAGATTAAAGCTGCTTATGATGAAGGGGAAGACTTACATAGTAATATTCAGAAGAAAATGTCCAAAATTGATAAAACATTTGATCAAATTATAGATAGTTGTTCAAATAGGCTTAATTTGAAAATTACAGAAGGAAAAATTAGCATAGAGGAATATAAAGATCTAATTAATAATTTTAATGAATTTAATGAATTTTACAAAAAGGAAATTAGTGATGATGAACTTCAGCAATTAAGTGAAGAGGTTGATGAAACAGAATTTAGCTATAGTTACTACACCAAAGACCCTTCAGAAGCACATCACTATAATTTAAGGCTTTATAAATTAAAAGAACTACATAATGAGTTTTATAAAACATATAATAAAATTAATGATAGTTTATCAGAAAATAAAAGGAAATTTGACAGAATAGATCAAGATTTCAAAGATTTAGAAAACCATTATTCATCCTTAGATACTTCTGAAGAATATGTAATTTCTTATAGAGCTCATCAAGAATTAAAGGAATTTAATCTACCTAAAGAGGGTAAATTGCAAGAATTTGATTATATTAGTCT
Source organism: Cyanobacteria bacterium OH_CBB_238 (assembly GCA_023409995.1). Taxonomy (GTDB): domain Bacteria; phylum Cyanobacteriota; class Vampirovibrionia; order Gastranaerophilales; family Gastranaerophilaceae; genus JAEYQN01. The sequence goes on along the minus strand of JAEYQN010000082.1, from coordinate 1,155 downwards.
TTCAGAAATAGAAAAAATCTCTGAAAATAAAATTGGTGAAATAAAAGATAAATATCAATCTATAATGAAAGATATCATTTTCACGGAAGAAGCACGAAAAAATGAGCCCCAACTAGTAAATTTAATTAAAACTCATAAAAAAGATTTTAAAACTATAGAATCAGTTTTTAATTATGGAAAATTAGAAGCCGAAGCCGAAAAATTCAAGGAAAAAATTTTAAGAATTGAAAATGAATATAAAAACACGACTCCAGATGATATTAAGCAAGATGAAGAAAGTAGCCCTGGATTCCATATCCAAAACTGGATTAAAACCTTGAAAAGAAATTACAAAAAAAGAATAGAAAGTCCTTGGGAAGATTTCCAAAAAGAAAATATAGATGGCCTTTATAATTTAAAAGAAATTATTGAAATAATATCAAATAAATTGAATTCCGATGATATAAAAGAAATAAACTTGGAAATTAAAAAATTTGAGTTAATTAATTCTTCATCTGCTTTAGAAACAGATTTTAATGCATTAGAGATTAAATCTAAAATGAATGAAATAAAGAACAAATTAGATAATTTAATTAAGAAAATCTTAACTGAAGATGAAAAAGCCATTTTAGAAATAATTAGATACATGACAGGAAAATCTCAATGGTTAACATACGATAAAATAAAAACAGAAGCAATGAAAAATAGCTTGGATAATAACTCAATCGATAATGGTTTTGAAGGTTTAATTTCTAAAAAGATCCTGCAGAGAGGATTTTCACTTCTATAATCTTTCAATTAGAGATATTGTTGAAAGATAATAAACTGACAATTTAGAGTACCATAACATCTCAAAATAAGGTTTAGATAGTAATGGGCTCGGATAATAGAAAATAATATCTTTATATCCATAATTTTTAATTTTTTCCCTTATTTTAGCTCCAAGATCCTTTTTTTGAGCATAAGATAAACTACTGGGGTGTATATCATAATAAGGAAGATTTTCATCGAACATATGTAATCCATATTTATCAGAAATAATACCATAATCTAAATTGTTATTTTCAACAAATTTATAAAATAATTTATTGATTTTACCATGATAAAGGTCTTTAGGATATCCCTTTTTTACTAATTTTGTTTTAGAACAAGATGTTACCAATAAAGAACTAGGTA
>JAEYQN010000054.1 GCA_023409995.1 Cyanobacteria bacterium OH_CBB_238 | reverse complement strand
GCCCAGCCCGGTTCATCACTGGTGCAGTTGGTGATGCGCGACCACGCCAGCTTTTCCCCGCCGCCTTTGGCGTCAAGAATGTAGTCCGCTGTGCGCGTCCACAACTGCTCCGCCGCCTCGGTCTTAGCGACCAGAATATAACGACCTAATCTTGCGAAATCTGAGGTCGCCGCCGTCCGCTTCACCCGCTTGGCGATCATAATCGCGTCACCGCATGGCGAAGCTCGTCCTGGGTATCCTTGATGTGTCCCAGCAGCTCGCGCACGTCGGCAACCGCTGCCCCCCGCCCCGGCGTGTCGGTCAGCCACAACTTTAGGAGGCCGCCTAACCGGCCCAGATCGGCGTTCACTTTTATCAGCCGCTCGACCGCGTCGAGGTCCATCACGCTGCGCGGCTGATACCCTAGCCCGACACTGCGCAGATAGGCCGACACCGACAATCCGGCTGCTTCGGCTTGCGCCTCGATCCGTGCTCGTTCCCGAGGCGACACCACCACCCGCAACGGGCGGTTCCGCTCCCTCGTCTCTCCAGACTTCGATCTCGGCATGGTGGTTTCCTCCCTGGCGTTCAAAGTGGCGGCAGCCGCCGTATGCCTCGCAGAGCAAGATCAGCGTCGAGCCCACTAGGCGAGTAAGCGCGGGTGGTGGGGGACGACACGGCTCCACCGTGTTGGCCAACAACACACATCTTGTCAGCCAAAACTCTGCGAAACTCTGCAATAGTCTGCAAGACTCTGCGACGGTCTATCCCACCTGAGTCACAATCGCAAAGATTTGCAGAGCCTCTAAAACCTTCGCAATGGTTCGCAGAGTTTCGCAGTCTATACCGTCGGAGAGTTTGCGAAACTCTTCGAAACTTTGCGAGAATCGGGGTCCGGTAGCCGCTGAGAGAGCCGATGATGGACAAGCCGGACAGTGCCGGCCCTGCGCGCCACTGGGGCGCCGGCCGAATCGCCTTCCTGACCATCCTTGAAACCGTTCGCAAGGACGTGACCCAGGGTTACCCGCTGACGGTGATCCATCAGCGTTACGCCGCCAGTCTGGGCGTCAGCTACTCAAGCTTCGCCCGCTATGTGCAACGCTACATCACTGAAGTGGACACTGCAGAAAGCCGGCGACGAAAGAACGACAGGGTCGTGACCGCTCCTCCCAATAAAGCCGACTTACCCGCGTCCCCTACGCCGCGACCGCCCTCCGCCAAGCCTTCCGATCCCAACGCCGCTCCCATGATCCGTCAGTTTAAATACGACCCTCGCGCGAAAAACCCCGAGGACCTGATTTAAGGAGCCACCAATGACGACGAAGGTCAAACAGGCCACTGATGAGGCCGCAGCATTACCCGAATTGCCTTCCCAAATTCACATGACACTCCAGGGAAAAGGGGGTGTCGGAAAATCCATGATCTCTTCCTTCCTGGCACAATACCTCATCACCCATAACCGGCCCGTCACCTGCATCGACACCGATCCCGTCAACGACACCCTCTCGGGCTATACCGCGCTCAACGCCCGCCGCCTCGACCTCTTGCAGGGCAATCAGATCAACACCCGTAACTTCGACACCATGATCGAGTTGCTGGTGTCAGAGGACGCCAGCGTCGTGGTCGACAATGGTGCCGCCTCCTTTCTGCCCCTCACCAGCTATATGCTCGAGAACGGCGTTGCCGACCTCCTGGCCGCTTCAAGAAGGCAGCTCGTCGTCCATACCGTCGTCACCGGTGGTCAGGCCATCATGGACACTCTTACCGGCTTTGATCAGCTCGCCCGCCAGCTTCCCGAAAGCGCCCAGATGGTGGTGTGGCTCAACGAGTATTTCGGCGACGTCGTCGCCGACGGAAAGAGCTTCGAAGAAATGAAAACCTACCACCTCAACCGGCATCGGGTAAAAGGGCTGGTGCAAATCAAGCGCTATACCAGCGAAACTTTTGGAAAGGACATGGAGATGATGCTGGATCGCAAACTCACATTTGATGAGGCGGTCAGCAGCCCCGATTTTGGCCTGATGGCGAAGCAACGTCTGACGATGATGAAACGTGATATCTTCAATCAGATCGCTCTTGTCGTCTGACCGCCATGGATGTCCAACGCCTGATCGGTGAAGTTGCCAAGCGGCACAACGTGCTGCTCGGCCCCTCTGACCCGATCCTCGTCACGCTCACCCTCAATGAGCTGGTGCTCGCCCAATATGTCGAGCGACTGACTGCCACGCTGGAACAGGCGGAGGACCGGACGGCTGCGGGGTCGGCCCAGCAGATCGCCGCGGCCCGCGAGCTGGCCGGCAAGCTCGTCACCGAGACTGGAGGCTACGTGGCCGGGCAGGTTGAGGAAGCCGGAAAGGCCGTTCAGGCGCAGCTTCTCGCCTCACTCGAACGGCAGGTGCAGGCAGCACGGGAAGCTGCCGAGCAGGCGATCCTGGCCCGCCGGACGGCTCTCTACGCCGCCTTGGTGGCTGTGGGGGCGGTGTGTTGCCTCTTCGGCCTGCTGGTGGGAACCATCGCCTTTTAGCGCTGTCTGTCTCCGAATGTTTCACCCGACGCTCACCGGTCGGTCTAACGCCAGGGCATGATGAATTATGGTTCTAGCAGCTCGTGTAATGGCTTTCCAACGACCCGCGCCAGCAAAGACATATAGCTCAGACTTGGCGAGTGCAGTGATCTTTCGAGAAAGCTGAGGTAGGTCTGGCTTATGCCTGTTAACCTCATGATATCGTACTGAGAAAGACCTGCCTCCAGCCGGGCTTTCTTGAAATTTCTAGCGAATGTTAGGAGCTCTGGCGGCGCAGTCTCTTCAGTGACGCGCTGCTTATGAGTTTTGCGCGGGGTGCGGGACTTTTTGCCTTCTTCCGTCACAGCTTGACGACCATCACTTCGTTGGTGAAGGCTTGAGAAGCTCATGCAGAGGTCTGCCCACCACACGTGCCAGCAAAGCCATGTGGGTCAAGCTCGGATCAACAACCGCACGCTCCACTTCCGAAACATAAGCCTGGGAAATGCCGATTCTTTTGGTGATGTCGGTTTGTGTCAGTCCGGCAGCGAGGCGGGCCTGTTTAAAAT
>JAEYQN010000051.1 GCA_023409995.1 Cyanobacteria bacterium OH_CBB_238 | reverse complement strand
ATATAGGGGAGTGCTTTTTGTCTTATTAGCAATTTTTGTTTTGGCAACAGGGATTCGTGTAGAAGCTGCAAGCTCAACACTGGATAAATTGAATAAAGCAAAGCAGGAGAAAAATCAAACACAATCGCAACTGGCTGATAAAAATGAACAAATTGATGATCTAGAAGATACGAAACAAGGTTTACAAGGGGAATTAAGCAATTTTAATATGAAACTGACGGAAGTGTCTGAAAAACTTGAAAAGCTTGAAAAATCAATCTCAGATAAAAATGATGAAATCATAGAGACGCAGGAAGAACTCGATGGAGCGAAAAAAAGGGAAGAATATCAATATGAATGTATGAAAAAAAGAATAAAATTCATGTATGAGCGTGGAGATAGCGCGTATCTTGAAATGGTTTTTTCATCCAGGACCTTCGGTGATTTTTTAAATAAAACAGAATATATTAATAAAATATCAGAATACGATCGCAAGATGTTAGTAGAATATCAGGAAACGAAGGAACTAATCGCGGAACAAGAGGAAGCCCTACAAAAGGAAAAAGTAGAGCTGGATACTATGAAGGCAGAGGCGGAAAAAAAACAGAAAGAAGTCGAGGCACTTGTGGCAAAAACTTCCAGTTCCATAGCAAGTTACTCTGGTCAGATATCGATTGCTGAGCAGGAAGCACTTATTTATGAAGCACAGATGGCACAACAGGATGCGAATATTGCAGCGCTTAAAAAACAATATGAACAGGAACTGGCATTATCCAGATTGTCAGCGTCCTCAGCAAAAAGAGATATTTCCCAAGTTACTTTTTCGGAAACGGATAGAAAAATGTTGGCATCTATCATTTACTGTGAAGCAGGTGGAGAACCTTACGCAGGAAAGCTTGCAGTTGGAGCAGTAGTTGTGAATCGTCTTCTTAGTTCTTACTACCCTGACACAATAACGGGCGTTATTTATCAAAGAAAACAGTTTTCTCCTGTTACCAGTGGAAGATTTGATTTAGTACTTGCAAATGGTACTGCCACAAACAGTTGTTATCAGGCAGCAGATGAGGCAATGGCTGGCAATACAAATGTAGGAAATTGTGTTTATTTTAGAACACCAATTGAAGGACTTACAGGAATCTCAATAGGTGGACATATTTTCTATTAAAAAATAGGACCAAAGGTAGAAGGCCTTTGGTCTTTTGTCATTCATATTGTTCCAAATATGATTTTATGGATTTAAATCTTGGGGAATAAACCGTTGATAGCAGGTTATTTAGATTGAGTAGCGCTTTTTTAATCTGATAGTCAGTGATAAGATTGGCATCAAAAGCTGCAACAAGTTCATCCAAATCAATAACCTTTATAAGTCCATCTGGATAAATGATGACATCGGCCAAAAGATCTGTAATAATGTATTCTTGCTTGTCCGCATGATATTCGTATTCCACAATATCACAATACCAATATAAAAGAGTACCGTCTTCACGGTAGAATTTACTGATTTTAAATCCCTCGTTCAGATAATAACAGGAAAAACCATGATGCAAGTCTTTTTTTGGCTTCAGAGCATTCCATTTTGTTATAATAGTATCATTATTGCACTGTAATATACAATCGTTTTTTAATAATACACATTCATTGGGGATAATCCGCTTACGATATAAAGTAAGATTTGTCATGAAAACTCCAATCTGCATGGGCACATGCGCAAAATTTCCTATAATGATTGATATGGAATAAAAGGAGAAGGGGAACTGACATGCTCAAGAATAGACTTTTCCATCCATATCATATCATGCCAGGTGCCAAACTTATATCCAGACTTATGAAAGTGAGCAACCGTCTGATACCCCAAAGATTCATGAAAAGCAATGCTTTGAGGATTTGGATATGCAATGCAGGCACATAAATTATAAATATGTTGCTTTTTCAGGATTTTTTCCAATTCTGCATATAAAATCCGTCCTATCCCTATCCCGCAAAAGCTTTGATCCATATAAATAGAAGTTTCAACAGACCAATTATAGGCGGGACGCTCTTTGAAGGCAGAGGCATAAGCATAACCGATTATTCGATTGTTTTGAACAGCGACCAGATAGGGATATTTGAAAGAAATGTTTTGAATCCGATCTTTGAAGTTCTGTACGGACGGAACTTCTATTTCGAATGTGATGGCAGTTTCCAGAATATAAGGAGTATAAATAGCAAGTAATTCTTCTGCATCTTCAGGTACAACGTTGCGTATGGTAACCGGTTGCACAAAATGACCACCCTTCTTAAAAGTATTTGCCAAAATGGTACTCTTTTTAAGAATAATTGTCAATGGAAATATCCGTTCATCTATTATTAAAAGAGTAAATGCTATCATTTTGCTAGACAATATTTACAAAAATGGATATAATTTTGAGATAAGGGAAAAAAGGAGAGGCACGTGAAAAAGAGAAAAAAAATATTTCGTTCTTTAGCAATGATCAGTCAGTTTGGAATCAATATGCTGGTGCCGATTTTTATCTGTTCCTTTGCTGGTATGTTTTTAGATAGGCGTCTTGAAACATCTTTTTTTATGATTATACTTTTCTTTGTTGGAGCTATTGCAGGATTCCGCAATATATTTATTCAAAGCAGACATATCTATGAGGATAAGGAGGATAAGGATGTAGATGGTAAAAAAATTAAATAGCATGAATAAGACTTTAAAGGAAATGTTAATCGGTATTGTTGTGTGTGGTCTTATTTTCGAAATTTCCGGGGTGTGGTTTGTTGTTGATAAGGTAAAGTATAGCGTTGGATTGTTGGTTGGTATTTTGATTGCGATGAGTATGGTCGTACATATGGAGTGGGTATTAGACACGGCACTTGTCGGTGTAAGTGAAGGCGCTGAAAATAAAGTACGTCTACACAGTGTTATCAGGTATGTGTTAGTTGTGCTTGTACTTGCAGTAATCATGTATACCGGTGTCCTCAATCCATTGGCTTCTTTTTTAGGAGTCATGAGTTTGAAAGTAGCGGCTTATCTTCAGCCGATTACTGATAGAGTGATACATAAGAAAAAGACAAAAAGTGAAGAGAAAGAACCTTCATAAACTTTGACTTAAAAATTAGTAAGGAGGTGAATCTATGAGACAAGGAATTTTGTTATCTGGTGGAGCTGATATTGATTTTATGATTCATGGTGTATTTTCCTATGAATTATTTGGTCAGACAGTCTGGATAACAACTACGCATGTGTGTGTGT
>JAEYQN010000046.1 GCA_023409995.1 Cyanobacteria bacterium OH_CBB_238 | reverse complement strand
AATTATTTTTGCACCATAAGCTTTTTCTGCTTTTGAATTAGGAGCTACATGGCACTCAAATTGACCTAATCTCATAGTACCGCCGTAGCCTTCTACATTTTTTTGATCAAGCATAAGATCTATAACAGGGTATGGGGTATTTTCATCAAACTCCATACTGTTAGCACCTTTTAAGCCTACTACATTCCTTGCATATTCTATTACTGCGCACTGCATTCCTAAACATAGACCTAAGAATGGTAAATTGTTTTCTCTGGCATAGCGAATTACATTAAGTTTCCCTTCTATACCTCTGATTCCAAAACCACCTGGAACTACCAATCCGTCAACATCTTTTAATACTTCTTTTGCTTTGTCCATATCAACACAATCATCAGAAGCAATCCATTTTATATCTATTTGAGTTTCATTTTCATAGCCAGCATGCTTTAATGATTCAACTACAGAAATATAAGCATCAGATAATTTTGTGTATTTTCCTGCTATTGCTATCTTTATTGTTTTCTTTGGGTTTTTAATTTTATCAACTAATTTTATCCAGGGTTCAAGATTTGCTGGACGATCTTCCATTAGTAATCTTTGTAAAACAACGCCTGCCAATTTCTGTTCCTCAAGCGCCAAAGGAACCTCGTAAATGCTCTTCAAGTCTTTACATTCTATTACAGCATCATTTGGTACTGAACAGAAGAGTGCAAGTTTCTCTTTTTCCTTTTTAGGAATTGGTTTGCTTGTTCTACAAACAAGGATTTCCGGTTGAATACCATAGCTTCTCAACACAGCAACACTATGTTGCGATGGTTTTGTTTTAAGTTCGCCTGCAGTTGGTAAATATGGAAGCAAGGTAACATGAATGGATAAGCTATTTCCAAAACCTGCTTCAGACCTGAATTGTCTGATTGCTTCAATAAATGGTAAACTTTCTATATCCCCTATCGTACCGCCGATCTCTGTAATTAGAAAATCGGGTTTAAATTGATTTGTTGCTTGTTTTATTCTTGCTCTAATTTCGTTGGTAATATGAGGGATTGTTTGTACCGTTGCTCCTAGGTAGTCGCCTCGTCTTTCCTTTTTTATAACCGTTTGATATACACTGCCTGAAGTTACATTATTTATGTGCCCCAAGTTTGTGTCCGTGAACCTTTCATAGTGTCCAAGATCAAGGTCAGTCTCTGCACCATCATCAGTTACAAATACTTCTCCGTGTTGAAAAGGGCTCATTGTTCCAGGGTCAACATTTATATAAGGGTCAAATTTTTGGATTACAACAGAAAACCCTCTGGCTTTTAACAGTTTTCCAAGTGAAGCTGCAACAATGCCTTTTCCTAAAGAAGAAACAACACCACCTGTAACAAAAATATATTTAGTACCCATATCTCCCTCTTCTAATTAATTTTAGGAACTTTAAAAAATCCATCTTCTTCACTTGGTGCATTTTTCATAAGTTCATCTTTTGTTTGCTCGTATTTTACTTCATCTTCTCTCATGACATTAACTACCGGTATTGGATGAGCCATTGGTTCAACACCTTTAGTATCAACTTCATTCATTTGTTCAGCATATTTTAAAATATCACCAAGCTGTTTTGAATATTGTTCAATTTCAGCTTCTGTGAGTTCCAATCTTGCAAGTTTTGCAACGTGCTTAACATCTTCTTTGCTTATCATAGATTTATTAAATCTCCTTATCTAAACAAAATTTTAGCATAATCACCCATGTTTTGCATTTATTAATTAACAATTTTTTTCCAAGGGTATTTTATATTTAGTTGTTTGTTTAATATTCTATATATTTGTAGAATTGTCTTATAAAAAATTGAATTAGTAGAGAGATTTTCTCCCAAATATTTGCTTTTGCATTTCATTGCATATATAGCAGAATCATAAAGCGAGTATTTTATATTATTTTGATTTAATTTTTCTCTAATATAGTCTAGCAACATATATAAATGAGGAGAAATTTTGTGTATATTTTTTCTAGTGTAAGTATACTCAAAATCTATGATTGCACTGGTAATATTATTTAACTTTATCAAATTTAACCAATTATTTAATTCTTTTATATTATCATTGTATCCGGGTACAATGATGTATTTTACGCTTACCAGATTGCTTTTTATGCTTTTATCGCTTTCTTTGTATTTTGCTATGTTTGACCATACTTTTTTAAAATATTTTACTTTTTTCAGTTTTTCATAAACCTTTTTGCTGCCTGCATCTGGCGAAATAACGATACTCACCAAACCTTGATTGATACCTTCGCCTATAGCTGGGCTATAAATTATTCCTGATGAATGTATTCTTATAGTTGTTTTTTTTTCAATAAAAAACGAAAGTAAGTCTTCAAACTCTTCTAGTAAAGTTGGTTCTCCTCCTTGAAAAGTTATTTCTCCTGAGTTTTTGAATAAACCAAGATCTACTAGGTTTTTTATAGATGGCAAAATCCTTTTACTGGTATTTTTTCTTTTTTTGTCTACATCACAATACACACATCTGGAATTACATGTTGTCCAGTGGTTGAAATTAATGTGTGAAATAAATTTTTCCTCATCCCATTCCTTAAATTCTAAAGCATAGCAATTTTTACAACCTCCAAGCTTTTTTTTCTTCAAGTATTCAATATTTTTTAATTTACGTGCAAAAATTTTTTCCCAGTCTATAGTTTCACCGTCATAATTAATTTCTAAAATGGGTGTATTGCATCCTGAAGGGGTTGTTAAACAGCAGTTTCTGATAATCTTTTCTTCAATAGAGATACCATGTAAATGGTGATCGCAACTTTCATATTGGATTGGTTTTTCTTCCATATCAAAATTGTATCATGTAGCAATATTTATTCCCAAAGGGTTAAAGACATTTGTTTGCTTTTTTCAAAATGCTTTTCCAAAAATTTTTTTCGGTGCCATTTGGTAATGCCAAATTTATCAATTGCGTCTAAGTGTAATTTTGTCAAGTAGCCCTTGTTAGATTCCCAACCATAATGGGGAAATTCTTTTGCAAGTTCTTTCATAAATTTGTCTCTGCTAACTTTTGCCAATATACTTGCTGCAGCGATTGATGCAGATTTGGAATCACCTTTTATTATGAATTCTTGATTCCAATTAGTTCTTGGTATAAGTTTATTCCCATCAACAAGAATTTTTATAAGATTATTGTTTTCTATTTGTTCAATTACAGTATTACAAGCTTTTTTCATAGAAAGCAGTGATGCTTGAAGTATATTCAAGTTTTCAATTTCTTCTACACTTGATGAAACTATAGAAAAAATGGAATTTTCTTTTATTAGTTCAAAAAGTTCTTCTCGTATTTTTTCGTTTAACTGCTTAGAGTCATTTAATTTTTCGAAGAGTTTTATTAACTTTGTGTTGATAGTAGGAAAACACACTGCTGCGCTATATACAGGACCAGCTCCCGGCCCCCTGCCTGCTTCATCTGTACCTATAATTATAAACTGCTTCTCTGATTTGGCTTTGTCAAATTTGAATAAATTAGACATTTTCTATCGTATCCAGAGTTAGCTTGCCAAGTCGCCCGTCCCTAAAGTCTAATAGTAAATTTTGAGCACTTCTTACAGTATCAGCTTTTCCACCAGATACAATCCAATTTCTTCTTAGTGCTATTTTTTCTAATGATATTTCATCATCTTCTTCAAGCTTATAATGTTTTTTTATAAGTTGAGGGTACAGTTCATTAATTACCTCTAAAAATTTATTAGCTACACTCTCAGTATCATAGGCATTTTCACTTATAGAGTTTACAAAAGCCAGTTTATTTGCTTTTTCTTGCTCTTCTTGTTTTAGAGGAATTATCCCCGGAGTATCAAGTAAATCTAATCTTGGATTTATTCTAACCCACTGTTGTTGCCTTGTTACTCCAGCTTTTGCACCAGTTTTTGTTTTTGTTTTTTTTATTAATTTGTTAATTATACTTGATTTTCCAACATTCGGCATCCCAACAACCATTGCTCTGGCTGCTCTTGGCAACAAACCTTTCTGGACTAGCTTTATTATACTTGGTTGACTGAGTTCTATGGCTTTATTTACTATCTGAGATAAATCCCTATTACTGTTAGCGCTGGTTAGTAGAACTGGAAAGCCTGTTTTTTCTTTTAAATATTTTTGCCAATTTGTCGTCTTTTCAGAATCAGCAAGATCAAATTTATTTAATAAAATTAATCTTGGTTTTGCCCCAATTAATTTTTCTATATTAGGATATATAGAGCTTTGGGGTATTCTCGCATCCAAAATCTCAATAACTACATCAACAAGATTAATCTGTTCTTTTAACTTCTTTTCTGCTTTAGCAATATGACCCGGATACCAATGTATATGAGACATTTTTGACTCCTTTTTAATACTAAAGCCATAACCTATCGATTATGGCTTTAGTGAATTTTTTGTTAACTCGATAATTATCTTT
>JAEYQN010000036.1 GCA_023409995.1 Cyanobacteria bacterium OH_CBB_238 | reverse complement strand
TTCGATTATATTTATATAACATTTATAGTAATGTCCACTTTGTATCTTATTAAACTTCTCTCAGCATAATTATAACAAAATAACCAGTTCAATACCTAAAATATTCTCTCTTTTAGAACAGAAATTGTTTGAATATATTAAATTATTGGATCAATTGTTTTTCTATGTTATGAATAAATATTTTTTGTACATTACTTTAATCAAATCTAGATGAGAGTTACTACTTTTTCATTATCTATTAAATTATTTAAAATTGCTTCAAAATGGTCCACAATTTTGTCCCAATTATTATTCTCAACAAAATTTTTAGCTTTTTTACCCTCTTCTTTAATGTTATTTGATTTGATGGTTTGAATAGTCCTACTTAAAACATGTTCTGGCCCATCAACATAAAAAACACCGTTATTTTCACCAAATTCCATAGATACTCCCGGAAGTTTTGTTGCTATAACTGGTTTTTCCATAGCCATATACTCATACATTTTAATAGGAACAATATATTTCATTATTTCTGTAGAATAAGCTGGTAAAATGCATATATCTGAAGCTGCAACAAATTGGGGAACTTTGTCATAAGGTTGTCTTCCGGTTAATACTAGTTGTTCATCAAGATTATATTTTCCCTTAATCTGCTGAAGATCATCAAATGCATCCCCATCCCCAACTATTAACAACTTAATATTTGAATACTTTTCTTTATTTTTACCTAATTCTTCTGCAACTTCTTTTAAACCAGTGAAATGATATAAAACGCCCACAAACAAAAGAATTATATCCTTATCAGAAATATCATATTCATTTCTAATTAATTTTCCATCAATCTTATGATTGAATCTCTCAAAATCTAAACCTGCTCTTTCTACATATGAATTCCTAGGATTACTTCCCATGTCTATTACTTTTTCTTTAAGTTTTTCATTAATTGCAACTACAGCATCTGATTCTCTAAGTACTTTTTTTTCAATTTTCTTACCTAATGGCTGATAAAATTTAAAAGGTATTTGAGTATGATATAGATCTATCCAGTAATAAATAAAAGGTATATTGTACTTTTTTGCGGCCTTCATTCCTAAATATGCACTCAACATGAAAAATCCAACAATTATATCAGGATTAAATTCTTTTATCTGTTTCTCAATTTCTCTCTTTCTAGAGATTACAAGAGAAACATAATCTAAAGTAGGAATTTTTAAAATAGATGGTCTAATTACAGTAATTGAAGAACCTTCATAAAGTCTCCAAGTATTCTCAAAAACTTCTTTCTTTGAGATAAGTTCTTTTTTCCCATTAGTATTCCATAATATTTCATGATCTATAACGCGAATTTCATGTCCTCTAAGTGATAATATCTCCATTAAATGGTTTTGCTGTAATGGACCTCTTTCAAACCAGTCTGATTCTTGAACTACTAAGATTTTCATGATTTCACTTTTAATTTATTTTAATGGACTGTCTTCCAGTTTAGAATTATGTCATATTCAACTTATAAAAAAATATATTGAATTAATTAGGTTATTTCTAAAATTCCAATAACCAGCATAAATAGATATAATAACATAAAATACGGTGGCCGTGGAGCTGAATCTGAATCTTGACTAATTTCTTCAGTTTGAGCGTTATGCGCAAATTTAAAAGCAAGTAAAGTTTTAAAAATTTGCCATCCGTCTTTTACTGAATTTAATTTAGTTATATCTGACCTTTTTTTATATCCAATTGGTATTTCTCCTATCCTAAAATTCCCCTTAGAGATCTTTATGAACATTTCCGCCTCTAATTCAAATCCATTAGAAGATATGCCATTCTCAAGAAGATAGTCTATTACTTCCTTTTTGAATGCCCAATAACCTGTACAAACATCAGACGTGTGTGAATATAGAACAGTCGCAGCTAAACTAAGCAAATAGTTACCTATTATATTTAATTTAGTAATTGAACCATTCTCTTTATTTTTATTTAGACGTGAACCCATAACTATATCATATTTTCCCCTAATTAAAGGCTCTACAAGTGATTTAGCTTCCTCAGGACCATATGTGTTATCCGCATCAAGCATCACGGCATATTTAGTTTTAACAGCTTTAAATCCCGTTTTAATTGCATTTCCTTTTCCCTGTTTTTTTTCAGAAAGTATGCATACATCAAATTTTTCTGCAATTTCTTGAGTTTTATCAGTAGAATTATTATTAATCACTATAATGGAAGAATTTGGATATAAATTACTGATATCATTTAATAGTAGTCCTATGGATTGTTCTTCGTTGTATGCCGGAAGTAAAAAAGTTACATCTTTCATCATATCCCCTTTGATCAAATTATAGCCTATTAAATTTAGTAAATCGTTATATTAAGCAAAATCAGACTTTTGAACAGCTGACTCCACTACGACTATCTTTTAACAGGCTATCTTTTGTTGTAACTGATTTTAAATCGAATTCTGCACTTTCTCCAATGTTATCCCAGTTTTCAAGGAACCATTCGTATGTCTTTTTTAAACCGTTGTTAAATGACATTTTAGGTTTATAATCAAGTAAACCCTCTGCTTTTTCAATAGATGAAAGCAATTTAGTTTTTGCATCCCAGTTTCTGCGGGGTGCATATCTTATACCTTCTTTGTTTCCTGTAAGTTCATTTACAGTGTTTGCCATGTCTATTACCCTATGATCTTTAGCTGATCCTAGGTTTATGGCTTCACCAATTGCTTCTTCTCTTATCCCCATTGCAAGTAATCCATTGACTATATCTTCAACATAAGTCCAGTCTCTTGTTTCTGATCCGTCTCCAGTAATTGGTAGTGCATTTCCAGTCATTGCCCAGTAAAAGAAATTAGGAATTACATTTCTGTACTTTCCAGGTACCTCGCCCGGTCCAAAAACATTGAAAAAACGAGCATTCACAATAGGAAGATCATATAAATTATGGAAATAATTAGTGTAAAGTTCACCAAGTAATTTTGTAACCTGGTAAGGAGTGTGAAGACTTATTGATATATCATGTTCTTCAAAAGGCATTTTAGAGTCCAAACCATAAACACCACATCCTGAAGAAGAATATACGAACCGTTTAACCCCAATAAGCTGTGCATACTGCAAAACTTTTAAAATTCCGATTCCATTCACCATCAAATCTTTTTCAGGGTTATCTACTGAATTCTGATTTGCAAAGTGAGCTGCCAAGTGAAACACATAATCTGGCTTTTCTTTAAATGTTCTTTTTAATGCACTATCATCTAGAATATCCCCTTTTATAAATTGGATATTATCATATTTTGGAATATTCCATTTATAAGCAGATGACAGGTTATCAAGTATTATTACTTTTTCTGCATTTAATTCTGCGAGTTTACGGGAAAGATTACTTCCAACGCAACCTGCACCCC
>JAEYQN010000032.1 GCA_023409995.1 Cyanobacteria bacterium OH_CBB_238 | reverse complement strand
GAAATATTGTTATAACTTTGTCTATATATTTTTTTACTGTTCTTATTCGCCATTTCCTAGAAGCCCAAATTTGCGGCGGTATATAGTAGTATATTTTTATTCCCTGTTTTTTTAGAAGTTTAGCTATGCTTAAATTAAATCCACCATAGTCTACCAGTAAAACCATATCTGGCTTAAATTCATTTTTAAGATAGTCAGTAATTTTTTTACCTAATAAAATATGATCCAACAGAATCTTAAAGTTTAGCCCGACAGCAGACATTTTTGAATGATTGCAGAATAATTTTATGCCTGTTTTTTCAAGGTTTGTTCCACCAACAGCCTCTATTGTGAGGTCTTTGCTCTGCTTCTGTAGTTCTGTTACTACATCGGCAGCATGTTTATCTCCAGAATGTTCTCCGGTTATTATAAATAATTTTTTCATTTTAAACAGCCATTATTACTATGTTATTTTTATCCGCAAATTCTATTGCTTTTTGTTGATCAACCATAATAGTCTCTCCTGCTTCGACAGCAATTAGATTTGCGCCATTTTTTTTCATTGTTTTTAGAGTTCCTAATCCAAAAGCCGGGATGTCAAATCGCTTGTCTTGAGTTGGCTTTGCTACTTTTACTACCACCACGCCTTTTTTGCCATATTTGCAGCCTCTTTCGATACATTTATCAGTACCTTCAATTGCTTCGACCGCCATGATCATCTTGTCTTTTATGACAACAGATTGTCCAACGTCAAGCTTGCCCATTTCTTTTGCTAGCCAAAAACCGTAGTTTACATCTTGAATCTGTTCGTCTGTAGGTTTATGTTTCCCTAATATACCGGTAGGTACCATTAAATTTTTGATAAATATTGTCTGGTCGAGAACCGTGATTCCGCAGTTTGCAAGTTCGTCAACTATAATCATCATGACAGCATCATCATTTAGTCTTTTTGCTTGTTTTATTAATTCTATTGCTCTAGTATCGAATTTTGGTCGTTTTATTACCAACCCTTTGTGAACTTTCCCAATAAATGTTAATTGTTTTATTCCTTCACTCTTTAGAGATTCTTTTATTTTTGTTATTTCTCCAGGGCCAAAGCTGTATACTTTTGAACAATATTTTTTAAGCTCATTTCTGTTATCTGAAGACAATGAAATTGCAACTATCTCCATTCCATTTTGCTTTGCATTTTTCGCAAGTTCAATTGGAAGTAACCCATCTCCCGCTATTAGTCCTTGTTTATTTTCTAATGTAATCGACACAAAAAATCCCTCTTGTACTGTGATAAATTACATTAATTATATTACAAGTATGGCTAAATATGAATCACATTTATATTATTATTTTATGTTTTTATCCTACATCTTTAAAATCTTTACCACCAACAATTTTTAGACGTCTGGCAGGTCCTTCGCCAATACTTTCACTGGCTAGATTGTGCTGTTCAACCAGTTCATGTTGAAGCTTTCTTATTTGCTGGCTCTGGGGTTGAAGTTCAACATCTTTTTCGCCAGAAAGAATTTTTTGTATTGCATTTTTTGCTTCATCAAGAGCTCTTTCAGCTTCGTCATAATACCCTTGAAGTGTATCAGCTGTTTCTGTTATGTGAAGAGCTTCTTTGACGACTTTTTGTACTTGCGCCATTGAATTTGATCTTATGTAATATATTGGAAGCCTGTAATCATTTGCTATACTTAATATTTTAGTTCCACCTTTTGCAAAAGCTTTATGTGCAATTACTAGATCTGCATCCTCAATGTTTCTTGTTATTTCAGCTTTTAAATCTAATCGTTCTATTGCTTTATCAATAACGGTTCTACTAACAGCATATATGTATATCTTTTTAAAACCTTTTACTTCTTCAACATAATCCTTTCTTGAGAAACTGAATTTTAGAGGGTTTTGGTTTGCTAAAGTTACTTTCTCGTCAAGATTGTTAATTTCTTCAACCAGGTTTGTGGTTTTTTCATTGTATGTTTTGTCTACTTTTCTTATTTCAGGCCTGACAGGCCAACCTCTTAGAATATAGTCTACCGCTTCTGAGGTATTTTTATAAACGGCTAAGGTATTTCTATCTATTATTTCAATTACTATATCAAATGTTGGTTGTTTTTCTCTTTCCAGTACCGTTTTTTGTGAGCCTCTTCGTTTAGCTTCGTCGTCACCTAATGTTACAGAGCTGATCCCACCTACAAGGTCTGAGAGTATTGGGTTCTTAATTAGGTTTTCTAAGGTGTTTCCGTGAGCTGTAGCTATAAGCATTACTCCGCGTTCTGCTATGGTTCTTGCTGCTTGGGCTTCTGCTTCTGTCCCTATCTCATCAACCACAATAACTTCAGGTGTGTGATTTTCTACAGCTTCAATCATTATGTCTTTTTGGTGCTCTGGCTGAGTTACCTGCATTCTTCTTGCATGTCCAATTGCTGGATGAGGAGTATCTCCATCTCCTGCTATTTCATTAGATGTATCAACTATTACTACCCTTTTCTGTAATTCATCGGATACTAATCGTGATATTTCTCTCAGTTTTGTTGTTTTTCCTACGCCTGGTCTACCTAAAAATAATATACTTTTATTCTGCAATACAAAATCTTTTATACATGCAATAGTTCCGGTCACAACTCTACCAATTCTGCATGTTAAACCTACAACTTTTCCTTGTCGGTTTCTAATAGCGCTTATTCTGTGAAGTGTTCCGGGAATACCTGATCTGTTATCATTTGTAAATGGTTGGATGCTAGAGGTAATATGCATTAGATCGTTATCAGATATTTGATCTATTCCTAAATATTCTATTCTTCCGTCAGAATGACGTATTTCTCCAACTCTTCCTAAATCAAGTACCAATTCAATCGCATCATCAAGATTGTCTCGGCTAAGGCATTTTACTATCTTGGGGGGTAGAATCTCAATTAACCTATCCAGGTCATTGTGAAATTGTACTTTGTCCATATGTCCCTTTCGCTTATGTATGCGCGTGAGGTCTGTTTAGCTTGTATCTTCTATGAGATTTATTGTAACTCTGTATTTACATTATAACATTTTTTTTAAAAAAGGGCTTTTAATATTCTGCTATGATTGTAGCAATGTTACATATCTTTATAAAAATGTGAGTCTAGAAGTGTTGCTATGACACGTTTGTAGCAAATGGTTTTTTTATTTGTTGGAAGCCAGCAGTTCATTTTTTAAAAACATCTTTGCTTTATCAAGTTGAGGATCTTGATTTTTGACATAGTTTTCTCGAGTATAATCAATATAGTAATTTGGTTTTATGCCCCTTAAATGAATATCTTCACCACTGGGCATTATGTATTTTGCTATTGTTAAATTCATTCCTGTTTTGTTTGGTAGAGGTATTATCTGTTGTATTGAGTTTTTTCCGTATGAGCTTTCTCCAATAATTGTCGCATTTATGTTGTCTCTCAGTGTACCAGCCAGTACTTCAGATGCACTTGCGGTTCTGCTATTTATAAGTATGGCTATGGGCCGTTCTTTAATAGTAGACATCTTCTGTGCAGGTATTGGGATTTTTATTCCGTTTCTGTAGACTACGTTTACAATCGTGCCTTTTTTTATAAACATATTTGCTATTGTAATGGCATTGGTTAATAGTCCACCAGCATCCCCTCGTAAGTCAATAATTAACGCTCTTGATTGCTTTTGTTCTTCTAGAGCTTTTTTAAACTCCATTGGTACATTTTTGCCCATGAAGCTTACTACTTGTATGTATCCCATGCCATTTTCAAGTTTTTTTGAATATACGCTCTTAATATTGACAATGTCTCTTTTTAAACTCTTTGTGAAAATATTATTTTTTCTTTTTACTGTTAGTGTCACTGTGGAGTTTTTATCACCCCTGATTAAGTTAATTGTCTCAATTAATGATATTTTATTTAAATTTTTTCCATTTATTTGTAATATTGTATCTCCCGGTAATAAGTTGGCTTTTTGTGCTGGAGAGTTGTCTATAGTTCCTGCTATTACTATTTTTCCTTTAATTTCAGTTATGCTTATACCTATTCCTGAAATATTTGATTCTATATTTATGTTTTGATTTTCAAATTCACTAATATCCATAAATCTTGAATGAGGGTCATTTAGGCTTTGTAACATAGAATTTACTGCAATGTATACGTCTTCATTTGTTTTTATGTACGGAAGATAGTGCTCTTTCCATTTTAACCAATTTTGCCCATTCATTTGCGGGTCATAATATTGATTTTTTGAATCTCTCCATGCTTGTATAAATAACCTTTGTGGTGATACCGTTGTATTAGATACAAGTTGCTGGGTTTTCTTAGCTATTGTTGTTTTTAGCTCCATTGGTGGGGTCTTGAAAAGCACAATAGTTAACACTGTTATTAAAACTAGTGTAGAATAATATATTATTTTATTTTTCATATATAAATAAGCTTTATTTGTCTTTAGTTATTAATAATAATGTAATATCTAATTGTTTTTGAGGCAAGTATTTTTGCCTTTTTTATGTCAATTTTTATGTCAATTTGTTTTTTATATAAGTATTGGATTTTTAATGTTGAAAGTTGTAAAATTGTTCTATGGATAAAAATGATACTATTATTGATATTACAAAGAAATTGGAAAAGAATAAAGCTTCGGCGCCTGACAATACTTCAATGCCCAAGTTTCATACCAATCCAATATTCAAAAAACTTTTTGTGATAAATAGTAAAGTGACAGAGCATAAGTTCAGTATTAAAGATTTGTTTAATTAATGTTTCTTCAAAAAAATAATATATTTCTTGATTTGTCAAAGAATCAGAAATCTTCTTTAATTTCATATTTGAGGAATTTTTCAAAGAAAAATAATGAGTCGTCAATTGATGATATTTTAGATTTATTTGTTGAAGAAGAACTTTATTATTTTAATGTTGGAAACCCTCATTTTGAATGGATTCTACCCTTTTTTGATAAAGAATCATTTCTTAAAGAGATAAAAGCAGTTTTGAAACATTATAAATTTGAGATGGAGCTAAAAGAAAAACAAAGACCATATATCGAGAAACAAAAAGAATTTATTAAAAAAGAACGGAAAAGGCAGCAAGAAATTAAGCAGTCAAGGGAGTCACCTACAACGAAGCAGCTTAAATATTATAAGAAATTATGCTCTAAGTATTCGTTACCAGTTGAGGATTTAACTGTTCTTTCAAAACTTGATTTAAAAAATATGATTGCTAAAATAATTGCAGATCATGAGAAAGATGTCTTCAAATGTTTAGAAAGCAATTAATCCTAAAATATTTAGAATATGGGTTTGACAAAAGTGAAGCGATAGCTGAAATAGATCTTGCTTATGATCTTGTTTCTGGATTAAGGGCAAAAGACGTGTTGCTAGGGAATGAGCCTTCTTTGGCTGAAAAAAATAGAATTCAATCTATAGTTGATGAGAGAATTGTGTCTAAAAAACCAATTCAGCATCTTTTGGGCGAATCTTATTTTATGGGGGATCTGTTTTTTGTAAATAAGCATACGCTTATCCCACGACCCGAGACGGAGCTGCTTGTAGTTGAAACATTAAAAAAAATTGATTTAAATACAGATAAAATAAGAGTGCTGGAGATTGGTTCCGGAACAGGGTGTATTTCCGTAGAAATAGCAAAATATGCTCGTAATGCTGATATTGTTTCTGTTGATATTTCAGATAAAGCGTTAAAAGTTGCAAGAGAGAATGCAATGAGGCATTGCGTTGGTAATCGCATTGTTTTTGTTCTATCTGATTTGTTCGAAAATGTTCATGGTGAGTTTGATATTATAGTATCCAATCCACCTTATATTCCCCTTGCAGAAAAAGCTGCTTTGCAGGTGGAAGTCAAAGACTACGAACCTCACAGCGCATTATTTGCTGATGATGATCTAGGTTTAAGCTTTTATGAAAAAATTACATTAGAGTCTGCAAATTTTCTTAAAAATCGCGGTTGTTTATTGTTTGAATTAGGAATTAATCAGTCGAAATCAGTCGAATGTATTATGAAAGAAAATGGATTTTGTAACATAATGTTAAGCAAAGATTTTGAGGGAATTGGTAGAGTTATATCTGGAGAAAAATATAGTCACTAGTATAAATAGGACTTATTTTATAACGCTAAAATGATAATTGTTATCGTTTTCTCTGGAAAAACTATTTACAACAATAAAAAATGTGATATTATAGTTTTGTTAGTTCGATTATGAATTAACTTTTGAAAAGTAATAGAAATTTATTTGGAGCACAGATTGTTAGGAGAAGCTATCTGCCAAATATGTGTAAATGAAAGAGGTGAATTATGGCGAAATTAGTATGTAGTGTATGCGGATATGTTCATGAAGGAGATTCAGCTCCAGAAAAATGTCCTATATGTGGAGTTGGCGCAGATAAGTTTATTAAACAAGATGACAGTGTAGCTGGAAATAGCTGGGCTGACGAACATAAAATTGGTGTAGCTCAAGGCTTGGATGAACAAGTTGTTCAAGGCTTGAAAGATCACTTTGCTGGTGAGTGCTCTGAAGTAGGTATGTACTTGGCTATGTCAAGACAAGCAGACAGAGAAGGCTTCCCGGAAGTTGCTGAAGCTTATAAAAGAATTGCTTTTGAAGAAGCAGAACATGCTTCAAAATTTGCTGAGTTGTTAGGTGAAGTTGTAACAACATCAACGAAGAAAAACCTTGAAATGAGAGTTGCGGCGGAAGCTGGTGCTTGCGATGCTAAGTTGCAAATTGCAAAAAGAGCTAAAGAACTAGGTTACGATGCAATTCACGACACTGTTCATGAAATGTGCAAAGACGAAGCTCGTCATGGAAGCGCATTTGCAGGGCTACTAAAAAGATATTTCTAATCCTCTCTAAATGTACGGCTCCTATTCCCATAGGAGCCTTTTTATACCATTATAATTTTCCCTTAATCGGGACTTCGGCCCGTCTTAAGTAGTTAAATCACCCTTCCGTAGATTTTGGTGTTTATGTAGCGGCAACTTCGGGAGCATTCAGCGGTTCTTCGGATTTTATTTCTGGAGAAACCGCAACGGCCGGAGCTTCTTGTGCTTTTATTTCGCATGATTCATTGTTAGCTGGTGGTTCAGCTGGTTTTGTTTCTGTTGCAGCCGGTGGCGTTTTTGAGAATTCTACAGTGTCTTGCGCCAGAGGCTTGAGCTTGGACACGTCAGTTGATATAGCACTGATTTCATCTCTTATGGCTTTTAAGCTAGCGTTATCCATTGGTGTTGCAGGCGTTTGACTAGCAGTTGGTTTGTTCTGTACTATTGGGCTTCCTGCAGCAGATGTTGATGTAATATCCATTTTTTCGCCTTTCTGAATAAATGATTTACATGGATAAATAAGTTTTTTTTAAAATGAGAATTTACTAAAATGGTTAATAGTGTAACATTCCTTGATAAAAAAGTTATTGGATATCTTGACTTAAAAATTTTATCAAGTATTATAATAAAAGTCCGAGGGCGTTTAGCTCAGTTGGTAGAGCGCCTCCCTTACAAGGAGGATGTCGGGAGTTCGAGTCTCTCAACGCCCACCATAAAAAACCGATTCTTATGAGTCGGTTTTTTATTATGTAATTACTGGCTTTCCGCTCCCAGTAAGTTCGAACGTTATCTCAAATTTTTTAGCAATTTTTAAACAATCAATAATATCAAGGGTTTCAGAAGTTCGAGTAACTTTTGGTGTCAAAAACTTAGCCTTTGTCTTTCTTTTTAGGCTTTTTTCGCTTTTTACTTTCTTTAAGTCCAGCTAAAATTGTATCGAAATATTCATCAAATACGTCATAAATTTCTTTTTGCTCTTTTATAGCTTCTACAACGATTCCTCTTTTTTTTTCTCCTACAATGTCTTTTGATTCTTGAATCTGCCGTAGCTGAATTCTTTGCAACACTTTGAATAAATCAAGATATGCTTGCTTTGTTTCTTCAGTAGTATACTTTACACCGTCGAATGCTATTTTATATTTTGGAGGTTTATTCATAATTTAAAATTTAATGATTAATATTGATAAATCAATTATTATGATTACTTATGCTAAAATGGATACATAATTTTATGATAAAAGGAATAGCAGCATGATTAATTCAGATGGAATAGAATATTTATATAGATATCGCTCTGTAGATTCACTACTTGGATATAATGAACTTGAGAATCTCAATATTTATTTAGCTAAACCCAATGAATTAAATGATCCAATAGAAGATTTTATTAATATAGTATGGAAAGGCGATGAGATAGCTTTTCAAAGTCTTTTTAAACATTATTTATATGCCCTATATCACTTATATTCTTTAGCTACATTAAACAATCCTGATGAAAAACTAGATGCAGAGAATTTGCCTATTTTTATGTCTTATGAATCATTAAGTTTCCCTGAAATGGAAACTATTTTTAAGGATATCTTTGAAAGCTTTTTTGATGACGCTACAATCTCCCAATTTCCAATTTTATTACAAGAAAAAGAACTAAGTGTGAATGCAGAAGAACTTTCTTGTATTCTTAAGACAATACATTTATTCGCTTATTTGGTAATACATGTGCAAATAAAAAAACACGTATTTAAAAATGATTTATTGGCAGATTCTAATTTTTTACAATATTATAATTTTGCAAAATCTATAATATCAAATGAAGGATTCATTGAGTTTTTAAAGTATCCGAATACCCCGCAAAAACTTAGAGATTATAATGAAGTAATAAATAAATTTAATACATTAATTGCAAAAATAATGATTAAAGATAATACAACTAAATCAGAGGACTTAGAACTTTTAATTTTCAAGTTTCCCGAATTATATTTAAAACAAATAAAAAGGCTCTTATACCCAGGTCATTATATTGCTTGTTTTGCATCCACAGGCGATAACGAGCTAATGTGGGGACATTACGCAGCTGGTCATAATGGGGTGTGTTTAAAATTTAAAACATATAATTCAAATAACAATAAAATGATAGATTTATATCCTATAAAATCAAGAAG
This sequence comes from Cyanobacteria bacterium OH_CBB_238, assembly GCA_023409995.1. Lineage (GTDB taxonomy): Bacteria > Cyanobacteriota > Vampirovibrionia > Gastranaerophilales > Gastranaerophilaceae > JAEYQN01. The sequence goes on along the minus strand of JAEYQN010000032.1, from coordinate 4,338 downwards.
TTATGGTTCGGAAGGTTTAAATATAAAACGCGATTTCATTCCTTTTACGCTTTATCCTGTGAAGTACTCTGATAATTGTAAAGAGATAGATTTTTTCAAATCTTTAGGCTGCTTGCCAATGCCTGTAATTAAAGATTTTTGGCTTTCAAATTATGATAAAACGAGAATTAGTAATTTGTTTGACTTTTATAAAAATGAAGATATATGGAGAGCTAACTATCATAAAGAAGCATTAGAACAAATTTGTGAAAAAACAAAAAACTGGGATTATGAAGCAGAACATAGGATAATCCTCAGAGAAATGTTTCCTGGTGATTTTGATAATAAAAGTGATAGAATTTTGAAATTTAAATTTTCTGATTTGGATTCAATAACATTCGGAATGAATACTTCTGATGACAATAGAAAAAAAATAATAAATATAATTAAAATACACTGTAAAAATGACGAACGAGAAAAATTTGATTTTTATGAAACCTATTATTCATATTCTACTAATAAGATAGAAGTCAGGTATCTATGCGGTATAAATTAAGCAACTTTATATTTTCTCAAATAATGAGTTATCTTAAAAAAATGCTGTATTTATTTGTAGTTCTATTTTTCAATTAGTGAAAAGTTTTTGGGCAATTCTTTTTCTATTAATTTTATTAATGCATGGGGCTTCATGTTAAATGCTTCTGACAATTTAAATATAGTGGTTAATTGAGGGTCTTTGAGACTTCTTTCTATTGTGCTGATTATTGATGTTGAAAAATCATTTTCGCTAGAAAATTTGGATAAACTAGAGTCTCCGCGAAGCTCTTTTGTAACTTTAGCTAGGGCATCCATTATTAGCTTTTTATTCTTTTTTTCCTCTTGCATTAATACATCATATATGTATAATTGTATTATCGCATTCGCGAACGAGAAGAGAAGTGGGCTATGCAAAAAATAGTGGGTGCTAATAAAGATTGTATTGAAATGAAAAAAGCTGTTCCAAAGATTGCAACTTTTCTGATTATTCTTAAAATGTTGAGTGAGAAAAATAAGAATAAAACAGAGATGTCTTATGTTGATTCGCTTGTTGATAAAATATCAAAAGAGTTTAAAAAAATAGCAAACAAGTTCTAGCTTGCAAGTTTATCTACAAACTTGAAGTAGATGCCAGCTAGGCCTTTTTGTTGTTTTTCTTTGTATGCTAATTGTTCTTCTTTGCTCATTTTTTTGAACGGCATACCTGTTAGGAATCTGCAAGTTGTGTCTGTGCCAATTGTTGCGGCTACAGTTACTAGAGCGGCCTTTAACAAGGAGCTGTTATATTGTTTTACGAAAATACCGTTCAGTGTTCCTGCCACGATTGCTTGAACAGATACTCTTATAAATTTATTGATACCTCTGAGTCTGGAATCTTTTTGAGCTTCTTGTTTAGTTCCGCCAAGGTTTATGGTTTTGTTGTAATCGTCGTTCATGTTGAAGCCTATTCCTGTCAGCATTCCCAGTATTTGTGCCATTACTGTTAATTTCTCGTTTTCAATTTTTGATACTGTTGTATTGTTTACAGATATTCCTCTCATTTTTTTTATACATTTATCGAGTTCTTTTAGTAAATCTTCTTCCTTTGTGTATTTTTTGCTAAGTTCTCTATATTTGATAACTACATTTTTTATGTCAAAATCATCTGTTATTACTTTTTGCGCTTGAGTTTTTTTAATCCAGCCTAAAGCTTCAGCAAGTGATTTTGCTTTTGCATATGGGAATGTAACAACAGTTTTAACAAATTTGAATGGAACAAGTGGAAGTTCATAGAGTTTGTATTTTTGAACCTCTATTAGCCCTTTTGTTTTTATGTATTCTTTGCCGAGTATCGCTTCTTTTACACCTGTTGTTGCAATTTCTTTTTTTACGGTATTTGTTATTGTTTCTCCAAGCTTTCTTTCTTTTATACTTTTTAACACATTCTTTATTGTTTCAGCTTCTTCCAACCCTATTTTTACATCTTCAATAGTCTTCTTTTGAATAAAGTTTTTTGCTTTGTTTATATTCTTACCTAAAGATGAATTCTCGATTGTTTTAGCCAAATCTTTAGACATTTGTGTCTTTAAGAATCCTGACTTACCGGCTCTAAGAGTGAATCCTGCTGCTATAATTGATCCACACATAATTAATATGTTTTTTAAAGAGAGCATAGGTTTTTTAACGTTGTTTGCAACGTTTAATTCGGGTTGTTTTTGCTCACTGAATTTTTCAAATACTTTTGGCAAATTATCAGGCATCGTTGTGGATTTTGGTTTGTCTTCTACCTTTATTTTGGATAGAGGCATACCTGTTACAAGTCTTGATATAACATTAAATGCAAGGCCTATTCCAGCACCCACAACGGGAGAAACCCATTTTTTTGTATTAGCCAGTTTTGCAAAAGTTGCAAGGAATAAAAATTGGGTTACTGCTTCACCAGAGTTTGCTACTATTTCTTGAGATAGTTTTCTGCGAGAATCCTGCGTTGCTTCTGCTTCACTTTTATCTTTCATTGTTGCTTTGTTATAAAAATCTTTTCTTAAGAATGTTGCAGCTGTGAACCCTGAAACAATTCTTACCCAGAACCTTTCATATTTAGTATCTGTTTGAGATTTGCCAAAGCCCATAGATTCATTTAAAAGTTTGTTTAACCAACCCCCAAGTTTTTCATTAGCATTGGTATCTTTTTCGTTTATAACCTTGGAACTTTTATCTTGAAGTCCTTGTAATATCGTTTCTCCATTTTCATATACACCTTTTAGGGCAGCAATATTATTTTTGGCTTCAGTATATTTTATATGTTTTTGTACAAAGCCATTTTCATTTTTATAAACATTTTCAAGAATACCTGTTTTTTTGTAAATACTTTCTACTACAGAGGATGCAAAACCTCTAGGTATAAGTAATAAATCTTTGAAGCCTTGAAATAAATCTTGCAGTTTATTTGTTCTTACAGGTAGAAGAGTTTCACCTTCTTTTCTTAGAAAATTTTCAACAGGTTTACCACTATCCGCAGCATAGTGGAGAATATCGTCTGTAACCCTTGTTACTAAATTGTTTGCATTATTATCAACAATTTTTTTTGTAACTTTAGCAATATCAAACTGAGGTGCTGTTGCACCAAAGTTTGTTTGTCTTTTTATTGCTTCTTGGGAGAGATTTGTATTGGTAGCAGGCAGCTTCATTTGTTTTGAGATACTTTCTGATACTATTACCTTATTTCAAAACAAGTTGACTGAAAATAAAAATTGCCTAAAAAAGCTATTATATTATGAAATATTACAAAGCTTAAGTTAGTTACCTAATCTGTCAAACCAATGCAAAATGCCTTTTTTCTTATTCATATCTTCACCAATGGCAGCATTTAACCTTTTTAAATCTTCTTTAGTTGTGTCTAGATCTTGTTCATCTTCAGCAATAACTGCTGATGCATAAGCTAAATCGACTACATCAGCTAAGTATGAGTCATCAATCAAGTTGTCATAAGAAATTTGATGTTTACTAGTTGAAATATATTCATCATTTCTTAGTGATGATAAAGACCCATCGTTATTTTTATAAGTAACAATGCCCATAACTGTTTTTAAACCCCAAAGGCCATCTTTATATTCTTTAGGACTTTCGTCTTTAAGTATATCAGTTGCGATTTTTTCTGCTTCAAGTCCTCTGGTTTCATCGTATTTGACATCTTTACCCTGGGCAATAAGCTCTAAAGCTTCTTTTTTAGAATCTGCAAATAAGCCAAAGCTTACATTTTTTCTTTGCGTTAAAGATGCATTTGAATATGCATTAATACCTGATATTCTCATTATTTATACCTCATCTTCTCTTGAGTTTTATATCCATTATGACGATAACAAATAAGCTAAAAATATAATTTGCTGAAAAAAAATGATTTGTTATGAAATATTACAAAATTCTGAAACCAATAAAAAATAGCTCTAAAGAATCATGAATATTTATTTAAATTCCTTATAATACAAAATGTACTTGTTAATCAGGAGATTGTGTGAAAATAAAGAAAACAGGATATCTGCTTTTTTTAGTCGCTTTTGTCATCGGCTGTAATTCAATTACTTCTTATGCAGAGTCGTCTTCGAGCTCTGACTCAACAGATTCATATCAACCTGCATCATGGCAAAGTTTATTTGGGCAATCTCAATTATTTAACAATTCTGATTCTGGTCATAGGCCACCCCCACCACCAAATGCTTCCTTCTCCGGTGGAAAGTTTCCTCCGCCTCCACCACTAAATTCAAATGGTAAAAATGTTAAAAATAAAGGATTTGGTAATCAACCGCCACCGCCTCCTAATTTTAACTCTACTGATAATACTTCACA
>JAEYQN010000199.1 GCA_023409995.1 Cyanobacteria bacterium OH_CBB_238 | reverse complement strand
GTAATAATTGTAAAAGTAATTTTTAGTCTCCGTTTCTTTACCACTTACGGCTAGGAGAAATCCTACTAAATATTTCACGGTTAGTAATCCGTTTTAGTCCCGAGCGCATATTATAACAGCATCGTTTCATATAACTGTTACCACCTGTTGTCGCTACAGTGAGGGCTTTTCTCATAGAGAACTATCCCTGCGGATTTTCCGAGCGTCACGTTGTTACGATTCATACTATGTCGCCATAGCAGAAGTGTAGTGATGCATTGCCATTACGCAATCGTTGTACGGCCGTTCCCGCATATTGAGGCTTCGTTTTCTTAGTGTATTTTCACTAAGTATATAAGAAAACTATTGTGTCCAATAGAACACTTATATTATCGGCTATTTAAATGATGGGAAACATTCTACCCATACCGAAGTTTTTAAATAATTTTATGGTCGAAACTGTTGCTATAGTTGTTCCTAGTAAGCCAAATTTATCAATAATATCAGATAAAACATTTACAAAACCAGTCCCAGCATCTGTTAAGCCCTTTAAAAATTTAGAGTTCATGATCTCTTGGGATAATTTTTCAAAAGAAGCTCCAAATTTTTGTGTCTTAGCTTCCATACTATCAAGCCAGCGTTCCTGCTCTTTCATTGCCGAACCATCTGAGTTGTTAGCAAAATCTAATGCTTTTTGGACTTGTCCAGACTGAAATGCCTGAATGAGAGCCATACCTTGATTGCCTCTTTGTTTACCAAAGAGAGTTTCAACTAGGTCAGCCTGTTTTGTTTGTGTTAATTTATCGTATACTTTTGAAATATCTAATAAAATTTTATATGTAGACTTAAAATTATTATTACCATCAAATATATTAACTGCACCATTAGTTAAATTAGCTATGTGTGTTTGAATTTTACTAACTGGTACAACGTTATCAACTTCTTCACCGAGTTCCTCTAGCTTACCTTTCATGCCGCGAATTCTCATGGAAAATACTTTTAGGGAATTACCCATTTCACTCGCATTTTGGGTTATTTCTGTGCCTCCCGTAAGCATAGCTAATGCTTCACTAATATCATTTCCAGCCATAGATAAAGCAGAGGCAGAATTTGAAAGACCTTCGCCTAAATCACCACTAGAGACGGCAAATTTGTTGCCAAGTATATTTAGTTTATCTATTATTGATATACTGTCTGAGGCCGCGATGTTAAATGCTTTAATATCACTGACAATATCTTTGACTGCTTGTTCATCGCCTATTTCACCAACATTAGCATATATCGAAGATGTTTCAGCTAATTTACTGGCATCGGTTAAGTTGTAACCAAGTTTTGCCCAAGAAGCAGTCTGATCGATTAAACTAGATACTGATCTACCTAATTCCTGCGCTTTTGTGTTTGCGTTGTTGAGAAATTCTGTATACTTAGTATTTGTTTCGTCGGTTACTTTGTATAAACTTGTCATTGCAGTATCTATCTTGTAAACACTGCTGTACATCTCTTTGAAGCCTTGAATTGTCTTCATTACCAACGCAGTAGTTCCAAACCACATTGAAAACTTAGACATACCTTGTTTTATTTTATCAAAGAATGATAATCCTAATTTCCCACTAATCCTTGCCTGATTACTAATGTTTATAAGTTCTTGTTCAATCTCTTTTAAACGTTGCGTTGTAATAACTGCTCCAGAAGAAGTCTCTTTAAGCATTGCTTTTAGATTTACACCATACTTACCATGTGCAGCCGTATTCTTGGTGTAAAACGCTTGAATTTTATTATTAAGTGAATTTACTTGTGAATCCTTTGCAAATTCAGCATTCATTTTGCGAATAGAATTAGTTGTTTTCTGAACCTCTTCATTGAATTTCTTTTCAGCATTAATCAACGCTTCTGGAGTATTAGCAGTCATTAATGCATTATAAGCAGTAGTCAACTTATCCATGCTTATTCTAGCTTGTCCATTCACATCAGTCCATTGACTTGTTTTAGCTGTTAAGTCGGCAAGTTTAGCTTCATATGCTCCTGAATCAATATTTAATTTAATCTTATCCAACTTCAATGAATCTTTAATTTTATTGGCGTTCTCAGTTTTTACATTGAAACCGACATCAACTGTTGGCCTAGCCTTTTTGTTCAATTGTGCTTGAATATCGGAAGTATCGACTTTGACACCGACGCCAATTTTAAATTCGTTATCCATTTATATTTTTAATCCCCCTTTCAATAAAGCTCTCTCAAAGAAAGGAGAGCATTGTAGTCAAAAGAAAAAGCCACTCCTTTCAGAATGGCTTTATGTTACTTAATATTTAAACCGTATTTTTGTAGATTTCTTTTAAGTATTAGCATGATTCCTGTATTACCAGATAGAGTTTGCATTGCTTCTTCCCATATCTTCCAGTCACCGTCTACTGTACCACCATGAGAACCATATTCACTGTTCCAATCTAAGACATCTTGTCCTGTTGCTGGAATTCCGTCGAATCCATCAGTGCCAGGATATTGATAATTAAGATAGTTTTCATCAATTTTTACTTCACAATATAAGTATCCATCTCTCTTAACAATGTCTGTTTTAACAACAGAATTAAGTAGTTTATATATTCTGTCGTATATAAGAGGAGTAGCAGAAGTTCCACCTCTAAATACTTTTTCCTTATAATATTCGTTTATTGAATCTTGTATTGCTTCATGTACTATTTTTTGTGTTTGTTGTAAAGGCAAAGTAACTCTACCTTCAAAAAACTTTTGTAAATCTGCTGAATTCCTAAATACTTTAGACATATTATTTATCCTTCTGATTTTGCTTATGTACTTCAGCGGCAACAGCAGATAAGAATTCTTTTCTAACATCATCAGCTGTCATCTCTTTACAAGATTCAGCCAACTTAGTAATCATTGTGATCCATTCATCACCATGCTCAAATGCTTCAAAAATAGCTTTCTTTAGCGAGTGATAGAAAATTTTACGCTTTATAAATTTAATCAATAACATCCTCCGTTCTATATTTTGGCCGATCCAAATCCGCGCTTTTCAGAATGATAATTAATCGTTCCCATAGCGCGCAATGTCTTACCATTTTCCAAACCATATTTTTCTAACAAATCCTCATATTCTTTAAAGGCCTCGAATATTCTGTCATAGTCTTCCTCTGTGAAATCATCTGATATCCCCTGAGAATCAAACATTTTAAGACTTCTAGCAAAAGCTAGAATTTCAGACTTTAAATCTTTGATTCTTCTCATATCATTTTCTTTTTCTACGGCAGTGAGGTTTTTTTCTAATCCCTCAAGTTTATTAAATAAGTCAATATTAATTCTTTTCCCTAGACCTTTTAGTATAAAAGATATTGGGTTTACCTTAAAAGCTGGAACAATCTCTATGAAAAGTCCGCTTCCTAAAATAAACCAAATTATATATTTAATTATTTCCTCTGTGGTAGCCCCTATTGTTATATTTCCAAACATCTGTCATTAGCACCCAGCCTTTCGTTATTCTAGTAAATTATTTAAGATAGTCTGAATGGACGTAGCCAGAGATAGTCTTGCCAGAGTTAGATTTTCCACTTGCCTTATACCATACATCCCCTTGTGTATATGTAACTGTTATTTTAGTACCTTTCTTAAACACACCAACGACTTTACCAGATACAGTTCCCTTATTTCTACAATTTAAAGAAGATGTAGTAGTCATTGTTTTCTTTATTAATGGTTTGGTCAAAGAAAGATATTTTGAATTAACATATCCTATAATTTTCTTTCCGTTTTTATCAGTACCAGTAGCTTGATACCAAGTGTCACCTACAGAGTATGTGGCTGTTACAGTAGTTCCTTTTTTAAATGTGCCAACTAATTTTGCAGTAGCAGAACCACTAACCCTACAATTTAAGTTATCCGTTGTATATGCAGTCATTGTCTTAGTAACCTTTGTAGGAGTTGGCTTAACGACCTTTTCAACTGGCTTTGTAGGAGTAGGAGTAGTAGGTTTTACAACAGGAGTTTTAGGCTTTTTCTCAAGTAGTTTCTTATTATTATCTAATCTCCTCTGAACTTCTTTTCTTACATCATCCATTGTTTTTCCTTGCAATTTGAACCAATGCATAACGTCGCCATGATTACTAGCTTTTTGGAATTTAATATATCCTTCACAATGGCAAAGAAGATTTTCCTCGGTAACTTTCGTCCATCCATATCTTTCAAATAACATGACAGTATATAAAATGGCGTTTTCATAGACTTTTTCAAAGTATGCTTTATCCTTATAATCCTTTGGTTCTATCATCTCAAAGCCAATATGAGTATCATTAAAACTACCTTTTGAACCTTGTCCTGCGTGCCATCCACGCCAACAATTACCTTTTTCAGTAGGCAACATTTCTGTTACATCTGTTTCGTCTATAAAAGCGTGTACACATTTAGTTATTCCAGGTTTATTCCATCTATCAAAATAGTAGTCGGATGGAACTTGTTCCCCCTCATGTGCTGCTGTACTATGCCAAAATACACCTTTTGGAATTATCTTACGACCATCTTTATAGCAGTCGTTTTGAATCATGTATCGTTTATTAATTTTTACCATACTACACCTCCGATTAGCCCTGAATTTCGTCCTCAGATTTTTCAACAACTTTATCATCATCGGATCTTGCGTCTTCGTCTTCGGCATCAAATCCAAGACTATTTACAACTTTGTCAGCCTGTTTAATTGCATAACTTTCCATAGCGGAAAAAGTATTGTTAACAATAGTAGCAACCATTTCTCTGCTAATAAGCAATTTGAAAGGATTAGGAATAAATCCATATAACTTATCAATTACATATGTATTTTTCTCTCCACCAGCATTTTTAACATCTTTATATGTAGCTTCAGCCTCATCAATTAAGCCGTTAACCTTAGTATTAAGTTTTGCATTATACTTAAAATAGAGACTTGCACCACCTAAAAGCACAAACACAACAACTTCGATAATACTTTTAACATCCATAAATAATCCTCCTATTTGTTTGGCATGTATTTTACTTTGAACGTGAACATATTTCCGTCCTGACTCCATGCCGTGAATTCGTCTATATACGAGTTATACTTCACATGATTCAATTGTGGACACGTATCTAATATAAACGAATACTCGTTATTAGATAAACAGCCACCTTTTTCTTGTAAGTATTTAATTATTTCCCAATCATACATTGATTTACAATCCTCAATTTTTGCGAAGATTCACTGATAACTTTTGATTTTTTCTTTTTGTCACGTTTAATTTTTTCATATTTATCCCAATTAATCCAACCAGTTTCAATCGTGTGTGTTATCCACTCAAAATCAACAGTAGGGTATTTTGCGTACATTAATTTCCTTTTAATTTTAGCTACAGAATCTATAAGCCCACCTTTGATATCCTTCACGTATTCTTTTCCGTTTTCCATATACCAAAAGTCCGATACGTAATCTATTGGACGAATTGTATCTCCATTATGTTTAAAAGAAGATTGCAATTCGTATTTCTTCTGTAATACATAGTCTGTAATTTCTCCCGACTTGTATTTAGGTAGTATGTAAGTGTCGTAAAATTTCTTTTCTAACAGAGAGTCATTCACTAACTTCTTTCCTGTTTTGTAGTCAGTAATTGTGCGATTCTCTTTTCCTTTTTTGGTTACGTCAACATTGAATTTTGACCTTTTTCTCTTTGCTATGTCATCACCTCTTTACAGATATAAAACAAGTAGATACGATGTTAATGATTTTCTTTTGAAGCCCAAAAATCAGCTAATGCCAATGCCAATTTTCGTGTCTTTTTATACTTCCAAACAGTAAGTCGTCCATTGTCTTCGGTCTTTACAAATTCATATCTAATTCCATTATCAGTCAACCAACACATTTCTAAGGGATATGTACATCTGTATTCTTTATCAAATTTATGTTTAGGCTTAAAACCTTCATCCAATAGTTATTTCTCCTTTCGTGATGTAAAAAATAGGGATATGTGCCTTGTAATAGACACATATCCCTATCCTTTATGTCCATCACTATTATTTTTCACTTTTCAATTCCTTTTTACTTAAAATTGATTCTTTCATACCCTTTTGAATTTCAACTTTATTTAACGCTTCCTCTAAGGATTTTTCATACTCTTGTTTAGTAACTAGAATATATCTGTCGTTGTCCTGTTTTATGAATACAGAGCTTTCCTTAGTGTCTGAAGATAATTGAACCTCAATACCATCGTATAAAACTACAATGTTAATTCCATTTTGCATTATAACTTTACATTCTTTAATCAAATTCTCACCTCTTAGAAATAGAAGAGTGGTGTTCTACCACTCTTCCTAGTTATTACGAATTAATCTTCGTCGTCGTCTTCCATCTCAACCATATCAAATTGATTTCCATCTTTATCTTCCATACATGAGAATTCAATTTTCACAGAAGCAGGATCACCCTCAGAAGAGAAAGATAAGTCTAAATTCTTCTTAGGCTTTGCTTTATAAATTGTTATAGCATATCCCGTTACGACACCATCTTCATCTTTTTCAGTAGTATTCATCGTTATATAGAAATCAAGTGGATTATCCTTGTTGTTAAAGGAAACTCTATTTACTCCAGTAGTCTTAGATAATAGATAGCCTACTTCATAAGATGAGCCTACCACAATATCAGAAGCCGTAGTAGCGGTAAATGTATCACTTGCAAATGTACCTTCAATAACTGTACCAGCGTAATCATTTTCTGCATAAACAAATACAGTTCCTGCCACAGCTCCAGTAGGAATAGGTAGTTTGCCGGCTTCGGCACATACAACGGTTTTCTTCTTCCCTATAACAGCAGTTGTTTTAATAGTTCCATCAGATAACATTGCATACAATTTAAAAGGTTTAATTTGTGCTTCGATACTCATAGTACCAGTCATAGGATTACTAAATCCTATACTATCTGCCCCTTTTTTTTTCGCATATGTATCATCGCTAGAAAATCCTACAGTGGTAGTATTAGCTGTGTCGAAAAATAGAAATGGTTCTTTTGTTTTTAATACTTTGATATCTACGTCGCATACCTGACGATTTGCTTTATTAATATTTGGCATGTTAAATCCTCCTTAAATATTGTTTTGTTGTTTTAGTGCAATAAAAAAAGAACCACTATTCGTAGTTCTAATCTTCGCTCATATTTGAAAACCAAATTGTATTGTCAAACTTTCCTTCTGAGTCTCCCCATGCAGCCACGCTTAATGAAGAAATGTTATATGAATCATCAAGTCTTATACGCTTGAATTGGTCATATAGTTGATATACCGTTAAGTCCCAAATGTTTAATATGTTTATGCTTTTACTGTGACTAGACAAGGAAGAAATTATATTTGGTAATTCTAATTTCTTATCTTGCTTTGAGTTTGAATTGTTTTTTGCCATTCTTAACTTCTCAAGAATTTTAGCTGCGGCTTTATTTTTAACTTTTTCTTTTGCATGTAACTTACTTGATCTTGTCATATTTAATCGCTGCAATATGATGTCAGATATGTCAATGTAATTTAAAACATGAATTATTCCAACGGTTTTATATGCCTCAACTGGTTTGTCTGTATTTTTAAGGCGAGTTGAAAATAACCCTCTTAAATAATTTATAACACCTACCTTTTTGCGAGTGATTTCAGAATTTTTAATGCGTGTTATAAAACATTTGCTATCCTCATCAAATGCTACATCTTCAACAAAAAAGAAATTAAACATATTACAAAACATGTTAACCAACATAGTATCAAATACCATAATGTTAAAAAAATTTATTTCTTTTTTCTGTTCTTGTGACATCAGTTCATACTCATTTTTAACTTGATATACAATTTCTTTTTGCTCATCTGTATATGTTTGAAAATATGTATCGTGATTTTTTTCAATGAATGTATAATAGTCTTGTATGTCCATATTTAGTAACCATATGTATTGAACGTAGGTATCATATCCAATTTCTCGTATTTCTTTAAGAGTGGGAGACTTAATACCTCCAATATTATCAAAATATACCGGACTCGGACTTAATAAGGTAAAGTAATCTAGTTTTATCTTAATCACCTCTTCTTATTATGAAATGTTTGATATGTATATGACATTATCCTACCGTAAAACTGATCACTAGGGAGATATGGCTTAATTGGAGCTATAGGTATAGGATTCATAGAACCAATACTATATTTTTCTTGTATCTTTTTATCTACTCCAAGAATAGTAGAATAAATAGCTTGAATAATACAATCTACCCTATTCCCAGATATTCCAATTGAATTATAAAATTCTTGATCTTCTTTAGATAATCTTGCGGATTCTCTGTGGCACAACACATAAATATCAACTCTAATTTCTTGGAGATGACTTCCTTCGAGTTTAGAAAGATAACTATCTATAAAAATAGAGCATTTATCATCAACAATTCCTGGAATATATGGCACATCAAAACAATGCCCATTTAACGTATTTATTTCATGTTCTCCTGTTACAGTAGTATCATAAACTCCACCATACCAATTTTCCTCAAATGTATACTTTGGATTATCAAGAACCGGCATGACTAGTCTATTAATAATTTCTGTATCGCAAAAAAGAGACATGAGACTATCTTTAATCTTAATCATCCCTGCTAGGGGATTAATTATTTTATCCATTATCTACCCCCTAGAAACTATCTATAACTTTTATAGAAATGCTTTTTAACACATTGTCGTTATTAAGCACTTGTAATGTAAATAATTTTCCAATGCAAGATTTATCATTTACAGTTAATATGATAGTATTATTATTTATAGTTTGATTTACTGTAAAATCAGAAACGACATTCCATGAGAATGCAACATCAGTAAGCGTATTACTATTTGAATCACTAAAACTTACGGCATAGGTGCGAGATGATCCAACTTTTAGCTGCGTATTACCAGAAATGTAAGCCGATAAATCAACAGTTTCATTGGTATTTTCAACTTCACGATATTCACAAACCCATTTTTCTAAATCCAGAGCAGTAGGAGAGTATTCGGTTTTCTCAACAATCCAATTAGCAATACCATGTCCATTATAGTAGGAAGATACATTATCTGTATCTACAACGCTGTAAGTTGTTGGATCATTCATGTTATTATCTATAAAAAACTTCTTTGAGTCCGACACTTTCAATTTAATAGTTTCTTCATCAATTGGTATAATAATTGCTAACTTTCCATCAGCAATTGAGATGGTGTTGTTTGACTCAACATCCCCAGATAGAGATTTAATTACCACCCAACGCTCAACAACTTCGCCTTTTTCATTTTGCCATTTAAGAAGGTAATTACATTGTTGTATATTACCAGACGTTATTATGGTATTGTTTTGATCCACTTCTGTAACTATCCAGTATGAATTATTCCACTCTATAGAATCTCCTACATAAAATCTTTCATTTGGTCTTGATTTTATTTTTTTCTTATCTAACTCTTGAGTTGTAATGATGATTAAGTCTTGTGTAACCCCGTTTACTAAAACCAAATATGCATCTAAAGAGTTATTGAAATCTCTATTAATGTCTTTTTTAATAGAGTAGATTTGAGCTTCTCTAATGTCATTTGTTTCGTAAGAGTTTTGAATTTTTCGGTAATAATTAATATCTATCATCATATCACCTCTAAATTCCAGACTGCGAATAATCTATAATTTTTCGCTTTCCTGTTAATCTGTCTCGGCTATTGTACTTAGACATATTTACTTCGTTGTTGTATTTTAAAGTGTTATACATGTCCATAAATGTTTTTCTCTCGTTAGCGGGAGAGTGTAACATTTTTAAATCGCTAGATGTTAGAACGTTTACCATTGACTTTAATGTAATGATATCTCTTGATATATATACATCATACATCAATGACGATATTAAATCTATTTCAGTTTGGGTAAGGTCTACGCTTATTTGTTCCAACTCATCATCAAGTTGTATATCAATATCCAATGTACAATTAAGTTTTAATATATTAACCGCTTCTAGCAAATAGTTTTTTGACCTATTTTTTGCCAACTCTAATGCCTGTGTGTCAGTTAAATTGTAATAACTAAAGAAGTTTGAGTCTTTCTCAATTTTATTAAAAAACTGAGTGTACAACTTTTCATAAGTTGTCATTATAAGTTTCACCTCCACTTTTTATTTTTTACTATTTTGTGGCGATCTTCCAGGCTTCTTTTTTACTTCAGTTGTAACACTTTCTTTTTGAGAAGCTAGTAATTTAGCCATCATTTCTTGCATTTGATTTAGTTGTTCTTGTAGACTTTCATTCTGTTTCTTTACATCATTAATATCTTCAGAAACCAACTTATCATCTTTGGTGGATAGTGAAATCTTAGAAGATAAAATTCCTCTTCTAATTTCATCTAATCTTGTTTCAATTACATTACTAACTCTATTTGAAATGTCATATTCTCCACTATTTATAAGCTCACGATAAATAGCATTAATTCTAACAAAAATAGAGTCATCAATTGCATCAATTATTTTTGCTAATTTGTCCTTTGTTGGATTTAAAATTGTATCTTTAATTGCTAAATTTGTTATTATTCCATCTGGATTAGATATGTTTAATGCCGAATATAATTCCTTGGCATATTCTTTATCTAACTCAATAAGTCCAGTCCTAATACAAGCAGAAACTGAATTAACATAATTTAATTCACTAAATGTAACAGTATCAAACGTTGGAACATCTAAATCATAACAAGGACTTAATACATGAGTCATTGTTTGTGAAGTAACTGAAACTGTAAAAGGATTATAATTGTAAATTTTTATCGCAACGTTATCTTTAATATTCAAATAAAATCTATCCCTCTTTCTATATAATCATAAGGGGAGTGTAATAAGTAGCACTCCCCATTGTATAAAATCATTAGGCAATAATAATCTTACCAACCTTATCTGGTCTAACAATCTTATATCCATATTCATAACCAGTAAATTTAAGAGAAACCTTCTCTTTGTTGTTATCCATAGTCTGAAGAACTCTTAACTCTCCACGATCACAAATAGTTCCTACCTTACCAGCAACTCCGAACACACGTTTGTCGGGAACAAGTAAAGCACCATCAGCAGCTTTCTTCTGTCCAGAGAATCCACCAATTAACAGACCATTGTATTCTTTTGCTAAACCATATCTGTTGTAGTTATCTTTCATGGAATCGCTCATATAAGAACTTGCGCCCTGTAATTTAGCGATAGCCTGTGCATATTTATTAAGACCAAATGCAAATCCTTGATCTCCACTTTCAAGCATATCTAAAATATAAAGGGAAAGAGAATCCATATCTACCATTGCAATAGCAGAACCATTACTTCCACCGGTAGCTGTAATTACACCATCGCCAGCACTAATAGCTGCGTCAAGACCAGCAAAAATATCAGCAATCTTCTTGTTGTCAAGTGCTTCTTTAGCAAAAACAGACATCTGAGCAATAGACTTAAATCCGTTTCTACGTAACTGTCCATATGTAAGCTCAGTCTCAACCTGTGCGTGTTTCCAAGTTGGTGTTAAGATAGAACCATCAATGTAAGATTTTCTTACATTGCCACCTTTAGCTGCTTCGTATGCTTTTAATTCATTCTTTGGAGTCTTTTCGATTTCATAATCATCAAATTCACCAATAGAATCATAATCAAACATCATGCTGATAATTTGGTCTGGTTTGTCGTATACAGGATCATTGATAGTCTTTAAAATAAGTTGAGCAATTTCATTATCTTTATCATTTCCTGTCTTACCAATTTCTTTTGCCCAAGCATCAACTACCTGTGCAATTTCTTTATCTTCTGCGTTAAGATTGCAGTTTCCAACAACCTTTTCAGCAACTTCATAAATTCTGCCGCTTTCATTCATTAATTCGGCAACTTCTAATTTTACTGACATAATTTACCTCCATTTAATTTTTTGCAATAAAAAAGATGCAACAAGCATCTCAAGTGTATAGTTTCAAATTAATCTAATACTCCAAATACAATACCAGTATGATTTCCGCCATCTGTGTAAGCAGTTTCTTTTACGATAAACTTAGAAGTTCCTGTAGTAACAGCAACCAATAAACCAGTAGTACTAACTGTTACATAGCCATTTTTAGTAACTGTTCCAGTATATTGATTTGTGAAATACTCTTCACCGGAAACTGGTTTTTCTAATACAACGCCTTCATTTGCAGCTATGTTTTCAAATGCATCACTATAATCTGGTAAATCTCTGTCACCATTAATACCAGTTGCAATAAATTCTTTTCCAACTAAAAATACATCTTTGTCTGTTACGGATGCAACAAAAGCTGTCTTGCCATCAGTTCCTTTTGTTACAAGCATACCTCTCTTCATAGCAGCTCCGGCCTTTAAAGAAGCATCTGCTACTTTACCATCGTTACCCATTAAAACTCTGTACATAATTTTACCTCCATATTATTTTTTAAGAAATGATTTAACAATGCTAACTGCGTCAAGAGTAACATCCTCATTTGATTCAAGATTTGCTTTTGGAGTTTCCTTAATTTCAGATACTTCAATTTTTGCATTGTCAGTTTTGGTTAATGAAGCTACGAATCTATCAGCTACTATCTCTTTTAATTTGGATTCATTTAACTCGCTGATAATAGTCATGAATTCCTCTGTTTCTAATTCTTTTTCAGATATTTGCTTAGAATTTAAAGCATACTGTTTTAATACTTCCTTCTTAGCAGATAGTTCAGTTTCTGCTTTTTCAGCGTCCTCCCTATCACATCTTTCCTTAAATGAAACAAGCATTTCATTATCTGATTTTAAAGCCTGAATTTCTTCATTTGCTTTAAGTAAGGCTTCATTCTTTGCAGCAATTTCTTCTCTTAATTTTTCAACTTCAGAGATTTCATTGTTTTTTTCAGCTTCTACTACATCTGTGTTTTCAGCATTATCTTTTTCATTATCTTCGCTGTCAGAATTTTCATCTACTATTTCTTCATTGGCAATAGGAGTAGTTTCTTCAACTATATTCTCGCTTGCCTCAACAGGTGTTTCAATTACTTCTTCTTCAGCAATTTCCTGAGTTTTAGCCATATTATCCTCCTTTGCCTCAGTTTTTATATCTGAAATTTTGTTACAGTCACTACTTAAAGCAGAAGCTAGGATTAGTTCACTGTTATCAAAATTATCATTTAAGTTTTGTGCATACTCATATGCACCTGCACCTGGTACAGCCCCTTCAATTGATGAGCCAAGTAGGGCGTTTCCAAGGAATGAAAATGCCTTAATAATTTTACCTCTTATTGTTTTTTGACTCTGTTCAACGACTAACTCCCAAGAGGATTTTACATTGTTTTCAGCCCATAACTTATCTAAAACCTTAAAATATTCAGGAAATCTATCAGACCATAGTTTACATTTAATCATTATACAATCCTTTATTCCTTCATATCCTGAAACTTCCCTTTTTTCAATCCAAGAGTCTAATACGCTTCCGATAGGAAATGTATCAAGACGATAATCTGTATTCCCATACTCATCTTGAATTACTTTCATTTCATGTCCACGGAAATCTATTGGATTACCGTCAGCATCTCTAATTAGTTTAGCAACAATTGGAAATCCAATTATTGTTTTATGATATTTTTCACCGACATCTTTAGGAATAAATCTATTATTAAGATCCCATTCATCTAAAACGCTAATTAGAAATGTAGCTTCTTTATATGTTTTAAATTCAGATATTTCTATTGGCTTACTCGAAAGTAGAATTTTATCCATTTTTTCTCCTTTCTTTACTTAGCCGAATTGATATTTGCAATTTTCATCAAATTCAACTTCATTTTTATTATCTTCCAAATCACTTAATACTTCCCATAATGTAAATTGTGGAACTATTGTTTCGCTTACTTCCGTTGCAGTACCTGTGCTTGCAAAATAACTTTTCTTTATTTGCTCCGTAGCTGTTATACTGCCAAAATCCTCAGTTACTAAATTATAAAATTTTTGGTATGCTTTTAAAAATCTCTCGCATTCATTTCTATCTTCGTTATAAATTTTTATGAAATACCAATAGCACATACATAATCCATCACACGCCTGTTCAAATGACTTTTCATTCTTTGCAATTCCTAATTCTCTTTTTTTAATATGAGATAACGATAAAGCATCCACAAAGTTAACTAATCCATTTGATTTTTTCTTTAGAAAGCCATCCGGACTTCTAGTAAGAGAAGTTTCATTATAATGCCATATATAAATAGTGTTTTTAATAAACTCATTGCGCTTTGAAAACGCAAAACATAGTTCCATAAATAAAACATCTTCGTTATATCTAAGGTCTGAAAAACTTATATTATTAGAACTTAAAAAGTCCCTAGAAAACAATCTTCCCCATACCCAGGTTTGATTGTTTTTAGAGACTTTTGAAAGTGGGATAGTGTTGTGACCACAAGAATCATGTTCTTGTATGAATCCACCGGTTACAAAATCTATATCATTGGATTCTGTAATTTTTATATGCATTAAGTATAAACTATATGGATTATATAGTTGATCATCGGAATCAATAAATGAAACATATTTGCAACTAGTATTACATAATGCGTATTGTCTAGCATATCCTGAACCTTTATTTTCAGGTAGTTTAATATAATTTATATCTATCATTTTACTGAACGAATCAATAACATCTGAGTATTGAATAGATGAGTTATCATCTATTATTGTAATTGTTACTTTATCAGATATATTTTGTGAAACGATAGATGATAAACACCTAGTAAAATACTTTATTGGTGTATTATAAAGTGGAATTATAATATCTATATCCTTTATAATTTAGCACCACCTTTTCTTGTTTTGTTATATTCTTCATCATAAGACTCTTTAGTTTTATCAACTGATTCTCTAGGATTACCACCATTGTCATTATTGTTGGTATTATTTCCTGAATTTGTATAAGCAGTAACTCTAGGCTTAAATATTTCATCATAGCCAAGCTCATTTTCTTTTGCTCTTTTTACTGCTTCGTCTTCTACGTTTAATCCAAGCAATCCTAAAGATGTCTCTAAACTAACATTAAACGTGCTAAATAGGGTAGTAGCTAAGTCTTTTCTTACATCAGTTTCTAATTGTTCAGAATCAATTATAGTTATAGTTGGAGCAAATTCTTCTCCAATGTTATTATCTGCTAATATTTGTTTATACCAATCTTCTAACATTGATTCTAATTGCTCACCAATCTTATTTATCGTTTTCATTAATTGGCTTACTGATATATTTGCAGTAGAAACAGACTGAGAAGATGTATCCATTAAAAAAGAAATACCAAGGGTAGACAGAGTACGAGTGCGATAACTATTAACTACGCTTGTATCAGTAAGTTGTGTTTTACTTTCCACATATGAAATACTTTCCACACCAGGAGGACAAGTTACAAGTACTGTCTGTTGCTTAAAAGCGGATAAAAGGTTCTCATGAGCATAAGCCATAACATCAAATCCATCTTTCTTATAGTCTACACCCATTACCTCTTTTCTTAACTTTTGGAATATAATCTTTTTTGCACTTGCTTTTGATGTAATCCTATCTGCATCTTCAAATGTTTTTAACATTAAAGTTGATGGTAAAGCCCTAAAGATTGGTGTTAATCCATATTTTCCATTTAAATTACCTATCCTACAAACCCCAGAATACTTAATATCAAGTTTTGCGTACTGTTCTTTATTCTTATATGCATCATAAATTTCAGAAGGATAGTTTGCTTTAATTTCTTCCTCCATGTTATCAAAGAATAATGGCTTTTTCTTTTTGTCTTTTGGATAGTTATTTGATAACTTGCTTTTTAATGCCTCAATATCAATAAGCACAACTGGCTTATTACCGACAGAATAATTAGAAATTAGAGCAACCCCAATAGGGTAGAAGTCAATCTTATAGTCATCGTTTTCATGTCTTAAATAAGTTATATAAGTTCCATCTGTATATGTAGTAGGGATGCCAGAACGAATAAAGCCTTTTAAATTAATAGACTTATTAAAATTATTGATTATAGACTTAGCTCTTTCAAGTGTTTTCAGTTTATTTCTCTGATTTGAAAAATTATTATAACTCAACCTTGACTCTGTGTTTACGTTGGTTTCTATGGTTTCTGCTACTTTTCCAATAATGTCATCACTGTTTATGTAATACTTTACAACTGAATTAATTTGTTTAATTTTATTAACATCGTTCTGCGGATTTTGAGATAGAGTGTTTAGTAATTCTTGTGATACAATATTTTGAGATGATTTATCATCAAGATATGCAGAATACTGTCTGTTGGTAGGATCATATTTCTTTAGGGCTTCGGAAAGCCATTTTTCTGTTAATTCACCAGATGTAAGAATGACAGTTTCTTCATCATCTGTTTTTGAAGCATATGTTACTTCAAAATTTTCTGTTTCTGACATAATTCATCTCCTTTCTAAAATTCTATTGTGCTAACCATTCGTGGCGCATGTGATAAATCAATTTTTTTATTATCTAATTTTAATAAATCTTCTCTTCTTAATAAGGCTAAAGCATAACCAGCCATAGCCATCGTATAGGCATGGTCATCATGCATATTCTTTTTATCTTTTGCTAATTCATAAGAAACACCACCATTAGGGGTATCATATCTACACATATAAGATAATTGTAGTTTTGCAATGTTCATATTGAGTAGTGATATTTTTTCTTCTGGAGTTAAATCAATAGTATCAAACCCATTCTCTTTGTTTTCAACCAATATATAATCCTTGTTATCATAATCACTAAATTCAATTAAATTTAGTTTTACCATTTTTGATATGGCATCATACATTATCTTTTTATATCCTTGTGGATCCACAAGATGAACGATAGGCATAGCATTTAAATATTTTTCTCTTGCCGTTTCATATTGTTTATGTACTGGATCTATTACACCTCTATGTTTTTTACCATAGTTATCATTCCAATCTTCCATTAATTGGTCTGCAACAGCAGATAGCCCGCCACCACCAGAACCAGCATCTATATAGAACTCTATATTCTCCCATTCAGCAGCTCGTTCACCATTATATTTAATCATTAAATCTTTAATAATATCTAATTGTTGTGGCATTGGTAGTGGCGTTTTATTTTTAGTATTTGTATCAACCATAGATACGACATTTTCTAAGCGTAGTTTATATCCAACCTCTTTATCATTAATTACTTGGAATATACTAAGTACACTACCATCAAAGTTCCTTGCTGGATCGTAACAGAATATAAATTTCTTTTTACCAGTATCATTATATAATAATGGTTTTCTTACTTTTGAGTTACGAATTAACTCATCCATAGTTACTACTGCATTTTGGCCTCCGCCTTTTCTAAACTTATTAAACAATTCAACATCGGCATTATCTGGATCTTCCTCTATTGCCTTTTTTATTTGGTCTTCTGTAAGATGAGATTTTATTGGAATACCATCAATAGTAG
>JAEYQN010000105.1 GCA_023409995.1 Cyanobacteria bacterium OH_CBB_238 | reverse complement strand
CAGATTCTTATTGATGATAAGCTCTAACTGTTCCTCGTCAAGACCGCTTTCCAGTCCTCCACGGATGGCATTCACCTGTTCCGGTGAAAGTTCCTTGTTAATGACCAGCTGTACCAGATCCTTATGGGATTTTTTCTTAAATGCAAACTTACTCATAATGCCTTCAAATACAGATGGTTTGCGGTGCATATAATCAACATCCGTTCTTTGAAGCACCTTTTGATCCTGCACCAGCGTCATAGTGTAATAAACGGGGATTCCGCCAGCATTTGCATATACCGGAATTGCACCCGCCGGAATGGTTGCAGCCTGTTTTGGTATTGCTCCCTGCGTCTGCCCTACTGCCTGTGAATCATAATTTGGTTTCATCTCATTCTCTGGCTGTTTTTCCACTGTCTCTTCCTGCAAAACAGTTTTCTCATGATGCTGCTCATCAGCTGCTTTTTCTTCTGCTGATTTGTACTTTTCAATGGCTGAGTTCTTTGCAATTATCGCCTGTCCCTGCTCCCTGATTGTCTCATCCCTCTGGGAAATCTGCTGTTCAAGGTCAGTATTTCTATCCTGCATGATTTTCATCTCCTTCTTTAAGTTTTCTAACTCTGTACGAAGCTGTGCTATGGTCTGCAATCCCTTATTGACTTCGTTCTGCTTGCCTTCAAGCTGTTCCGTAAATTCTCTGTTCTCCTTCTCCAGCTTTTCATTAAGAGAAGTAAGATTTTTTGCTACAGCTTCATCAAGGCGGATTGTTTCCATCTGTTTCAGCAGTTTCTCGATTGTCTCATAATTCCCCGTATGGGACTGGACAGCCTCCGTAAGAGAACGGATCATTTCGGTAAGTACCTTTGCCTGCTCCTTCTCAATCGGTTCCTTCGTTATCGTATCCTCAGAAACCGCTATTGCAGTCTGTACCTTGCCTAATGCAAGTCCAAATGCCTTTCTCATATCAAGTGCAGTATTTGTATCTGCCAATGCCTTCTCAATATCTTCAACCGGTATCTGCTTTAGATAAAGCTCTGTTGCCACCTTCATTTTCTCTGCATCATATTTTTTAGCACCAATGGATGCAACTACTGCCATGGGAATTTTGTTTCGATACATATCAGAAACAGCCTTCATCTGTTCAAAACTTAGTCCCCTGTCTGTATAATCATTAATCTCGCCCGGCATCAGCCCGTGTTCCAAATCTTCTTCGACTAGAGCTATGACCCTTGCATCCATGATTCTGTCCTTTACATCTCTAAGGTATGCCTGGACATCAACTGCCGTCATCTGTCTTTCCATCTGCATTTCCTCCTTCTTTCAAAAAAATAACAGCCTATCGTCTTGGCTGCTTCTCGTGTTCCATATTCTGTTCTTTTACTTCTTCCTGCTGTCTTTCAACTTCCTGTCCGTCTGTACCAACAAAATCTTTTCTGATAGATTCTGCAAGTTTCAGCTCTTTCGATGCTTCCTGTTCCAGACTTTTCAGTTTTGCTCCTTCACTGCGGTAATGCTCTTTTAATGCCTTTACCTCATCATAGGAATAGCCAAGCTCCTTTAATCTGCTCTCCAACAGAAGCCATCTGTTATGCTCATCCTCGAAAAACACATCTCCGTTTCTATAGGAATTTTCACACTCTAAAAGTTCCTCCATCTCATTTGCAATATCATAAAGTTCCTTATTCTTGCTGTTTGCCCGGTAAATCCGGCTTTTCATGGCAGATGCCTCTTTTCTTTTATCCGTAAGATTATCTTCCACAAGTGCCAGATCAACTACGGAATGGATATTATGCCTTAGAAGAAACTGATACTGTGCCTGCAATTTCTGCATCTTCTTAATCTCATCCCTGTACTTCCATGCCACAGAATAGGCTTTTTTCTTAAGCTTCCCAATCCGGTACAGCCTCGCATAATACTTTTTCTGTAACCCGGACATCTTTGCCCTTTTATACCGGCGCACCCTGCAATATACAATTCTTGGCTTGTTTTCTTTTATATATGAGGTAATATTCTCTTCATATATTCGCTGTCGGATGCGCTCTTCGGTATATTCCTCTCCCAGAGATTTTAGTCTTACAAAACGCTTCATTCCCTGTGGCTTGACTGCCAGATACTTTCCCTCGCCATTAGCATTTTTCACTTCATAGCCTTTGTTCTCAAACATGGATACAAAACTTTCAAATGATGCTGCCTGAATGATACAGGCATCCACATCCCTTGCCACCATCCTGCTCCATACGAACTTCCCGTCACGGAAGGAATTCCATTCCTGATAGGAATCCCTTCCTCTTCTTTTTCCCGTTTCTTCGTCAATCTCAATCGTGGAAAGACCATACTCCTTACAGAGTCTGTTGGTAATTGGCTGGATATACTTCTCCCAATCCCCCTTCTGGTAATGGTATTTCTTTCCATCCCTGAAGGATACACTGTTAAATACAATGTGACTGTGTGGATGCTCAGTATTGTCATGAACTGCAAATACTGCTTCATAATCATTGCCAAGATACTCTTTCACAAACCTCTCAGTCAGCTCAAATACAGTATCCGGACTAACTTCCCCTTCCTTAAAGGAAAGAATGATATGATACGCCTGCCGTTTGTCTGTTTTGTTGAACTTTTTCTTTGTTTCCTTCATCTGCTCAAAGGCATTATCCACCTGACAGTTTATGGCTGATACAAGCCTGCCATTCTGTGTCTTTTCCGGAACAGTAATATATTCAAGGGCTGACTTCAAATGCTTTCCATGAAAACTGCTTCCACAATCCTTCATATGAAGAATCTTACTGATTGCCAAGCCGCACCACCACCTCTTTAACTGTATTGTTGAGTTTTTTCATATATGCGATAAGCTGCTGTCTGTCTTCTTTTGAATACAACTCATAATTGTGATGATGCACAATCTGGTTGATATTCACACCGATATGATTTATCTCATTTATCAGCTGTTTAAGCTCTTGTCTGATTTCCGGGTAATCGTTCGGCGTCTGGCTGATTAAAAGCCTTAAATATTCTGCCTCATTCATATGAAGAGCCTCTGCTTTTTCAGACAGAAGTCTGCTTTCAGCTGGTGTAAGTCTCAGCGTCTTTTTGACGCAATGAATCTTATCTGCCATTATCTGGCACCTCCCTTATCAGGCTCAGACCGGATAGACTCTGTAAGTTCCTTAACAGACTGGTCAATACCAACAAGTCCAAGTCTTTCAATGAAAGCATCTGCAAGCTGTACGGCGAGGGCTTCTATCTCTGCCGGGTATTTTGTCTGTTCAAACATCTTATCAAGTCTTATTTCATCCTGCTTTAAGCTTGCAAGCTTCACTTCCAGCGAACTCTTATCCTGTCCTTGTGAAAGCTCATTTAATTCCTGTGACGTGTAGCGGATCAGCTCATCATTCCACTCACACACAATGTCAATTACATCATCAAGTGAATATGGCTCTGCCTCATACTCATCAGTATTGATATCCACCCTGACAAGGCTTCCATCCTTATCTGTACCAAGCCTGTAATCATGACCTTCCATATAATTCAGAAGTATCTGTGCATCTTCCTTATTCATCACTTTGAACTCTTCATGCTCTTTCATCCAGTTCAAAAGTTCTTCCGGTTCTGTCATAAAGTGCATTTTTTCATCCATTGCTCCTGTACACCTCCTTATCCGTGTTTTGTAAATCTTTTCCTAATCTCTCTCCTATGAACTGTCCCAGTCCATGGCAAGATACGCATTAGAGACGGCTCTGCCTCCTCCAATGCATCTTGTCAGGGAGCTAACCCCCTGAAACCCCTGTTATTATCCCTTTACTGTAAAATATGGAGTGAAAAACTCCATCTGCACGAAAATACGAAGTATTTCAGCCATTTTACAGTAAAATATGGATGACTTTTTTGAAGCCAAAAATCATAAAAAAATTGCATACAGTAAAATATGGGGGAAATATTGCTCTTTACTGTAAAATATGATGCATTTTGGCATTTTCACATCAAAAAATGAGGTGCACTTTTTCTGCCCATTTTTGGGCTATTTGTGCCTTTACATGAGTTTCTGATGTGAAAAACCCACTTTACAGTGTTTTTTAAGGTATTTCCCTGTTTTTACTGTAAAGATTACACTGCTTTTCGTTTCTTGCTTTCACCAGCCATTCGTTGTAATCCTTGCAGCCTTTCGGTGGTGGAGAATCTGCCACTTCATAACCAAGTTCATAATACTTTTCCATCAGTTTCTCCGTCGCTTCCCTCCCAGGTTTGTCATTGTCAAGACAAAACCTTATGCTTGATATCTGCGGATGTTCTTTTAAGAATGTTTCAAGCGGAGCATCAGCCACCATGCCAAGGGCAATCTTGTTACTCTCAAAATCCCTGTGAATATCCATATAGCTCATCAGGTCAATGGCAGCCTCAAATACTAAAAGCTCTGTGCTCTCTTCATTTGCAATATTAAATCCATACCGCTTATCATTTCCCGGCACATCACACTTAAATGGTTTTCCCTTCTTGTCAAACACACCTCTCATACTGGCAAATCTGGTGACACCGTCCTTGTCGTTTCCCTTAAACACAATATTGTGATAAGGCATACTCTCATAAATAAGTCCCTGATTAACAAAGAAATTCACAACATCCCGGCTGATGGCTCTATCGTTTGTGAGGTACTCATAAAGATAGGCATTGCTGTGTGCTGGTTGTGGCAACACAAAAGGTTTCTTTTCCACTTCCTTATACGGGACTTGATATTTTAGTACTGGCTTTTCAGGAGTATCATTGATTCTTCGATATCCGGCAAAATCTAATAACCAGAATACTGCTTCTTTGACATCCATACCGGCAAATACCCGTAAGAAGTCAATCTGTGAACCACCATTTTCTCCCTTTTCATAGCGCCTTGAAAATCTGCACCAGTGACTCCGGTTATAAATTCTCATGGAATCCATTTCTTTCAGCGTGTAATAATTGCCAATCCTTTTCGGTGTGTATCCAAGGCTTGATGCAACTGCCACAAGGTCAACCGACTTTGCGATTGCAAGCTCATCCTCTGTGAAATTCTGCATCCCATCACCTTGCCTTTCCCTGCTCTGCCACCAGTCCGGAACTTAAATCAAGTGATTTATAATTCGTTTCAAGAAAAACTTTCGGTGTATCCATCAGCTTCTTCTCTTTGAAACTGAAATACTGACGGTTATCCCCGCCTACAATTACATGATCTAAAAGTGGTATTCCCATAAGCTCACACATCTTAGCCATACGGTCCGTCATCATGGTGTCATGCTTGCTTGGTGTAAGATTTCCACTTGGATGATTGTGCATAAGCATTATTGTCGCTGCATTGGAAAGAATACTGGCTTTGAAGATTTCTCTCGGATGAGCCATTGATTCATTCAAACATCCAATACTTGCAAAATGACAGTTAATGGGTGTCCCGTCTGTTTTCATGTTGATTACACATAATACCTCTCTGTCCATTTCACACAAATGCTTTCCCAAAAGTAGGACTGCATCTTCAGGATTTGTAATCGGATGTCCCGACATAATCGGGGCATCCTTTACAAGCCTTACCGAGACAACATCAAGGTTGAACGGATTCTTTTCCTTCATCAGAATCACGCTCCTCTCC
>JAEYQN010000112.1 GCA_023409995.1 Cyanobacteria bacterium OH_CBB_238 | reverse complement strand
GATTGACGCCCTGCGCATGCACTGTCTTCCCGAATGTTATAAGCAATCCCATCTTTCGGCTCTCCATCCATACCGGATACTATCTTTAACAGTTCTTTCGTTGTCTCATTCATGGCTGTCATCTCCTTTTCTTCGACACGCCTCGCAAGGCATATCATCCGTAAAAAGCGTTGGTAAAATTTCATCCCGTGTCCCCTGTCTGCTCACTCTCCCATTGGCAATAACGATAATGTCATCTGCTATTTGCAACAGTCTCTCCTGGTGGGATACTACCAGCATAGAGCCCTTTCGACTCTCCCGGTAACGCGTAAATACCTCAATCAAATTTGAAAAGCTCCATAAATCAATGCCTGCCTCTGGTTCATCAAATACTGATAATTCTGACTTACGTGCCAATACCGAAGCGATTTCAATTCTTTTGATCTCACCGCCCGATAGACTCCCATTTACTTCACGGTCTTCATACTCTCTTGCACACAACCCAACTTCTGTCAATGCATTGCAGATCTTGGTCTCACTCAGCTCTTTCCCGGCTGCCATTTCGATCAGTTCACGAACTGTAATTCCCTTAAAGCGCACTGGTTGTTGAAAGGCATATCCAATTCCTGCTTTTGCACATGCCGTTGCGTCCATACCTGTAATATCCTTACCGTGAAACAAAATCTGTCCTGATGTTGGTGGCATCAATCCCGCTATTAATCTGGCAGTTGTAGTCTTACCTCCCCCATTTGGTCCTGTTATCACAACGAATCTATTATCCGGTACAACAATAGATACATCCTCCAGTATATTTTTGCCGTCCTCTGCCTTCCATGATATATTTCTTAATTCTAACATATTGCCCGCCTCTTTCTTATATACTCTACCGTTGGCATTTTTATCACTCGTATTTAAATGTCCTGATATTATTCATTATCCTTTATAGTACCACATAAAATACCTTGCATTCAATATCGATATCGGAATTTATTTATTCTACTCCTTTTAAGGCATCTACCATATCAATCGTTTTAACTTTTCCCGATAACATGGCATTTACAAGGATGGAAACCGCAAATGTACCAATGACAGATAAAACATATGATATTGTCGTTATACACGGGTAAAGATCATCTCTCTCAGACAGACTTTGGCATATCATGGCTAGAAATAAGTACCCCAATGGGATTCCAATAAGAATTCCAATTGTGGTAATCCAAACATTTTGCATTTGTAGGATTCCCTGAATTTTTCTGGATGGAAAACCCAATACCTTTAAGGTAGCAATTTCTCTTGTCTTTTCGACAAAAGAAAGAACTCCCAGATTATATAACACAACAACACCCAGCACGACTGCTGCTACAATCAATATAGCCACCATAATATTCATCATTTCCATGGATTTATTCATTTCTGATTTTAGTTGTCTCACTTCTTGTATGGTCTGTACCTTACTATCATCTGTTATGTCATCCGGAAGTGACATATTCGTCAGAATTTTATTTGCCTTAAATTCACAGGAAAGTGCCTCGTATGCTTGCCTTGTTATGGTTATTCCCTGACCAGATGGAACTCTGTTTATCGAAACGATTCTGGTATACTGCCAGGTATCTTCTCCCATAACATGCCACTTGATATAGTCACCAATCTGCACCTGAAGAAGCGTAGCCATCTTGGAGGACAACGTAATTCCCTTTTTGTCAAGAGGAATTTCCCTTAATGCGGGATTCTGTATATGTAAATAATTGCCTTGGTCCACTACCGTCAGAGTACCTGTTTTCAAAATATCATTTGCTTGTATTTCAATGGCTTCTTCCTCAATCATCTGACCTGCATATTTTTTTGCATATTCTTCCGCATCTCCCTGCCTGGTACCTTTTTCTAATAAAATACAGTGATTACTTATCATAATTTCATCATACATCCAGGTTGCCATATGCCCGACCGAATCTCTGCATCCAAATGCACAAAGTAATAACATCGTGCAGCCTGACACTCCAATAATTCCCATCAGACTTCTGGATTTATTTCGTAGTACATCTCGTATATTCCACTGTGTTTGAAAAGTAAGCCGAAGCCACAGTTTACTTTTTTCCAGAGCCGTGTGGGCTATTCTCTTTGGAGATTTTGGTTTCAGGGTCAAAGCCGGAGGATCCATCAATTCTTTGCGGCATGCCAAATAACTCACGATCGTCGACACTGCCACTTCTGCCCCAATTGCATAATAGGAATTCCACGAAATCACGGTCTTCCATGCTGGGAGAATATACATCTTAGACATGGATGCCATAATCAGATGTGGCAATGTGAAATATCCTGCTATTCCACCTATAACAGCTCCGATCAAACTAATAAAAAAGCCATAAGAAAGATAATGCCTGATAATTCTGCCCTTGCTAAATCCAAGTGCCTTTAATGTACCGATCTGAATCCTCTGATTGGCTGTCATTCTAGTCATTGTGGTCATAATGCCAAGTAATGCAATTAATAAAAAGACCACAGGGAACAAAAACCCCATCATTTTATGCTGTGCAACTTCTGCATCAAACGTAGAAAAGCTCTCTTCCTGTGTCCGGTCACTGATGACTGCATTCTCATTGTCAATGATCTTTCTGATCTGATCCTTGATGGTATCCTGATTTTTTACTGTGTTAGTATCTACTATGATCTCTGTATAACTATGACTGCCAGGTAACGGGTATTCTTTTGCAGATAGAAATGCATACCCGAATGTTCCATACGGTGGGACCATTTCTCTTGTATCAGAGTTATAATAAACATATTCCGGATGCAGGATGGTTCCTTT
>JAEYQN010000019.1 GCA_023409995.1 Cyanobacteria bacterium OH_CBB_238 | reverse complement strand
GGAGAGTAAAAAAGTAAGGATAATGGCTGATTGCATAAAAGCTGGAAAGGTATCTAGAATTGAGAAAAGTCATGCAATGATAGACCGTGTTTTTGCAAACTATTATTATAAAATGATCAGTGGATTGCATGATAAGGATCGAAATTTTACAGTTGATGATGATTGTAATGGATGTAGTCTGTGTGCAAAAAAATGCCCGGTTCATAATATCACTATGTTAGAGGGAAAACCTATTTGGAACCATCATTGTGAATTGTGTGTGGCATGTATTCAGAGCTGCCCGAATAAGGCAATAGATTATAATGGAAAGACAAAGAATAGAAAAAGATATTTGAATCCATTCGTATAATACGATCAAATGATCTTTAGAGTTAACGATTCGGATACGAAGGAAGAAGGGACAGCGGTATGGAACGGACAAAACGATTATTCGATGCAGATGCTTATCAGACAAAGTTTGTTGCAACGGTACTATCGTGTAAAGAAATAATTGAAAACAAGGAAAAGAAATACCAGGTAATTTTGGACCAGACATTATTTTTCCCGGAAGAGGGCGGACAAAGTGCAGATCAGGGGATGATTCAGAATAGTAAGGTATTGGATGTACAGATAAGAGATAATATTATTACGCATACACTGGAGCAGAATATTCCGGCAGGAAGTACGGTGGAAGGAGAAATTGACTGGAACCATCGCTTTTATAATATGCAGCAGCATACGGGAGAACATATCTTTTCCGGATTGGTGCACGCGCAGTTTGGATATGACAATGTTGGATTCCACTTGAGCGATCAGGTGGTAACGATGGATTTTAATGGCATGTTATCAGATACAGAAGTCAGGAAGATAGAACAGCAAGTAAATGAGTGTATTGTGAAAGACCTGCCGTTAGAGGTTTCATTCCCCCAAAAGGAGGAACTGCAGAAGATGGAATATCGCAGTAAAATCGAGCTTACAGGACAAGTCCGAATCGTAGCGGTGCCCGGATATGATATCTGTGCCTGCTGTGCACCGCATGTGAAAAGTACGGGAGAAATAGGAATACTGAAGGTCGTAAATACTCAGAATTATAAAGGAGGTATCCGTATCTTTATTCTTTGCGGTTTTCGTGCATTAGCCGACTATCAGGAAAAGCTGGACAATGTATTATCTATTTCTAAAATGTTATCTGCAAAACCTGAGTTGGTGGCAGAGGCAACTCAAAAAATAAAGAATGATTTAGGAGCAGTAAGACAAGAGCTAATTGCTGCAAAACAGGAATTGATGATGTATAAAATAACACAGATTCCAGAACAAGTTGTAAATGTCTGCTTATTTGAAAAAGAGGCGGAAGCAGGAATCTTGCGTATGGCAGTCAATACACTGGTACAAAAACATACCGGATTTTGCGGGGTATTTGTGGGAACAGATGAAACAGGATATCGCTATATGGTAGGTATCGGGGAAGGGGATGCAAGAGAAATTGAAAACCATCTAAAAGAAGAATTCCAGGCAAAGGGCGGTGGCTCTGCAGAGATGATTCAAGGTTCTTTGCAGGGAACAGCTGAGAAGATAAAAGAGTTATTTTTAGCTTTATAATAGCAGACATTTATATAGGAGATGACCAAAGATGAATCTATATGAGAGCATAAGGGCCTATCAGCCATATAATGAGCAGGAACAAAAAGACCGTATGATGATGCTGGATTTCATGAATAGAAACCCAGATTATTTATTGCGCAGTAATACAGCGGCACACTTTACAGCTTCTTCGTGGGTAGTAAATCCGTCTAAGACAAAAATACTCATGATTTATCACAATATTTACCATTCGTGGTCATGGACAGGTGGTCATGCGGATGGAGAGGAGAACCTTTCTGCAGTTGCAATGCGGGAACTGGGAGAAGAAACAGGAATCAAGAGTGCTCGATTACTTTTGGATGATATCTTTTCATTGGAGACTTTGACTGTGGATGGACATAAGAAACGGGGAGAATATGTTTCTTCGCATCTACATCTGAATCTTACATACCTAATTGAAGCAGATGAGAATGATTCATTGTTGGTAAAGCCGGATGAGAATAGCGGTGTAAAGTGGTTTAGCTTTGACGAAGCGGTAAAAGCGGTCAGTGAACCGTGGATGATGGAACGTATCTATAAGAAACTGCATGAGAAAATAAAGAATGGATAGTGAAAGGAGTTACGTATGATAGCATTAATTGTGGCATATTCCTCAAATAGAGTGATTGGAAATAAAGGAATGATACCTTGGAAGATAAAAGGGGAACAGAAAAGATTCAAAAAATTTACGACAGGAAATGTTGTTATTATGGGAAGGCGTTCCTATGAGGAAATAGGCAGGCCATTGCCAAACCGTGAAACGATCGTAGTATCCCGTACGAGAAATTTTGATTGTGAGCACTGCAGAACGGCAGCTTCTCTTTCGGAGGCGATCGAAATGGCTGAGAGTGATAAGGATATCTATGTTTCCGGAGGAGCAGGATTGTATAAAGAAGCGATCGATATGGTCGATAAGATGTATGTTACAGTGGTTGAAAAAGAAATAGAAGGAGATACCTTTTTTCCGGAATTCAAGGAAGCCGATTTTGAAAAACAGGTAGATGAGCATTTTGATGGAGAGATTCCCTATACGTATGTAACATATACCAGAAAAAAATAAGGTATTGGTGTAAGTAAGATGATGAAACCCAGTGAATGTTTCAGTAGTAAAATGCACATGAAATTAAATCTTGCTATGTGTACCCTGATGGATGAAAAGAGCTCTTATGTAACTTAATAATACGGTATTGGAGGAATGGAAACATGGGAATAACAAAGAACAGACTATCGGAGAGCAAAATTGAGCAAATGGTAGTAAAAGCATTTTCTGGAAAAAAAGCGCTACATACAGAGGAGCTTACAGAGGGGCTATGTAATGCTGCGTATTTCATTACACTTGAAGATAGGAGTAAAACGATTTTAAAAATAGCACCGAGGGATAAGCACGCACTTCTATCCAATGAGGTGAACATGATGCAAGCAGAAGTGGGAGCCATGAGACTTGTTGCCGAAAAAACGGATATTCCTGTACCACAGGTATATTTCTATGATGATTCCCGTACGATTTGTGACAGTGCCTACTTTTTT
>JAEYQN010000201.1 GCA_023409995.1 Cyanobacteria bacterium OH_CBB_238 | reverse complement strand
CAAGTATACTGCTCATTGCAGATGGAAGACAAACAAACGTAGCAGCAATTGCTGGAGGTTATGCAACTGAAATAATAAGTAGCTTTGAACAGAGTAATAAACCTGAAAGATATATTTCATACCCACGAATCTCCGTAGATGTTAGAAATTGGTTTAACCCAAACTTAATGTTTATCTGGTATACTGTTGTCTCCCTAGTTGCCCTCATATCTTCAGTAGCAGGATTAGTTTTGACAGCGATGTCTGTTGCTAGGGAAAGAGAATTAGGAACCTTTGACCAATTAATAGTTTCTCCACTAAGCTCATTACAAATAATGATTGGCAAAACAGTTCCTCCGCTATTCATTTCTTTGGTTACCACTTCATTTATGGCATTTTGTGCAGTATTTGCTTTTAAAATACCATATACAGGATCTATCTTTTTATTTTACTTAGCTACGCTTATTTTCTTGTTATCAATATTGGGAATAGGTCTATTTATCTCATCAATATGCAAAACTCAGCAACAAGCCATTTTAGGAGCATTTGCATTTCAGATGCCTGCGATTCTGATGTCCGGGTATGTATCACCAATAGAAAATATGCCAATAGTTTTACAGTATCTTACTTTAGCAAACCCGATTCGATTCTATCTTGTAATTATAAAAGGTTTATTTTTAAAAAATATGCCAGCTGATATAGTGTTAAACAACATAGTTCCGTTAACTATAATAGGATCCATTACACTTCTCCTTGCAAGCTGGATGTTTAAGAGAAATCTGGAATAGTAGTATCATAAAGAAATGTTAACACTCAAGATTACTGTAATAACTAGGAATGCGTAATAAAAAACAGAAAAAAAGAAGTCAAAGCTTGAGCACACAGAAGTTTTGATCTAATATGAACTAGTTTAAAATATTTAGTTTTAAATTTGGGGGATAAATGAACAAGTATCTTAGAACCTTTTCAATAATAGCTGTTCTATTGCTCATATTTTATTTGTCATTTTTTCTTGTAGCTCCCAAAAAGATTGAAAAAGCAATAAAAAAGAATTTAAAAGCTGGCAATAGTATTCAGATTGCAAACTTGTCTATATCTTTTGACAATTTAGAAGTTTCTGCTAAGCCGAACTTAGACATTATCGTTTCAGCTGATAAAATCTCCATTGCATATCCAGACAAGCAAGATTATTTGAGAATTGGTAGCCTGAAGCTTGAAATATCATCCATTCCTTTATTATTCAAGAATTTAAACATCAAGCATATATCTGGTGATAAAGCTACTATAAATCAAATTATACTTATTTCAGGTGAAAAAAAGATAAATAATTACCTTAAGGTGCATTTAAAGCAACCTTTTATAACCAAAGACCTCCCGCTTTTAAAAGACTATAAATTCAAAATAAAATCAATAACGTTAACAAATACTCAACTGATAACAACAACGCTAATTAATGGACAATTTAAGGTTGAGAACCTGCCTTCCTACAATATAGAAGAAAAAAAGATATATCAATTTTTAAATCAATATTTTACAAGCAATGACAAACAAAAGGCATTTACATTAAAATAGAAAAAGCAAGGAAAGTTCCTTGCTTTAATAACTTAAAATGGACAAGATAAAATGAAAAGATTAAAAGCAATTATAACTGTATTACTAATACTACTAGCGTCAATTTATATAGCATTTTTAGCTATCATTCCAAATATAATTGCAGCAGACAATTATAAGCCTCAAATCATAAAATCCTTCAACCAAACCACAAATCTAAACCTCGATTATAAAACTTCAAGACTGGTTACAACACCTGATTTTAAAGCAATATTATTGTTGGAATCAAGCAAAGTGTCTTACCCTAATGGATCAGTATTAGCGTATAGCCAAAACACTGCAATAAAAATTGACTTAATTCACTTATTATTGAGAGAAATAAAAATTTCTGATATCAACCTAGATAACCCAAAAATAAATCTTTCCATCAACAATAATAGTTTTGATATATCTGAATTTTACTATAATGAAATGGCAAATCCTACCAAAAATCAAAAATCAAAAATTAGAATAGCAAAATTCATTCCTAATTTAAAACTAAATAATTACACATTTATAATAAAAGACATTACTACAGGCAACGCTGCTACCATCAAAGGTCCTATGCTAAGTTTAAAAGATATAAAACCAGGAAAATCCATTCATGTTAAAGGTATAGGAAGAATAGACACCAACAAAAGTAACACCATAAACTTTAATATTGATATAAAGTCATTTTTAGTAGATTTTACAAATATGGGTATAGGTCAAGATGAAAAAAGACCAGCTATAAATCAACTAAATGCACTAATAAAATATAATTTAAGTGCAAATATAAATGCAAAACTAAAAGTCAAGAAAGAAAAAAACGTCACTGATTTCAATGGCTATATAGCTGCTTCAAAAATAACGCTCATAAATAACAAAGAGCAAACATTACCAAGTGCTATAAATCTAACTTTTAACAAACATAAAACAAATCTGAATGCAGATATTAATTTTAGTAAGGACGAAACTGCGAAAATAATAGCTACTGTTGATCAATTAAAATCAAAAAATGGAACGGAAATTTCAGTAAAAACAACTAAAATAAAATTAAACTCTGCTAAAGGCTATATTGAGGCACTATTAGATTGTTTTGGAATAAAAAATGAACTAAGCAAAATTAAAGTCAATGGAATTCTCAGCGCAGATTTTTTAATAAAATTGACCGGAGAAGAGTTATTATCTGATGGGTATCTTTCACTACTAAATGCTAGAATAACTCACTTGAACATACCTGCTGAAATCAATACAATTAATTCAGAAATAGATTTTTCAAAAAATAATATTCTAATAAAAAACACAAATGCTTTTGTAAATAATTCAAAAATAAGCGCCGGCGGAAAAATAGACCACAAAACAAATACAAACATTGAAGTAAAAACTGAAAACTTAAACTTATCTACATTACTAAATGCATTTGCTCCAACTACATTACGAGAAACCTACAATGTAAAAAAAGGAAATTTGACTTTTGATGCAAAACTTAGAGGTACTTTTGCTGATTTGAAGCCCGAACTTGACTTATCACTGAAGAATTTGATTATACAGGATAGAAATAACAGCCTAATTTTTCACAATGAATCGACACTTGCTAATATAAAGAGAGTCAACGAATCATATACAGGATCAATAAATATAACCAAAAGTGAAATTACAAATAACAATATTGAGATCCTAAATGATGAATTAGATTTCATTTTTCATGACAAAAATATAAACATAAAGCCTTCTGTTGTTTATTTTAATAGTTCTCCACTTTATTTAACTGGAAAGATAAATAACTATAAGAAAAATAGAAAAGCCAATATAACATTATCTGGCTCTATAAAAGCAAAAGATATCGCGAGCATTTTTGCAAAAGAACAGCAAGAATTTATCTCGAATACCGGCTCAATTCCAATAATTACAAAAATAGAAAAGAGTAAGAATAAATTAACTATTAATTCTCAAATACTCGCAAATCCTCAAAACTATGTATCGCCAATCAACATAACTAAATTAATGGACAAGAGCAGCATAATTAACTTATCTGCAATCATTTCAAACAACAGGCTAGAACTAAAAGACTTCGGACTATACCAATTACAAAGTCATAAATCTCTTGGAAAAAGCTTCAAATACAATTTATCCAATGCTTATACAATTGCTCAAATATCAGGAAATATATCTGACATAAACAAAAAATCAAAGTACATAGAGAACTTGAACATACAAATGCCAGCTGCAGTATCGATAACTTCCCCCGCATTTAATGGTTCAAAGCTAAATCTAAAAGGCAATATTAAAATTTCAGGGTATAGTTCCCGACCAAGTGTAGAAGGCAATGTTAACATATCAAATATTTTAATTCCGGAATTATATACAAAGATACAGTCTATTACCCTTGCAGCAAATAACTCCATAATAAACGCAAAAGTAGAAAATGCAGCAATAAACGGTTCAATATTCAATATAGAATCCAATGGAAGATTAGCGTTCCAAAAACCGATAATAATGGACAGCATCAAGATATCATCTTCATTCATAAATATTGACAAAATAATCTTTGCACTAGAAAAAATCAATGCATCTAAGACAAAAAAGAAAAAAGACCTACCTATTATTGTCCAAAATGGAAGTGCAAAAATAGAGAAACTAAAAAAAGGAGATATATTAGCTACAAATATAGATAGTGACTTCAGCATTAATGACAACATAATAAAACTAAATATAAAAAACGCAAAGACATATAATGGAAAAATAGCAGGAGAAATAAAATATAATCCTACTACTGTAACAATAAATGCTGATATAATTGGAACAGAACTAGACGCGAATAGAGCAATAACATCTTTTTTATCAATTAAAGATCAGATTTTTGGCACATTAAATTTCCACTCTATACTCACAATCAAGGGTACGACTTTTAATGATCAGATGAAAACGATATCGGGAACGACAAATTTTCAAGTAAAAGATGGACAGTTTGGTACTATTGGTAGCTTAGACAATTATATTAAAGCAGATAATATACTATCTCAACCAACAGTAAACAAAAATATAGGAGAAACAATAAACCAAATTTCCCAACAAAATACAAGTGAATTTAAATATTTAGAAGGAAACATTGAATTTAAAAATTCTAAAGTTCTAATAAATAGTATTAAATCTACAGGATCAGACATGAGCCTATACATTAATGGAAATTATGGGTTATTGAACGGATTTTCAAACATTACGGTATATGGCAAAGTAAAGAAAGAATTGGCAAATTCTCTTGGTGAAATATCAGGCATAATTAATGATAATATAGACGAAACAACGACAAAATATGGACAATTAACACTAAACTTATTCAATACATTCTCCAGTAAAGAACCGGAAGAACTAATAAAGCGAATACCTGAATTAACACAAAGTTCAAAAGATGTAGAAAATTTCAAAGTAATTATAAATGGGAACATACAAACTCCTGAATCAGTAAAAACATTTGTATGGATTGCGACTCCCGAGGAAATTTCAAATACACAAAACGCAATAAAAAAAGCACAAGAGCAAGTTCAACAGGCCCCTGCATTAAGAAAACCAATTCTTGAGCCCGCACAGCCAAATCAAAAAGAGCAAATTTTAAACCAAGTTCAACAGCAAAACTCAAAATTCGCACAATTTGAAAGCATAATTGATACAATGCAAAGATAAAAGGATAATAATGACAACTAAATTTTTATTATATATAGTTATATCGATTTGTTTTACTGGATTAGCAGTACTTGCAAGTGATTTTGGTGAACCTTTGTATCAGATGCAGAAAGGTTTATACACAACACAACCGCAACAAGTTAATAAAAAAGAAATAAACAACACCACAAATGATGATAAGAAGAACCTGCAAAAGTCCACTGCAAAAATCAAGTTAGCAAAAGAGACAAAAATAAAGCAAGAAAAGCAAAAGGTCCTTTTTACTATAGAAAATAGAATATCTATTCTTGAAAGAAACATAACTACAATAAAAAAATCAAACTTACCAAAAAAAGAAAAAAAAGTTAAAATAAAACAATTAGAAGTAGAATTAAAAAAACAAAAGGCTCTAAAAGGAAGAGCTGAAGATTATTACGATCAAAATTTAAAGAAACTTTAATTGTCTCTCTAGGTAGTATAAAATACCCCAACTGAGCATCACTGATAATACATAAGACAAATTCATCATTCATATTACAATTAATTAACTGCACAATATAAGCAAAAAACAAAAAGGAGAAATGCTAAATGAGAATAACTAAAAAAGGCATTCTATCATTTTTTCTATGTATCAGCATAATTATCACTCAAATAGCAGAAGCATCTGCTGCCTGTTGTACACCTTGCGCTCAAGCTCCAAGTCAAGATTGTTGTCCTCCAGCCTGCACGACGCCTTGCCCTGTACAAGTTTCTCCCTCTATAGTCGAACATTTACCCACTTATAAAGGATCTTCCGTAAATATAGTAAATGTCTCACAAAATAGTGCGGTCGTTCAGGCAAATAATGTTTTAAAGGTTACGTTTTCAGGTGACTTTAACTCAAAGAAATCTTGTCCGGGTGACAAATTATCATTTATTTTAAATGATGGATTAATTACAACTGAAGGAAGAACTCTATTACCTTGTGGCACACAAGTAATAGGAAAAATTCAACAAATTGAAAAACCAAAATGGGGCAATAGAAGTGCTAAAGTATATATAGCCTTCGAAGAAATATCTCTTCCTAACTGTGTAAGAATCCCAATGTGTGCAAGAGTATTTGCAAAAGATTGTGCGTTAAGACCCTCTAAATGGAAATCATTTGGTAAAGCATCAGGAATAACAGTAGCTGGATTTGGTATTGGGGCAGGATTAGGCGCAGCAATTGGGACAGCTGGCAAAGCAAGTATAGGATGTATGACTTATGGTATGCCTATCGGTGCAGGAGTTGGCCTATTGGCTGGCACGTTAACCCCGGGTTTGCAGTACAAGGCAAAAGAGGGCAAAGCCATTTACATTCAATTAGTACAAGATTTGGTAATTTGTTACAAATAAGAAATGAAAAGAGAAGTTAAAAACTTCTCTTTTTTGATTCATGCTATATTTAGTTATCAGATATTTATATGGGTATGAGCATGGATAGATTTTTCGGATTAATTGGAATTTTAGTAATTTTGCTAATGGCTTTTTTGATGTCTAACAACAAAAAAGCCATTAATTTTAAAACTGTTGGAGTAGGTTTACTGCTTCAATTTTTACTGGCAATCTTTATTTTAAAAATCCCCATAGGTAAAGCTATTTTTGGTGGAGTCGGATTATTTATACAAAAGATTCTGGCGTTTTCAAAAGAAGGTGGCGAATTTGCTTTTGGAGCATTAATGAATAACCAGAGAATAGAAGAATTATTTGGTCATAATTCTGCAATCTTTGCGTTACAACTTATGCCTGCCTTAATTTTTATGATGATTCTAGTAAATATCCTCTACTATTATGGAATAATGCAGCGTGTAATTTCTGTTCTGGGAAAAGCAATGAACAAAATTATGGATGTAAGTGGAGCAGAGGCTCTTTCAAACGTTGCAAGTTCATTTGTAGGTCAGATAGTTGCCCAAATTATGATAAAACCTTATTTGCCAAATCTGACGCGTTCAGAAGTTCTTGCCTCAATGACAGGAAGTATGGCTTGCATTTCAGGTGGGGTAATGGCTATTTATGTAGGAATGGGAATTCCCGCTCAGTATATGTTAGCTGCCTGTATAATGGCGGCACCTGGAGCTTTTGTCATTTCCAAAATTGTATATCCTGAAACAGGAGAACCTCAGACAAAATCAGAGTTTAAAATCAGAAAAAGAAGAACTGATGTAAATGTTTTAGATGCAATAGCCAAAGGTGCAAGTGATGGAATGAAGGTTTCATTAAATGTAATCGCTATGATCATTTCTTTAATTGCACTTATTGCTATGCTGGATTGGTTTTTAGCGAAATTTGGCTTTGCGATTCATCATTATTTGCACTTAAACCTTGCCTTTATGGGAATAGATCTTGATCATTTATCAATGAAAATGATCTTAGGAAAAATATTTTCAATATTTGCTTTAATTATGGGTGTTCCACTAAGTCAAGCAAGTGACATAGGCTCTCTCTTAGGAACAAAATTTATACTAAATGAAATGTTAGCGTATATTGATTTGCAAGCAATACAAAATGTAATTTCGCAAAAAAGTTATGTTATAGCTTGTTTTGCGCTATGCGGTTTTGCAAATGTAAGTTCAGTAGCAATACAAATTGCAGGTATTGGCGAACTAGCGCCTAATCAAAGAAAAAACCTTGCAAGAATGGGGGTTCGGGCTCTAATTTGTGGGACTCTTGCCTCTTATGTATCAGCTTGTATTGCTGGGATTTTAATATAATAATATTGCAATAAAGATCGACATATGCTATCGTAACTGCCTATGAAGATTTTAATAACAATACCTCACTATTATAAGCTATCTAATAATGGGCACGGATCTGGGAGTAATAGACCAGATAGAAGAATAAAAGCACTCACAGCTTGCTTATTTAATATTTATTCATTATTTTCAAAGTCACAAAAAATAATAGATATCCATAAAAAATCAGCATTTTCTGTACTACAAGACTCAACTTTTGATATAGATGTAATTATATGTACAGCAAATAATCAGACGCTATTGAATCATATAAATTTGCCACCAACTTTTTTCAAGCACAGGAGTACTCTTTTAGAAGACCCAAAGTTTTTAGATTTTGAATGTCAAAAAGCATTAAAAGAAAACCTTGGGAAATATGACTATTACTGTTTTATGGAAGACGACTTAATCATCAATGACGCTCTCTTTTTTGAAAAACTAATCTGGTTTAATTCATTATTTGGAATAAAATCTTTACTCCAGCCAAATAGATATGAATCATCCATAAATGGGCAAGTACTAAAAGCCTATGTTGACGGGAACATCAGACCAGAAGTAACTTCAGTTTATCAAAATAGAGATGAAAATAAAACATTAACTACAGATGTTTTAGGAAAAGAAGTTATCTTTGAAAGACCATATAACCCACACTCAGGATGCTATTTTTTAACTCAATCTCAACTTGAATACTGGGCAAACCAACCTTATTTTTTAGACTATGATGTAAGTTTCATATCTCCTCTAGAAAGTTCTGCAACTCTTGGAATAATGAAAACATTCAATATTTATAAATCCTCATTAAACAATGTAAACTTTTTTGAAATTCAACATTTTGGAGACCAATTTTTAAAATTAATTGGCAAAAATGTAATCTTAACAATAGAGGCTTAAAACGCACAAGATTAAGCTGCAAATTATTATTTTCATGAAAAGCAATTAGCCAACTAGGCTATATTCTACTGATAAATTATTGTTGTAGAATAAATTGTTAAATTTAAGAGTATAAATAAGAGAAAACAGAAATGAATGCAAAGTTGGAATTATAGTTTGAAGACATGCAGGAAGAAGAATGAGTAAAAATAACAAAACTAAATATTTAAACCTAAAAAAAAGTATTACTATCATGTTTGTAATACCTTTTCTCATTTTAACCATGTATATAATTTACATAACTTCCGTTAGGTATATTAGTTTTCAAAAAGTTTACAGTTCATATGAAGATAAGAAATTATCGCAAAATATTGAAAAAAAACTAGAGAAAATGGCTAAAAAAGTACAAGAAACTAAAGAACCATTATCTATAAGACTTAATAAAGTAGATAAAAATAGACAAATAGACAAACTGTGTGTTGCTGGACCTTATTACCCAGATATTAATAAGCTTATGGGGATTAATTGGAAGCAATCTAGCTTATGGGAACGAAACGTGGTCAACGATGATAGGCTATTTAGCATATTTTTAATTTATAAGAATAATGTTATTCCAATTAAATTGGAACGATCTAGTATTAATTATATAAAATCATATTGTCTCATTCCAGAGAAGAATATTGATTTGAAATTAATTGAAGATCATTCAAAAGTTTACTTAAAAATTATTAATTAAATGAATAAATACGAATGGAGAATACAATGATGACAAATTTTAATAGTATTTCTGACAAATTAAAATATTGATTGCGAATTAAAATAATGGAAACAGAAGACTTATATCAACTTATACTTGGACTTAAGACAGGATTGATTTTCCTTGGAATTGTGACTGTTTTAAGATTATATTGGAGAAAAAATGTTTTAAAGAAAATAAGAGCCACATTCAAAGATGAAAAGATTTTACATATTTTAGAACCAAGTTATGTTATGACATATGTTTCGATTTTTGGATTGGGAGGTTTTTGGGGCAATTTCATTTTCCCCTTTTTATTATCAGATGATGTGCAACAGATAAGTGTTGTCACTAGAACGTCTTTGCCTTTATTTATTGTAACACTTACTATTTTGTGTGTAATAATGGTTCTCGCTTTAAGTGTAACTGATGTAATAACAGAGAAGAGAATATACAGGCTTTCATATTTTTCTTTTGTGAATGCAGTTATTATAAAACTAAACACAAAATTTTCTGAGATATTGTCTGTAGAATATTACGAGCTTCCATTTTCAGGTCCACTACTGACAATTAAAACAAAAGATCAAACGTACAATCTAGGTGGAGTTAAAAATTTAAAAGAAATAAAAAGAATATTAGATGATTTAAAATAGGAGATTATGATGTCTGAAAAAACTTTATACTGTTCAGTTACAAAAACAAATATCGAGGATTTTAATATACCACCGGTAGAGGATGAGGATGTACAACTCACTACGGTCGCAACCATGCATTCAACACTATATTCTACTGCTGCAGAAATAATAGCTAACGGAGTCGGAACAACGAGATTCATTAAAGTTTGTTCGTCTACTTTTGGTGAAGTCCCTTTCACACTTTTAGATATAGCAATAAGTTGGGATAAGGAAGGTGGTTTACAGGCAACCATTACCGGAGTTGGTTCTGCTTATGCAGGAATGTGGGTGGGATTAAGAATTGGTGCTGGACTCGGCGCTTTGGTAGGCAGCGTTCCAGGATCAATTATTGGAAGCATTGTTGGTGGATATGCTGGTCTATATGCTGGAAAAATACTTGATGGAACATATGATTTTTTGGAAGCTAATTTACCAATTGTTTATGATTCAATAATTGATGACATTCAAAGTCTTTTTCAGAAAGCTGAAGCTACATTGCCACTACGAATAGATCCATTGATTGTGGATTTGGATGGTGACGGAATTGAAACAACAACTGTAGAAAATGGAATATACTTTGACCATCAAAGTGATGGGTTTGCGGAACGCACAGCTTGGGTAGGCAATAATGACGGAATTCTAGTCCTTGACAAAAATTCTAACGGAACTATCGACAACGGTAATGAGATTTTTGGAGATAGCTATATAAAGGCAAATGGAACCCTTGCAACCTCAGGTTTTGATGCACTTGCTGACTTTGATTCAAATAATGATGGAATAATTAATTCTAATGATGAACATTTTGCGGATTTAAAAGTCTTAAAAGGTGATGGAAGTATATTAACCTTAGAAGAAGCAGGTATTTCTGCTATTAATTTAAGTAATTCAACCACAAATTCGAATGATTCAAATGGGAACACTCAAACTCACGTTGGTTCTTTCGTTAAATCAGATGGAACAATTGGACAAATAGCAGACTATTTACTTGGAAATGACAAAGTAAACTCAA
Organism: Cyanobacteria bacterium OH_CBB_238; assembly: GCA_023409995.1. Taxonomy (GTDB): domain Bacteria; phylum Cyanobacteriota; class Vampirovibrionia; order Gastranaerophilales; family Gastranaerophilaceae; genus JAEYQN01. Next base: position 1,270 of record JAEYQN010000201.1, on the reverse strand, counting down.
TTGCAACAGACTTAATTGATGTTTCTACAGAAATACAAAATTTGCCTGAGATAAGCGGTAAAGGCAAGGTATATAGCTTACACCAAGCTATGGCAAGAAATGAAAATCTAAAACAATTAGTTGTAGACTTTTCTTCAGCAAGCACCACTGCAGCAAGACGCAACATCCTGAACAATATTTTGATTTCGTGGACAGGTGCCGAGTCAATAGAGCCAGCTAGCCGTGGAGAAAACATTAATGCAAAAGAATTGTATATTTTAGAAAAATTTATGGGAGAAAATTTTGTTGGTTTAGATGGAACATCAATCCCCAATAGTCAAGCCGCTAATCTTTTAATTGCTGCGTATGCCTCTTTATCTGACTATATCTATGCTCAACTTATTGTTCAAACATCATTGCAAGAAATTTTTAATCTTATAAAAACCTCTCTTGATACAGATACAAATTCTCTGATTTTTGACTTATCAGAAGTAAGTAACTCTATTTTAACACTAATTACTGAAGACGCTCAAGAAGGCAAAGTCTTATTATCCGAAGTTGACAGAGCAATTAAAAGCCTTGGGTTAAAAGAAAATAGTAATTATTTTGACTTTTATAATTCATTTGCTGGATTAGGAAATGATTATAAATTGATAATGGACTCATCTGATAAAGTAATTCATTATGGTACCAATGAGATCGATAATTTTGATGGTACAGCATTGGCTGAGGCTTATATATTAGGTGATGGAGACGATACTGTGTATTCTCGTCAAGGAAATGACGTAGTCTACGGAGGTGCAGGTAATGACTACATTGATGTCTGCGAAGGAGACGATATAGTATATGGCGACGATGGCAATGATACAATAATCGGGGGTGATGGTCACGATACTATCTATGGTGGCTCCGGTAATGATAGTATCTCCGGAGGCTACGGTAAAAACTTCATTGACGGCGGCGACGGTGATGATACCATCATTGGTGGGCCAAACTATGATGGACCTGAAACCATCATCGGTGGCTTGGGTAATGACAATATTCAATGCACAACCGGTGGAGAACACCTCGTACTATTTAACAGAGGCGATGGGCACGATACTATTGTCACTGGTAATATTTCCCCTGGCGGCTCCACTACATCCAGCCTCACTACAATTAAGTTCGGTGAAAATATTTCACTTGACGACTTGATTGTTACTGCTGAAAATGATGACGTTATCATTTTCATTGCTAACTCAGATGACTCCATTAGAATCAAAAATTATATAGTTGCCACTTGGTACTACGG
>JAEYQN010000187.1 GCA_023409995.1 Cyanobacteria bacterium OH_CBB_238 | reverse complement strand
GCCTTAAACTCCTCTGTGCAGGCGGCGAAAGGCAATTGCTTTTCCATTTCTTCGATCACGTTTTTGTATTTGACTTTAATCAAGTACTGATAAGAGTCCTGATTGAACCACCACAACGCGGAAATTGCAAAGCCAAGACCCGAAAGAACCGCTATGAAGGCTGAAGATGTTGTACCGTTTGAATAGTATGCAACAGCTGACATCAAAATGATTATAAGAACCAAATAGAATTTGTTTGTTCTAAAAGATCTGTCCGTAAATCGTTCTTTTGACTCGATGTATAGCTTGTAGCACTCTAAAAGTTGTTCATCTTTATCCATTTTCGCCTCTAATCTGTTTCCAACAGGGGTATTATAACATATTGGCTAAAAAGCGCAATTAAAAGCAATTATAAACTAGTCTTTAAAGTCGAAGAACCGTGCAATATCAACTTCAAGAGCATTAGCAATTTTGTTTATAGTTTTCATTGTCAGATTTCGCTTACCTCGTTCAATGTCACTTATGTTATGCTCATGCGCATCAATTAGTTCTGCAAGTTGGGCTTGGCTGATACTTTTCTTCATTCTGATAAACTTTAATCTCAAACCAAAGTTTTTTAATAAATCATCATATAACATATTATTATTTTATAAATATTGACAAGGTATTAAAATAACAATATATTAGTTATTATAAATCAATATATTGTATAAAGGAATAAAAGATTGTCATGAATGATATTGAAATGATTCAAAAAGATTTTGGTGGTTTGATTGAGGGCATTAAGTCAGGAGTGGAAAAAGATATTTTGCTTAGGCAGGCAAATGCAATATCTCAAAACTATGTTGATTACGTGAAAACAATACTAAGTTTTGATCAGGAAAAAGACGACTTGAATTAGCCTTTCAAAATTCTGCGGCTAATCTTACAATATCAACATTGGGAAAGACCAATCACATGATAAAGTTTTTGAAAATCCGCATTGTCCCTGAATTCGGGATTTATGAAAATGTCAGTTATATTCCGGACATAATAAGGCTTGTAAAGGCATATGGAAACAAGCTTTTTGACGATTATTTTTTAGATTCGGGTGAAAATATAACAAAAGTTTTAATCGCTCTTATACAAAGAACTTCGCCTTGTTTCTGGGTAATTGCTTCTTCAGATGGTGAGTTCAGAGGGTTTGTTTATCTGGATGATTGGCTGGGATCTTCAAAAAGAAGCCATAGCGCAAGCGTAACAACGTGTATTGACCCTAAATATTGGGGAAAGTTTACGAGATTTGCAGGTAAACGCTTTATAAAATACGTTTTCAAGCGATATAAACTGGTCAAACTTAAGGCTGAAGTGTATAGGCATAATAGAAACGCCATAAACTTACTGCAAAAACTCGGGTTTAAAAAAGAGTGCACACTTAAATCGGAAACAATGGTGGGGCTAAGGCCTGTTGATATAGATGTTTACAGCATAATCAAAGTAAATAAAAGGATGGTCTAAAATGACGGATAAATTAACACAAGAATTAATAAATAACGGCTCTCAAAACTTAGAGCAACAAGTGTCAAATGATGCTGCAACCGTGCCTGATCCTGCGATCAGCGCGTTACAGAGTGAACTTAACAACGTTAAAGAGGTTCTAAAAACACTAGAGGCACAGTCACAACAAGCAAGACAGGTTCGTCCCGTGAACCAGCCTTCAGATGTAGTAAAACAGGCTGTTGCCAACGACTTAAAAACCATAGCGCAAATGATTGCAAAAGGTAAACTGACCCCACAACAAGGAGCAATCTTAAAGGACAAATTACTACAAAAGGCATTTGGAAGTAATACATTACCCCCAAGGTCAAATCAGCCTCAAATGCAAGCACAAGCGCAAGAACAAGTCAGTGTTGATCCTTTTGGCGAGTTTGAAAAAACAAACCCGCAGTTTTTCTCTTCTGATGCAAGAAATTCAGTTAAAAGCTATATGCAGCAACAATTTGATTCTATCTCTCCGGATGAGCTGAATAAGGTCGTTGACTTGATAAAAATTATTGAAGAGGCAGCAGTATCAAGCTTTCAACAAACTAAAGAAAACGAAAGTGTGCTTGAAAAAACAAATTCTGAAGCAAAAAAACGCCTGCTAAGCAGTGCGCTTAACGCTTCAAAGTCTGTTAGCGGCTCAAAAACTTTCACTCGTGAAGAAATAGGCAAAATGTCACCTGATGAATTTCGAGAAAACGAACCTGCGATCATGGAGCAGCTTCGAAAAGGACAAATTAAGTAAAGCAAAGGTGGATGTATAAATCCACCTTTAATGCTTTTTATTACATTGCACGGAAGGATTAGTAGTTCATTTCACCTTCCATAATAATTTTTGCCGGGCAAGATTGTGCGTATTTGCCTGCCGCAGTTGTTGTATTGCATTGAAGATCAAGGTTTGCATAACCGGTTCCTAATGGAAGCAGGTGATGTTTGTCGGAAAAATAGGCAAATTGGAAAATATCTCGCCCAAGCTGATTTGGAGCTTTTGACCCATTCACGTCGACATAAATATAACTTCCATCAAACATAATGGCAGAACCATCAGTCAATACCGCTTTACCATACCTGCCTGCATAGTATGCATCCCAGTCACTCCAAAATACTGAACCGTCTAAACAAAGAACCTCTTTAGGCCAACAACCGGTACCCGAACCGCAATCTTTGGCAATAGAAAGATGTTTCTTGTATAGCTGCAGAGTATTATAGCCAAACGTTGAGTCTGCCCATATACTATCAAGTTCGTTTTCTCCAACATCGTTTTTTGCCATAAGGGTTGCCCTTGAAAGCGTTGAATTCGCTTTTAGGAGTCCTGCAACAAATTGTTTTTTTTGAGTGGTTTGGATAATTGGCGAAATTGTCATTGCCGCAATAATACCAATTATAACCAAAGTCAATAAGACTTCCGCCAATGTAAAGGCCAACTTTTTCATGATTAATACCTAAGCCTAAATTTAACTATTGAAAACAACATTATTACAAACAGGATGCGCGTTGTCAACACGTTTAATTTACTTTCAGCAGTATTTACAGGACACGAAGTCCATAATAAATCAATAAAGGCTATTTATTACTTCTGTAACAGAACAGAAGGTTTTTTCGGGTTTTCAGAAATTCGCCTCCTCATTCTTCTTCCCTTCAACTTCTGGAAATCCGAAATTTCTTTTCAATATGAAGCTCTTCAGCGTCGATTTAAGGTCGATAAAATATTTCCTTTGATAATTTATACATCCTAACTTACATTCAGGGGCATAGTTACATAGGAAATCTTATCTCAATAAATCGATTAGAAATAATTATTGGAAAGTTCTGGAAAATTGATTTTTTTTAATAAAAATGATGATTTTTTGATTAAAATTGTGATTTTTCGCAAAAAAAATGCAAGTTTTAAATAAGATTTAAGAACTTGCAATCGTTTTACACTAGCCGAAACATTAATAACAAATTTATACTACAACTTTTTGCAAAATCTGTAAAGCATTATAAAGAAATATTAACATATGGATAATTTAACAAAACAGCAAAAGTCTTTTGTGGCGCACTATATAAAGTGTTTAGATGCAAAAGAAGCAGCGGCCCTGGCCGGGTACAAAAAATCGCACGCAAAATTACAAGGCGAGCAGCTTCTCAAGAAAGAAAGCATTCTTGCGGAGATAAGAAGGGTTCTTTCTATGCAGGTAGAGTCTTTACAGGTCAGCAAGGCTTATATTGTGCAAAGGCTCTTAAATATAATCGAATTTTCTCTTGAAACAGAAGATATTCTTGATAAAGAAGGAAATAAAACAGGAAAAACCAAGCTCAAAGACACTCAGTCGTGCTTAAGGGCTTTAGATTGTCTGTGCAAGCACCTGGGTATAGCTTCAGAAGAGGGTTATAACCTTGATAACGAGCCCAAAATCACTATTATAGACAACCTTAACGAAAGAAGAATTTAATTCTCCTGCCTAAAACAAACTAGAACTGATAAGGAAGTAATTAATATGGCAAAAAATGAAGATATAGAGCAAGTTTTGCTCTCAGGCTCTTCTATTGACGAGCTTATAAAAAAGAAAATAGATTCTCAAATAGCAGATGAAATGAAGCTTGCAAGAAACAAACCTGCAGCAAGCAAAACAATGGATATAAAAGAAGTTTCGCCTCAAGACATATTTACGAAAACGACAACTTTCCTTGTGTTCAACAGGCAAAACAAGCAAGAAAGCTACATAAACGGAATCCAGGCCGAAAGCCTGACAGGAATGCAGCCGCAACTCAGGGAAAAACTGCTTAAGAAAGAGTCGGACAGCTTTCTGACAGAAAATTATTATGTAAAATTCCACAGCGCAAAACTGAATGCACCAAATAACGATTAAGGAGGGGCTTTGAACTATTTTGAATTGATTAATAAGTGCCTGATAGAGCTAAATTACAGGGAAGTGGACGGCTGGGACAGGCTGACTTTAAACGACCACAAGAGATTGAAAGATATTTTAAACAGGCTGAACTCTCAAATATGCTCCAGCGAAAACTGGTCATTTCTCCAGCGCTTTATGGAGATGGAAATATTTGCAGGAACGACAAGAATACCTATTCCCATAACGGGAAAAGTAGACATACTCTGCTTTAACGACAATGAATATACATACAGCGATAACTATAAATCATTTTTACTCGGAAACCCCGTATCAGGCAGATTCACGATTTACAATGACTTTTTATACCTGCCTGTATTCAGTGAAAGCGTTGATTGTCAGATATTTTATAACACTGATTTTTCAGCTATGGATGAAGATGGAATAGAGAAAAAATATCTTGAAAACGAATCTGATATTTCACTTATACCGGAAGCATTTCAAGAGGCGATACTTGTCTATGGCGCTTGTATGAGGCTAAAATCCAACCCTGATCATAACAAATTTAAATATTGGTACTCAATGTACAATGATGCGCTATCAACTATGCGCTCAAAAACAAGTCCTACAACACACCTGGGATCACAAATCAAGTTACAGCGCGGATAAAGGAACAGGATACAATTATGGAACTGGAAATAATAAAAGAAGACACTAAAGGCAAGCTATCAGGCGATAACGAGAAAATTACCTGTGAAAATATAGTCAAACTCTATGATCAGCTTGAGTCAGAGAGAAAACAGCAGCTTGAAGACGTTTCGATGCTTAGGGATGAAATTTATTCTAAAAATGTAACCCCAAAAAACACGTGGAACGCCCAAATTAACCTTCCCGATATATACGAACTCGCTCAAACACTCAAATCTCACCTGATAGAGAACTTGTATTCTCATCCTGAAGCCATGTTTGACGTGTCAGGAACTAATAACAATTCTCAAAAATATGCAAACGAGCAAAAAGCAATGCTGGTAGACAGTTTCGAGAAAATGAAATTCGAATCAGAGCTTGAAAAAATAGTGGACAGCGTAGTTGAAGCCGGAGAATCCACGGTATTTGTAGGCTGGAAAACAAAAATAAAAGAAATAAGGCGTAAAAACCCTTTATTTAAAGCTCAAGATGGCGAAGAAGCCTATATAATTGATTCAAAAGTAGTCTATGATGGCGCTATAGTTAAACACGTCGACTGTGAAAACTTCGTTTTTGACGCCGAGACTAAGGACGACTGGGACAAATGCGCAAAAATATACAGAAACTATCAAGACATAGAGCAAATCAGGTCAAATGAGTTTAATAACCTTCTTACAAAAGAAAAAGAAGAAAAGCTGATCGCGCTGCTTGACCCTAAAAACAAGTCTAAAAAAGCAAAATCGACACGCAATAATCAGGTTGAAATTTTGGAATTTTGGGGAGATTTTACCCTCAACTCCACAACTGTATTTAAAAACTACCTGATTGTAGTAGCAGGGCGCTCTGAAATCATCCGTTTTGAGCCAAACCCCTATGTTATCAACCCGTTTATACACGCAAATATAATCGAGGATCCGCAAACTAGGCGAGGGATTTCACCGCTTAAAATCGCTGTAAGCCTTAATAGGCTGTCTTCCACCATCCTCAATAAGCAGCTTGATGCCTTATCACTAATAATAAACCCTCCTTACCTTGCACCGAAGGGGTGTTTTAAAGGTGAACAGAACGTAAAACCGGGTAAAATCATCGAATACGATGCAGCACTTATGCCAAATCAGCCTGTAGCGTTGAAGTTTGACTCTGCTCTGAGGGGCTGGGACTTTATCCAGTACTTCAAGAACTCCATCGAAAGCGCAACCGGGATCTTCAAAAATATGTCGGGAACCCTTTCAGATAAAGACAAAACCGCTACCGAAGTTACTTATTCGCTATCAGGCCAAGCCGTCAGGCTAAGTATGATAATAGATTCTGTCAACAGAAAACTTATAATCCCAATCGTTGAAAAGACAGCCGACGTTATTGCAAACTTTAAATTCGGAAACGAAATTATAGCGGTAAAAGGGCAAAACGGCACTACCTTCCTTGAAATTGACGACTTTGTAAGATCAGGCGATTACGTCTATCGTTATGGAGATAGAAAAGCAACACTGGAGCGCAAATACAGGTTCAAAGAAATGTTTGACGTGATAAACGCCTTTGCGAAAATACCTGAAGTCAATAATCAGGTGGATTGGCTCGAATGCTTTAAGTTTGCGCTTGAACAGTATGGAGTGGAGAACAGCGAAAACTTCTTAAGGTCCGAAAAAATTGGCACAACCGAGAATATAACTTAAAAAATCCGGGAAACAAAACGAGAAGCACTTTAACGGAATAATCCAGCGCTTCTCGCAAATCTTTGGGTAATCAACGATTTTAACGGAATAATCCAACCGTTTCTTGCAGTGACTGCAAATGATTACATCCTTATTATAACATGTCGGTTTTTCCATTACAAGTGTTATGCTATAATGCCTTCATGAAAATAAACATATACGATATTATCGAATTCAGCAAGATATACAAGAGGGTTATGGATATCGAATCAACAATGAAAATGCGCTTTGTAGCTGCACTCTCATTGGTAGCAAAAGACAAAAAATTTTTTCGCCTTATTCCCGCACTCGAAAACCCCAAAATATTTGACCTAAATAAGTATAAATCGTTTAAAACCAAGCGGTCAAAGAACATAACCAGAAACAAGATCCGGGACCTTATCAGTTCTGCCCAGAGCGACCATGAAAAATTTGTATATTTAATACGCATAATCTATTTATCAGATCTTTTGACCTTAATCACTCAATACAACTGGCTTTATAAGAATAAACTTTTTATGTCGGAGTTTTACTGCACAAAGGTTGATAGCGGCAAAATAGACTCAAATAAAGCTCTTCTTTGTAAGCTCAGAAATATTATTATGCACTTTGATGTTAAAAGCTACAAAGAGAATAAGGAAAAATACATAAAAACACTTGCTTTTTGGGAAACCATACTGCATTGCAGAAACCATTTTATCCATGACCTGCCCCAGATCAAGCCCACAACCTCAAATATACTGAGACAAATTAAAGATAACTTTCCTGAGATTTTTGATAAAAGCGATAGGGAAATTGTAGATATATACGATGATATCGCATTTATAAATGGGCTTCCGATAGAGCGTTTACCGCTATATTGGACAATAGGCCGACAAATCTACCAGATTAAAAATAGATAAAATACTATCCAATAAGAAGAAAATTTGCCGCACCAAAAGTGCGGTTTTTAGAATATTTATGAAATACAAACTTTTACCTGCCCAAAAGCAGTTTATAGAGATTCCGCACGACTACTCACTTGATGTCGCAGTCTATCAAGGCGGATTCGGCTCCGGGAAAACCTTCTCAGGTTCACTCTTGGGCATATTGCTTGCACTTAAATTCCCTAAAATAAAAGGGCTTGTGGGCGCTCAAACCTTCCCATTAGTAAGAGATACAACTCTATCAACATACTTTGAGCATCTTAGCGCAATGAATTTCATTGAAAATGTTGATTACAAATACTCAAAAACAGAACAGAAACTTGTTTTTAAAAACGGCTCACAGATACTATTTCGCCACTTTGACGAACCCAACAAACTCAAGTCGCTTAACCTGGGATTTGCGCAAATTGAAGAGATGTCTGATGTCCCGGAAACAACTTTCAAAATGATCCTGGGCAGGCTCAGGCAACAACAGCCTAAAGACTGGAACGGCTTTAAATACAGGCTGTTTGGGCATACAAACCCTGAGTCAAGAAGAGGCTGGATTTATAAAACATTCATGCAGCATCGAAAACCCAACTATCGGCTGATTATAGCCCCAACAACCGACAATATCTATCTCCCAAAAGGCTATTGCGACGAGTTAAAAAAAATCTACGATAAAAAGTACTACCAAGCAAACGTACTGGGGGTTTGGGCTGATTGCTCAAATTCATATGTTGTCAAAGATTTTTCAGACGACAATATCAGAGAAATCAACTATAACAGCGAATTAGACCTTCACCTGTGCTGCGACTTTAACGTAGACCCCATGTCATGGGTTCTCGCTCATAAAACCGACGATAAAGTCTTCTTTTTTGATGAAATAATAATTGAAAACACAACTACCGCAAAGGCTACAGAGGAGTTCTGCGCCAGATACCCTAATCACAAAGGCAATATAATCATAAACGGCGACGCTTCAGGGGATAACAGAAGCTGTACCAGCGAATACACAAACTACATGATTATGCGTAAAAAGCTGTCAGAACTTGGCTACAGCGACGTTGACATCAAAATAAGAGCCTTCAACCCACCTATCAAAAACAGGGTCATAGCTTTTAACTCTAAAATACGCGCGGCAAGCGGCGATGTGGGAATTTACATCGACCCAAAGTGCGAAAAGCTTCTCTATAACATAGATAACCTGAAATACAAAGAAGGCACGTCTCAACTGGATTTACCCTCTCACTACCAGATTAAACAAAGTCCCGAGCTAAAATTCCTCGGCCACGCCTTTGATGCAGCGTCTTATCTGGTTGAATTCTACTGGCCGCTTGGCTAAAGCAGATATATAACCCAACGGAAACAAGCATGAGCGATTTAATTTACTACTTTCCAACAATAATAGTTGTTATGGCTATCCTGGTCCAACAA
>JAEYQN010000171.1 GCA_023409995.1 Cyanobacteria bacterium OH_CBB_238 | reverse complement strand
AACCATATGTCATCAGGGGAAGCAATTTTTGACAAAATATAATCATTTTGTTTGCTATTCTTACCAACAAATACTCTATAACCTCTGATATTAATATTTAAAAGATTAGGTTCATTTTGTTGTTTTTTAGATATGTTATTCAGATTAACATCGCCCTTTATCTCAGCCTCAATATCCTCAAGATCTCTCAACTCAGAACAAGTTTCAATAAAAAACTTTTGCTCATTAAAATAATTAAGTTGATTATCCGTATCAGTTAATAATGTTTGTGCATACTCTTGAGCCGATTTCATTTTTTTGTAAAGCTTATAATATCTATTAGCATTTTCTATAGGAGAAAATAAAGGGTCTAAATCAATTAGTATATCGCCACCGGAAACAAAATCTTGCAGATTTACTTGTTTCAAATTAGGTTTTAGTACGTATAAATTAGCCATCAATAAATCACCCTTTAATTTATATAACTGTGCCTTATCTACCTGATTAAGCTGATATTCTTGTTTGTTTTTTAGCTGAGAAAGTTTTTTAATTTGTTGATTAACAATAGACAATAACTTATTCTTCATATTCAAACATAAAGTCTTATTCTGTTGAAATGCAAAATAGTCATCTAACATTTCATTAACTGTATGGCAATCTGCAAAGCCTTTAGCATGAAAAAGTGAAAACTCTGAATAATCACATTTAATACTAGGCTTATATTTTATCAAAGAGATCAGAGTAACAGCTGAATCATACAATAACTTGAGACTTTTTGAAGATAAATAAACATTTTCATATAAATGCGCAGCAATATTATTTGTCACCATATAAAACTCATTAGCAAGACGACTAATATATAGCGAGTTATCTACGCCCATTATTGAAGCAAACTCTTCAAACGAAAGATCTAATAAATCTATTTTTTTTTGTCGAGGAGGATAAATATAGGGTAATAATCCAGCCAATTCTCTATCTCTGCTTTTCTCAGAACCCACATTATGAGCACAACCAATTATAACGTTCGTATCATAATTATATAAAACAACATTGCTATGTTTTCCCATTAATTCAATAGACAAGCAAAGTTTAGACTCTTCGTTTAATATATCATAATAATCAAAGTATAACTCTATAATCCTCTCATTTTTTGGTTGTTCAATGCCAATAATTTTTGCCCCATCAAAATATTTTCGCAAAAGCATACAAAACATTGCTGCAGCTTTTGGAATTTTTATATTTCGCTTATCTTCGTTTTCTTTATTCATAAAGCAAATATGAAAAAAAGAAGGATTAATATTAACGTATAATTTCTTTGATTCACTATTATTTCTCAAATGAAAAATTAGCTCTTTTCTGTTTGGTTGCTGAATTTTTTGTATCTTTGCCCCTAACAAAAAAGATTTATTTTCAAACAAAAATGCTTTTATAGAAAGTGCATCTAGATTAATCATTTTTATCTTTTTCCAACTTTGGAGCATAAATACCAATTTTAGCGCCACTATTATAGCTAGATATAGTTCCGGAATAATCAGCTTGAACAAAATTACTGACTTCTTTATATGTACTTTCTGAAATCAATATTTTTTTTAAAAAACGTGAACAAATAGACTGCATTTTTCTTGCAGTTTCAACAACTTCTCCCAAAAGAGCATATTCACTAAGTTTATCAACACCTATTCGCGCAACAATTGCATCATCAGTAGTAACTGAAACAGAAAAATTTATTTTGACATCTGAATCAGATAACAATAAATTATACTTTTCAACTTCTGATAATATTTCAACTGCAGACTTTACCGCCGAAGCAGAATCACTTAAAGAAGAGATTGGGTCTCCCCAATATGCAATTAATGAATCACCAACAATTTTATTTAGGGTACCATGGTATTTTAGTATCACATCTGAAGCAATTGCAAAAACTTCATTAATTTTTTCAGCAGCCCTTTGGGGAGAATAACGCTTTGCAACATCAGCAAAATTATCTATTCCACAAACAAGCACAGATACCTTCTTTTTTTCAGCAGTTTCTTTCACAGGCTCTGGACTATTTATCAACTGCTCTAAGATATTATCTGAAACTATACTGCCATATAAAGATTTAATTTTTCTTTTCTTTGTAGAAAAATCAAAAAATACAAAAAGATATGTTAAAGCAAGAACAACAAACAAAAGATACAGCGCTTCAAGTATAGAATAATTTATACGTATACTTGGATGAACATAAAAAATTACATTAGACAATATAAACATAAATATAATCACAAAGGAATTAAGAAATGAAATCAAAGATAATCTAAATGAAATTATGTTGGCAAAAAGAAACAAAGTTACTGCCCCGACAATTAAATACTCAATATACTTTGGCAAAGTTCTGACAAGTTTAATTCTATTTTTATTATCTAGTTTTGAGTCTCTAATATAACTTTCTAAAATATTAGCATATACTTCAGCCCCTGAAAGCGAAGAATCAACAGGAGTTTTGTATATTCCAGAATTACTGCTGGTCGGCGCAATTATAACGATTTTATCCTTAAAAAACGCTAAAGGAATTTTAGACTTTTCATATGTAATTTCATTTTGTGATTTATTTGCAGCAATTACAAACTTGCTAAGCGGTAAGTGCTTATATGTGCGTCCAAGCCCATACCAAGTTACCAGCCCCTCAGCATTTTTAGAAAGCGGAATAAAGTAATTATCAATATAAATTCCTTTATCCGACACGTTTATAGGATCATTATAATTAATGTATTTTAAAAATATTGCAAATGGAAATGAAGGTACATAATTAACAGAAGACCCTGATATTACCCTATATATGGGAACATGAGATCTTATGCGGTTAAACTGTTCAACAGGTTGGTTTAAATATCCAATAGATGAATTGTTTACAAAAATGTTCGGGATGGGCGAATAAGAAAAATAAGTTACATTTTGCTCTTGTACTGGATCAGCAAAAGTAACATCAAGGGACTTTCTTATTGGTTTAAATGGATTATCAGGAATATCAATAAAAGCTGTAGATGGTATTTTTCCCGTATCAGAATATGGTGCTGAAAGAGAATTAGCCAGCACAATATTATCATATTTACTTAAAGTTTTAGATAAAACGATATCCGCAGAATTTGTACTAAGAGCATTATCTTGATAATCAGTGAAGGGAACGGCTATGGATAAAACTCTGGGAGAAGATTTTTCAAGATAATCAATAACTCTAGCCCAGTCATCACGCCCTAGCGGCCAATATTTAACGCCAGGGGAATTATACTGAGACAAATCAATTGACGTAGTTTCATCGATATACAAAATAACAATATCATCTCGGATTGATGAATAATGATGCTTAAATTCCAAATACTTTAGAGACAAATATTGTTTTAAATCAACTATTTTATTTTCAAATTTATTAAAATACCTGTGCAAAAAAACGCCTAAAACAAAAAATAAAAAAAACAAAATAATAAATACAATTTTTCTAATTATATTTGTATGCATTTTCACCCTAATAATATAGTTAACATACCAATCTTATTATAAAAAACAACATGATACAAACTAAATACAAGAGTATAATTTATATTTCAAAAGAATTAGCCTAAATACACAATTATTACATTATCTTATTTTTATAAGATTTTTTAGTTTTGTTAAAAATGATTTGTGTTGAAGATTCCTTATGAAAGAATCTGTAGAATTCAATTTTTTTACTTCTGCCAATTGTACTACTTTTCCTTGAGGCGTAAAAACCGGCATTGTTTCAGATACAACAACGTTTCTCATTGGCGAATTAGGAATATTCATATTATCTCCATTCATTTTGATTACGATGCATAAAAAACACAAAAAAGTTATTTATTGTCACGTAGACCACAAATTTTAAGAATTATTACATTATTAATAATAAAAAATGGATGATCAAATTAAAAATCATCCATTTTTAAAATTAGAACCTGGCAACTAGTTATTTTTCCAGGAGGTCTCCCTCCAAGTATTGTCACCGCAAGCAGTCTTTACGATCGTGTTCGGGATGGGAACGAGTGGTATCCTGCCGCTTTGTCACCAGGAAATCTTGTTAAGTGACTTTTGTAAAAAACACTGTCACTCAATCAGAGCACCTGTAGCTCATACATTGAGAGCTGCATAAAATTATAAACAATCATCATTGCTTTTCGATGATAGGAAAAGCCCTCGTCCTATTAGTATCATTCAGCTGAATATGTTGCCATACTTACACTTCTGACCTATCAACCACGTGATCTGCGTGGGGACTTACCTGGTTACCCAGTGAGAGAACTCATCTTACGGTGGGCTTCGTACTTATATGCTTTCAGCACTTATCCGCTTCGAACACAGCTACTGGGCGTTTACCCTTGGCAGGATAACCCATACACTGGAGGTTCGCTCTTCCCGGTCCTCTCGTACTAAGGAAGACTCCGTTCAATTCTCTTGCGCGTATACCGGATATGGACCGAACTGTCTCACGACGTTCTGAACCCAGCTCGCGTGCCGCTTTAATGGGCGAACAGCCCAACCCTTGGAACGTACTACCGCTCCAGGATGCGACGAGCC
>JAEYQN010000107.1 GCA_023409995.1 Cyanobacteria bacterium OH_CBB_238 | reverse complement strand
CCGTAGTCTCGCGACGGCAGATTTACAGTCTGCTCCCTTTAGCCACTCGGGCACCTACCCATTTTTGATATAGAGTTTAATTTTTAAAGTGCAATTCGCTCAATAAGCCGGTGATAGGAATCGAACCTACAACCTACGGTTTACAAAACCGTTGCTCTACCGTTGAGCTACACCGGCGAATTAGATATTTATATTGAGTTCTGTAAGACCTATAATATAAAGGACACAAATTGATGTCAAGTACTTGTTTATTAGTTATTTGACAGGCTTAAATATTCGGCAATTCACGCATTTTAACGACTTTGCTGTGTTCAAAAGAACAAATTTTGACAAAAAATAAGGATATAAGTAATATAGAGTAAACAAATCAGCTATTTACCACGGCATGTTTGTTAAATATAATATAGACTGGAAATAAAAAGGAGATTACTATGTCAAATGCTATTGATGTAACTGATAATAATTTTGATACAGAAGTATTACAAGCAGCTGAACTCGTTATTGTTGACTTTTGGGCACCTTGGTGCGGTCCCTGCAGAAAACTTGGTCCTGTTCTAGATGAAATTGCATCTGAATATGCAGAAAAAGTAAAAGTTGTAAAAATAAATACTGACGAAAATATGAAAACCGCAAAAGAATACTCTATTAGCGGCTTACCAAGTATTTTAATTTTCAAAAAGGGAGAAGCGGTGGAAAGACTTGTAGGCCTAATGCCTAAATCATCTTTAAACTCTAATATCGACAAATATCTTCAATAGAATTAATATCTCTAATTACAGAATTAGTTGCTGCAATATTTATTCACTAAATTAGTTGCAGCATCTTTTTTATCCCTAAAGACAAGCTGATTATAGCTTTCCGACTCTAAAGAGGGAGTTAATACTGAAAGATCTCTCCTTTCTAATGGTTTCTTTCCGGTTAAGGCAGACATAAATCTGTAATAGGCTCCAATAAGCCCTTTTTTACCTCTATTATCTTCATCCTTCTTCAATAGTTCATCATAAGATTTTGGTCCAACAGGCATACCAATTGATTTACGCGTAAATATTTCAGTAGCAATTGTGTTAACACCTGAAACAGTTGCCATGCCCATCAATCCTGAATGGTACTGGCGTTGGAATGTTGAATTAAACAAATCCATAAACATTGTTTGATAAAACATACCGCTGACTCTTTGGACAACACGATCTTTAGCCTTAGATTCAGCCTCTGTTTTATCTTCACCATTAGTTTTAAGCATAACCATATTATAGTTATCTGCAACCAAGAAAAAAGAAGTAATTGTACTTGAAACTATTTTTGTTAAATTGGCAAGTGAAGTATTTTTATAACTTGAAGTATATGGGCTGTGTTTATACACCACTGCTTTGTTCAAAAAATCTTTAAATTGAACATCATCAATTTTTCCTGACTCAAGATCATGGATTTTTTCAGAAATTTTAGTTATTCCATCAATAAATTGCTTATTAGGTTTATCAGAAGCCTTATCAAGCACTGGACCAAATAATTCACTAGATGCTTTTTTTATAAACTTTTCAATTATATTTAATCCATCTTTTCCAATACTTTTCTCTCTATGATTTATCACTACCGCCGGGATAGTTAATACATTTCTAGCCATATTAAATGGTAATTTCAATGCAGCAAATACAAACTTGAAGGGTTGAATAAGGAGATCGACTAGCGGTTTGTATTTTGTATTAACTCTTTCAGGAACTATTTTGTCAGCCTGCGATTTTGCATATTTATTAACTGAGTTTAGCAAGATTTTCCCATCTTTATTTGGAGCACTTGCAATATCTTCATAGCCATCTGCAAGGAAGTTAAAACCTTGATTTCTCAAAGCAGAAATAACTTTGCTATATTCTTCTGAATCTATTTGAAATGGCTTAGTAACATTTAAATCGTATACCTTATTTTTCATTGAACCCCAATTATAATCCATAAAATCTTTAATTATTGTGTTCTTCGCATCCTTCAGTTTGTAACTTGGCGCCAACCTTTTTATTAAACCGTTAAGCATAGTACTATTTCTCAACGCGGCTAAAGCAAAACCTCCGCCCAACAAGAAGGCAATGCCTTTCTTCAATGTCTGAAAAGAAAATAGTGTTTTTTTATTCTCTTTACTATTTTGATCAGATTTTTTAACTTTTATATTTTTTTCAAAAGCATGTTGAGCATTATTTGGTAAAATCATACTATCACTAAACGAGGCTTTAAACACCTGTCCTGGTTGACCTAAAATCTTTTTTGAATCAGAAGAAAGAATTGGTTTGACTTGATTATCCTGACCTTTTCTTGAATTAACAGTCTTTGCCGTTTTAGAATCAAGGAAAAGTATAGGTGTACCACTCAACTTCCTCGACAATGTTTCTGAAATAAGAACAGTTAAAGCTGTGATAGCAGCTGACACGGTAGGATTTCTATTAACAATTTTTTCAAATGAACCTAAAGAAACCAACGTTATATATGAATTAGTGAATATCCTGACAACTTCTTGCTTTATACGTCTATCCTTTTCTTCTTTAGAAGTTTGAGTTTTATCGCCACACATAACAGAAAGATTATATGCGTCATTACCTAAAAACCAAGCAGGTATTAAACCTGTTACCAATCTATTAAAACTCCGTTCATGAACAGTACTATAATTTCCTGTTTTAGGGTCAAAATATCCATTTGCTTTATTAAAAAGCACCTTAGTTACAGATTGAGGATTCTTTTCCATTTCAAGGACTTGCTCAATACTCAAGCCTTCAGTTTTTATGGATTCACCTATAGATGTCAATATGCCTCTGAGTTTTGAAGTATCACTATATAGATCCTCTTGAACCCTAGCAGCTTTTATAGGTCCATTCGACCTGAGTTTTCCGGCCAGTTCAGCTGTAGAAGTAAACTTTTCTAAATATTTTAGAGCTGAATCAGCCACTAAGAAAGGTAATTTAGTAACCGGAAAAGTAAGGTATTCAAAAACTGACGAGGTGAGAGTTTTTTCTTTGAATAAAGCAGACTTTGTTCCCGAACTAGAATCTTTTACAAACTTCAAAAATGATTCTGGATTTTCACTATTTTTTATATTCTTCAATAAACTTGAGCATGCGGATCCTAAATCTCTCTTGGCAATTTTATATAACGCATCAAAGTTATCTATTTTAACGTCTTTTGTAAAATAAAAAAGAGAAGATACACCTTTAAAACTTACACTTGTGCTACTTCTCTTTATAAAATCTTTTGGACTTTGAGCGGATACTTTTATACTATATTGCTCTCGGAACTCCGACGACTTGTTCTGCTTAAAAGCAAACTGATTGCTCTGGGTGTCTCTTACTCTCATGGCTATGTTTGGCTATTCTTTCTCGGCTAATTATATATTGTATCAATGACACTTAATGTCACCCTAAAATAATACCTTTAAAAAAATCTATTTTCCATAGATTAAATTTAATTTTACAAAAGTATAAAAATTACTAGGGATATCTTGACGTGGACCTCTCTAGCATAGCCGCAAGTTTTTCAGCTCCTTCATAGCGCCTTTCTGCTAATTTTTTAGCAGCATTCTTGTAATCATATTTTACAAATTTATGCTCCACTGAATAAGAAGCAGTATCTGGATCAATTTCAAACAAAACATAGCAAGATAATGGTTTTTCACTAAAAGGTCTGCCAACGCTTCCGACATTAACAACTGTTTTGTTATTACTCGTTTGATATCCACATGGAACATGTGTATGCCCACAGAAAATAAGATCTTCTTGCACACCCAGCAACATTTCTTCAACTTCTGATAATGCTAAATCAGGGAAAATGTTTTCATTATTTTTTCTTGGCGAACCATGCACCAATAGAACATTCACTCCATCAATGTTCAAAGAGAGGTTTTTATCCATATTTTTTAAAAACAAAGACTGCCCTTCTGTTATCTCAGATGCGTCATACTTATAAGCATTTGCCATCACGCTATTACTTTCCGCCAAAAAATCATATACTTCCTGAGAAAATTCAGACAGCATTTCGTCAGTGTTACCTTGTATCAAGGAGAAGTCATCTGATTGAGATAATTCTTGAATCCTATCTATAACGGCGCTAGGTTCTGGACCAGCCAAAGCTATATCACCAAGACAAAATATTTTGTTGCAATTTTCCGCATCAATATCATTCAAAACGGCATCTAAAGCCTCCATATTCCCATGGATATCTGAAATAACTGCTATTTTCATAAAATAACCCCCAAAGTAATTTTGTGATATCCTAATTCTAACAGGAAGTAATTATGATTAACAGAAAAATAACCAGACAAATTAGCGTTGGCGGAGTAAAGATAGGTGCAGGTTCTAAAATATCTGTACAATCTATGTGTAATACAGATACCAGGGACATAAATTCAACATTAAAACAAATAAATGAGCTATCTGAAGCTGGATGTGAGCTTGTAAGGTTAGCTATCTTAAACAAAGAAGCTGCAGCTGCAGTAAAAGAAATAAAAGCAAAAAGTAAAATTCCTATTATTGCAGATATTCACTTTGACTATAGATTGGCAATTCAGTGTATTGAAAATGGCATCGATGCGTTGAGAATAAACCCAGGAAATATAGGAAAAGAAGAAAATGTAAAAAAAGTTGTTTCATTAGCCAAAACCAATAAAATTCCAATAAGAATAGGAATAAATGGAGGTTCTTTAGAAAAAGAGCTTATAAGTTTAGATATACCGCTTCATGAAAAAATGGTTATCAGTGCCTTGAGACATATAAAAATATTAGAAGATAATGACTTCGATCAAATTAAAGTTTCACTAAAATCTAGTGATGTTTTAACAACAATAGAAGCATATAGACTAATTTCAAAAAAAATTGAGTACCCTCTCCATCTAGGAGTAACTGAAGCAGGTACACTAAAGGGTGGATTAATTAAATCTTCAGTTGGTCTTGGAACACTATTAGCAGAAGGGATAGGGGACACAATAAGAGTATCTTTGACAGAAAATCCAGTAGAAGAAGTTCATGCTGGGTTTGCCATTTTGAAAGCCTTAGGATTAAGGGAAAAAGGAATAAACTTCGTATCATGTCCAACATGTGGAAGATGCCAGATAAACCTAATAGGACTTGCAAAGCAAGTTGAAGAGCGCTTTAAAACCCTAGATAAATCGATAACAATAGCTGTAATGGGGTGCCCTGTAAATGGCCCAGGGGAAGCAAGGCATGCTGACTATGGTATTGCGGGTGCAATTGGGGAAGGTTACATCTTTAAAAAAGGTGAAGTAATAAAAAAAGTACCAGAAGAAATGATTTTGGATGAGTTCGAGAAATTGCTATTATCTGAACTATAAGAAGACTTTTTATAATACAAATAGATGTTTGCATTGCTTTATAAAACAATGTAAAATTGTACTAAAAGTGAGGGATTTATGAAAAAAACACTATACATTATAACACTTCTGTTAATAGGCGCGACTACTGCAACTGCTGCAGTAGATTCACAATTTACAACAACTGAACCGTTCTTTGTTAATACTGGTTATTCAAAAGAAATATATAGACAAACGCAGATATTAAAGAAAAGCCCCTATGAACCTCTTATTGAAGTAAAAGATGAAAGAACACTTTTTCAAAAAGTTTGTGATTACATTGATCCTTTATCCAACACAAACAGAAAATATCCAACTCACAGCATAGAGTTTAATAACCCATCAATAAATGACTTATAAAAATTTTTCATAATACAAAAAAGACTAATATCATTTGATATTAGTCTTTTTATATATAATAAGCCACCAATTGACAAAGTTGAATAAGTTTCTCTGCAAAGAAACATAAAAGTACTGTGACAAAGGCACATACATATAAAATAAATTTTGACGAAATCAAATTTGTATCAATATTTGGGGTAGTACTACTTTTTTCAAAAACTACTTTTATCAAATTAAAATAGAAAAATAAGCCAACCACTGATAAAAGCAATGCCAGAACTAATGCAGGGATATAGACCATGCCAGCCCTTGATACTGCTGAAAAAAGATATAATTTAGACAAGAAACCCGAAGTTGGAGGCAAACCACTTAATGAAACCAAACAAGTTGTAAAAGCAATTGCATAATACGGGCGATTATATAATATACCTTTATAGTCAGAGATTTCATCACTTTTATAACTATTATTAAAAATAATAGAAGCAGTCCAAAGTCCAATATTCATAAACACGTAGCAAAACAAATAAAATAAAACAGTAGACAGACCATAAACAGAAAGTACACTGAGACCCAAAAGCATAAATCCGGAATGGGCAATTGAACTATATCCATATAAGCGCTTTATATTTGTTTGCCTTATTGCTCCCAAAGAACCTTGCAATATGGAAATGACAGCCAACACCGCCAAAATAACTTTAACTATAGGTGAAAAAGCAAAAACAAAAACCATTAACCTTGCAAGCAGTGCAAATCCCGCTAATTTAGGAACCAGAGACAAAAAGGTTCCAACAGGATAAGTTGCACCTTCATACACATCGGGAACCCAATTTGAAAAAGGCACACATCCAATTTTAAACATGATGCCAGAAGCAATAAGAAAGCAAGCAACTGTATAGATTAAAGTGGGCGAATGTTCTAAATAATAGTCATTAATAAGAGAAAAATTAACAGTCGAACAAGAGCCATATAGGTAGGAAACACCCAATAAGAAAACAGCAGAGGCAGCAGTACCATATACAAGATACTTGAATCCAGCCTCTCTAGATTTATAATTTCTATTGAATGCGGTTAATAAATAACAGCAAATACCCAATGTTTCCAATGAAATAAATGCAGAAATGAAATCATTTGAAGAAACAACGCACATAGCTCCAAGCGTAGCTCCAATTAATAGAGTAAAGAATTCAAATGCTTTATTTCGCTTTTGTTTGATCATGTTTCTAGATAGTAAAACAACAAAAAATACTGAAATTAATATTAAATTTTTAAAAAATACCGTAAAAATATTTGATAAAAATGCATTGCTAAATGAAAAATAGTTTGGAGACAGCTGAATAAAAATTGATGCTATTATAGACAATATTAGGGCAACAATCGTCGTCCATTTGGTAAGCTTATAAAAGCGTTTACTAAAAAACAAGGACAATATTATATTGATAACAATAAAAATTATCAAAACTAGTTCTTGAAGAAATGAATTATTAATATCTACAATTAATTCCATACAGCTACACCTTCAAAATATCCATAATTATAGTAGTAAAAGGATTAAATAAGTCAATTAATGTTGATGGCAACACTCCAAATAAAATAATCGCACTAAGTAGAACAAACAATATTACCAATTGGTGACCTCTAATATCCTTAATTGTTTTATACTGCTCAGGAAGTGGAGAGAAAAAAGTTTCATGCAACATTTTTAAAATATAGGTTGCACTCAAAATCAATCCTAACAAAGCAATCAATGTGAGTGATTTAGGAATTAGCTCATTAGCATAATCCGCATTAAATGCAGCTATAAAAGACATGAGTTCACCAGGAAAACCAGCCAACAAAGGAAGACCCGTTGCAGCAAGAGCGATGGGTATTGAAAAAATCATAAATTTTGGCATTACCGTGCCTAAACCACCCAATTGTTCAAGATTTCTTGTTTTACAACGATTGTATACAATCCCTGCAATCATAAAAAGGCCAGCACTAATAAATGCATGGGCTATCATTTGGAAAATAGCTCCATTTAAACCTGATATATTTAAAGCACTGAAACCAAGAATAACAATACCCATATGAGAAATGCTGGAATATGCAATTAATCTCTTCATGTCTGTTTGAGCAATTGATAAACAAGCTGCATATATAATATTTATAACAGCAAGAATCATCAATACTGGGGCAAACAGTTTAAATACTTCTGGGAAAATCATCATATTGAAGCGAATCAAACCATAAGCGCCCATTTTTAACAACAACGCAGCCAATATCATACTAACTGGAGTCGCTGCATCGGTATGAGCGTCTGGTAACCAAGTATGAAAGGGAACAATAGGCAACTTAACAGCAAATCCAATCAAAAAGCATAAAAATATAAGAATTTGAAAGCCTAAAGGATAGACAGCTTCAGAAATATTCAGCATTTCCAGGTCTGCAGTTGGGTGACCATTTACGACAAAACTGTAGAAGTATAATGCCAACATGCCAAGTAATAAAAATATACTACCAGTAAACGTATACAAAATAAATTTCATTGCTGATTTTTTAGCGTTACCGCTTCCCCACTCCGAGATTAAAAAATACATAGGAATAAGCTCTAGCTCCCAAAATAAAAAGAACAAAAACATATCCTTAGAACAAAACACCCCGAGAACAGATGTCTGTAACAAAAACAACATAGAATAATAAAATTTATGTTTTGTTCTTATTGAGCTTTTACTGGCAACGAAAGCCATTAGAAAAATAAATGAAGTTAACACAATTAGTAATAACGATAAAGCATCAACAGCAAATGTTGCTTTTATACCCAAGGTATTCAGCCAACTGACATTCCAAAATTTTATTTCTGACTCATAGGACATTCCATAGTTTAATGGATCGAAAAAAGCCAAAAACAAAACGGTATATAAAAAATGCAACCCTGCAAAAGATTTAGAGAATCGACGAATAAACACTTCATTATCACCAAAAAGAGGAGACAAAATAACACCAAAAGCAATCAATGGAGAAAGAACTAAAAATATTAAAGACAAATAATTTTCCATAACTTTACCCCTTGAATAGCCAATAATAAAAACCAACAACAGACAATAAAATAGCTCCTATCATGAATATAGAATAAGAAATATATGTCTGGACATTTCCACTCTGCATCTTAGTAACAATCCATGAAAATCCACGAGTAATAAGAGCAAACAACCTCACTAATCCATCAATAATGTATAGATCAATAAACTCAAGTACTTTACAGAATGAGTTAAATATCACCCTAACTAAAAATAAATAAAATCTATCTATGTAAAATTTGTTATATGACAAATTATAAATAAACTTGGGCAAAAAATTATTATAGTAGTTTTTGCTCACAATAAAATAAGAAGCCAACACAGAGATTATAGGCACTAAAATAGCAATTGAGAGCCAAAAATAATTTTTATATTCTTGTATTTTATATCCCAATGGATCAATGAACATTTCAAATTTATTCGAATCAAATAAAACGAAAAGAACTGTAAAGAGAGCCAATATTAAAGATGAATAATACATTGACTTAGGAACTTTGGACAACGAAACATCTGAACGTTGCTCACCTTCAAAAATAAGAAAATATGATTTAAAAATGTAAAAAGCCGTCATAAGGCTTGTGGTAAGAAAAAGAACAGATAAGACTATATTGTTTTTGCTTTGAATAGCAGAATAGATTGCCTCTTTTGACGAGAAGCCTGAAAACAACAGTCCTGCTAGTGAAAAAGCTCCAACTATGTATAATATAGTCAATATCGGTCTTTTTTTGCGCAAGCCTCCCATTCTTCTCATATCCTGAACTCCACCAAAAGTAGAGATTATACAACCAGCTGCTAAAAATAATAGAGCTTTGTATATTGCATGTGAAGCAAAATGATATAAAGCAGCTGCAGGTGCCATTATTCCCAGAGCAACGAACATAAGACCAAGTTGAGAAGAAGTAGAAAATGCTAACATCCTTTTAAGATCATTTTGAGTAAGAGCAATAAAAGATGCCATCAGAGCAGTAACTACACCAACTACAAGTATTAAATTCAACAAAGTTGAAGAAAGCATGAAATAAGGATACAAACGAACAACCAAAAATATTCCTGCTGCAACCATTGTCGCCGCATGTATTAAAGCACTTATTGGAGTGGGAGCTTCCATTGCATCAGAAAGCCAAACATGCAATGGAAATTGAGCAGATTTAGCAATTGCACCAATTAATAAAAGAACCCCGATAATTACATAAACTTGATTAGTTGTATATGAATATATCATCTCTGAAATATTTTGCATATTAGAGTATTCTAATAAGTCACCACCGCTCGCCTGAAGGTAGTTTACGCTGAGATATATTAGCATTATTATACCCATTAATAATGCTGTATCACCAACTCTATTAACAATAAAAGCCTTTATAGCAGCTTTTGACGCAGAATATTTTTTTACCCAAAAACCAATTAAAAGATAACTGCTAACACCAACTAACTCCCAAAACAAGTAAGTTTGAATTAAATTGGAACTGATTATCAATCCTGCCATAGAAAAATTAAAAAAGTTCAAATACATATAATATCTTGTATAATTGGCATCTTTTGCCATATATCCATGTGAATATAACTGAACAAGCAAACTAACAAACATTAATACGAACAAAAACAATGAAGAAATTTTATCTACCAAATAGCCAAAATAAAGATTTGTATTCCCAGTTGAAAACCAAAGACTATTATCTTCAACGCTAGTTCCTTTGTCATAATAAAAGTAAAAAAGCAGACCAATAGAAAAGCACAATCCAACAAAAGTAGAAGCCATTGTTAAGAAAGAAGTTAAACGTTTATTTTCTACAAAATCCGTCATTAAATTTAACAAAAGAACCAATATAACCCAGATTGGCAAGAATAATACAATATAAATATTATTAGCTATAAAATCCATTATCCTTTTAGTTCTCCAATTTTTTCACTATTAATCGTATGTTTTTGTCTAAAAATAAATATAAGAATAGCGACTGCAACTGCAATTTGTGCGGCCGAAACTGCAATTATAAATAAAGCAAAAATCAACCCATCAACACCTGACTTATGAGAATATGCAGCAAACGCCACAAAATTAATGCCAACAGCATTCAACATTATTTCCAGTGAAATAAGAACACGAATAATATTTTTTGAAACAACCACTCCCCAAAAGCCAATTCCAAAAAGCAATAATGCCAATATTAGATAATGAAGTAAGCCAATATTTTTAATTATGTCTAAAATCATTGGTCATCTCCTTTTTTAAAGCTTAAAACAACCCCAAGCCCAACAACAGCAAGAAGCAGAAAAACAGATAATAGTTCATATGCAAAGATATAATCTGTGAATAATCCTTTTGCTATATAAAAAGTAGTATCAAATGCATTATTAATATTTACCTCAAACAAATTGCACGCTGCTTGATTAAACAAATCTTCTTTTGTAAAAACAAAAACTGCTACAAAAATAAATGATAAACCAAGTAAAGTTGAAATTAATCTGGGCGAAAGAGAAAGCCCTAAGGATTTATCTTTATTATAAGACGTCATCATAAGCGAAAAAACAAAGACAATAGAAACAGCAACTCCATAAATAACCAACTGCGCTGCGGCATTAAATGGAGCATTAAGCATCAAGTATACAAAAGATACCAAAATAAAGAAAATGAAAGCACTAACTACAGAATATACAATTCTTGGAGCAAGTACAACCATAACAGCAGCAAAAATTGCAGATAATGCAACAATATAGAAAAGTATTGGAGATATTATGTCCATTTATCAACCTTCATTTCTATAATAAAATCTTTTTTATCTTGAGAAGCCAATTCGTACTCTTTTCCCATAACTATCGCATTCTCCGGACAACTTTGCACACAATTACCACAAAAGATGCAATGAGAAATGTCAATTTGATAACTTAATACTTTAAATTTACCATTATCAGTTCGTTCACGTTCAATTTTAATCAAATCTTTACACGGACAAACTCTTTGACAAATTCCACAAGCCGTGCAGGGCGAGACACCATTTTCATCATAAGTAAATTCAATCTTGCCCCTAAAGCGGCTATTTGGTTGATTTTTCACTTCTGGATAAGACAACGTAACACTTTTTCTTAATGCATTTTTTAAAACAACATAATGCCCTTTTATTAATGCCCAAAAGAAATTAAAGACCTTTTTTAACATTAAATCACCGCCATTCCTGAAAATTTCACAATTGCAACAATAAAAAAGTTCACAATAGAAATTGGTAAAAGTATTTTCCACGCAAATTCAGTTAGTTGATCAGATCTTAACCTAGGAAGCGTTGCTCTCACCCAAATTATTAAGAGAATGACAATTGATGTTTTTAGAATAAGCCAAAAAGTTTGCTCAAGATACACAAGAAACTGAGTTAAAACATAATTTAGACTGAAATTTTCAGCAATATAAGTTCCAAAGGGTGATAAATATCCACCAAAAAACAAACAAACTAAAAACACGCTTATTATAAATGTTTCTGCATATTCGCCAAGAAAAAACATAGCAAATTTCATGCCAGAATACTCAGTATTATAACCACATACAAGTTCACTCTCTGCCTCAGGCAAGTCAAAAGGAGTTCTATTCATCTGGGCAAGCGATGAAACAAAAAACACCATTAAACCAAGTAAAGACGAGATAAAGTACCAACCAAAAAGTCCAGAGGAGGAAGATTGAGACAAGATAATTGAATTAATATTCAATGATCCGGCAAGAACTACAATGCTCAAAACAGACATAAATAAAGGTAACTCATAGCTAATTGTTTGAATACAAGACCTCATTGCCCCTATGAGTGAATACTTATTATTACTAGAATAGCCTGCCAATAGAACCCCAAGAATTGGGAATGATAAAAATGCCATAAAAATAAGAACGCCTACCGCAGAATTAAAGACAACAAACCGGCTATTAAATGGAATTAAATACCAAACAAACATTATTGGCGCAAATACAAGTATTGGAGCTAATGAAAACAAAATTTTATTCGCCCCTATAGGAATAATATCTTCTTTTAAAAGAAGTTTTATTGCATCAGCAACTGTCTGCAAACACCCACCAAATCCAACTCTGTTTGGCCCCTTTCTTACAGTAAACCTTGCTAATATTTTTCTCTCTGCTAAAACAAGTATTATTACAACAAATACTAAAAATACCGCCACTAACAGAAATGAAATCAAATACCATAATATCAATGCAATAGAATCATTTATGCCATTATCTTTGAAAAATTGAAGATAATATGAGAAAAAAACATCCATTATCTATCCACCTCCGGCAAAATAACGTCTAAGCTTCCGAAGATCGCCATTATATCTGAGTACATATGGTTTTTAATAAGATTAGGAAGGACTTGAACAGCATAAAAAGATGGAGTTCTCCACTTTACTCTTAATGGTTTTGTTGATCCATCAGAGTGGATAATACAAGTTAATAATCCTCTTGCCGATTCCACCTGAGAAGCAATAACTCCTTCTGATGGCTTTATCAACATAGATTTAATGTTATCTAACTTATATAAGACTTCAGAAGTACTAGAAAGCCAATCGGCACATTGGTTTACTATTTTTAAAGATTCACGCATTTCTTGAACTCTAACAAAATATCGGCTCCAACTATCTCCATATTTTCTATTTGGAATATCAAAATCTACCTTGTCATATACCAGTGTCGGTTTTTGTTTTCTAAAATCAAGACTAACACCAGAAGCTCTTAAGTTAGGGCCAGTTATCGAGTAGTCTAGTGCATTTTTTTTAGAAAGAATGCCCATTCCATATGTTCTTTTTAAAAACACAGGATTTTTTGTAATCAACCCCTCATATTCATCAATTTTGGCAGGAAAGTCTGCAATGAATTTATAAAGATCCTCAAGAAAAGATTCATTCAAATCTTTTTTAACACCACCAAAGGTATGATAGTTATACATCATTCTTGAGCCAGTTAGAGACTCAAACAAAGATATAACCTGCTCTCTTTCTCTGAAACAGTAGAAGAATGGAGACGATGCACCAAGATCAAGAAGAAACGTCCCAAGCCACAACAAATGAGATGATATACGGTTCAATTCTAATAACATTGTTCTTATATATTTTGCCTTTATTGGCAATTCGATGTCTGATAAAAATTCAACAGCAGAACAGAAAGCCTCTGCACAGAAAAAACTAGATAAATAATCAATACGGTCAACAATAGGAAGATATTGAAGATAAGTCCTTGATTCAGCCATTTTCTCCATCCCTCTATGAAGATATCCAATAATAGGCTCACAATCTTTGATAACTTCACCATCGGTATCAACCACCAATCTCAAAACACCATGTGTCGAAGGATGCTGAGGACCAATATTAACTTTCATTTTTTGTCTTAACTTTTCGCTCATTTATTCCAAGCTAGCCTTTCATCCTCTAGGACATAATCTTTTCTTAATGGGTGCCCGATCCAGTCTTTTGGCATTAAGAGTCTTCTCAAATCAGGATGGTTATTTATTTTTATTCCTAATAAATCATAGATTTCTCTTTCGTCCCAATTTGCCGATGGAAATATATCACAAACCGTATCTATAGAATTATCTATTTTTGAAACATCCACAGAAATAATAACTTCCAAATTTAATTGGGTTGAAAAAAGATCATAAAGAAAAACAAAATTATCACCATAGTCTGCAGCACTTACTGAAAATAAAATATCAAACTCATACTCAGCATAAATTTTCATGTGCTTAATAACATCTTTAAATTTATTTTTTGGCAAAGAGAGTTTAATAACACCATTTGATAATATTTTGTATTTATCAATTTCAAAAAAAGTAATTAAGTTTTTAATTTCGTCAGAAAACAATTCAAAATCCATATTAAACCCCCAATCCATATATATCAACACCATCAACTAGGGTTAAAATTTCAGAGTCTTGATCGGGCAATTTTAAATTAGAGTGATGTGCAGTAATATACTCTTTTCTTTTTGCAACAGACTCTGTTTTAATTTTATTTTGAAGCTTGATTATTGCATCCAACAGTGATTCTGGCTTTGGAGGACACATTGGCAAATAGATATCAACAGGTATTATTCGATCAACTCCATTAACTACCGAATAGGAGTCATTTTTATACATGCCCCCAGAACAAGTACAAGCACCCATTGCTATAACATATTTGGGTTCTGCCATTTGTTCATACAATCTTAGTAAGGCAGGAGCCATCTTATGAGTGATAGTTCCTGCAACAATTAATAAATCTGCTTGCCGGGGTGTATTACGAAAAACTTCAGACCCAAATCTGGCAATGTCAAAATTAGAAGCGGAAGTAGACATCATTTCTATACCACAACACGATGTAGCAAAAGTTAACGGCCACAAAGAATTTGACCTTGCCCAATTATAAATAAAATCTATTGATGACAATATTAATTTCATTACCTGAACCTTAGCATGTTTTTTTTAGCGGCATAAACTAATCCCAATAGCAACAAAAGTACAAAAATAGATACTTCTATCAAAGCCAAAAGACCAAGTTGACCAAAAATCAAAGCAAAAGGGAAAAGCATGACAGTTTCAATATCAAAAACTAAGAATAATAATGCATACATAAAATATTGAACATTGTATTGAACCCTAGCATCTGAAAAAACAGGCATACCACACTCATATGCAGAATTTTTAACAGCAGAATCAGCTTTGGGCGACAAAATAAATCCCAAAATCAAAGCTATTACTGCAAAAGCAGTTGAAAAACAAAGTAATAAAAATAAAGCTAATAGCTCCTGCAATTTTATCTCCTACACCTATTTTGCCAAAATTTCATTTCTACCATATCTATTTATATCATGTTTTAAAGCTGATATAATATTGTTTGTTGTGAATTATTAAGATAGATTTTGCTATGAAAAAACTACTACACCACTTAACCATTCTTACTTTTATTTTCTTGAGCCTACTGTATCCCAAAGCAGTAAGAGCTGAAGACTATTTTAAGCAAGGTGACACAAATTTTTACAAAGCAACCATATCAATGTCTCAAGATGAACGAAACTATTATTTAAATAAAGCCCTATCTGAATATCAGAAAGAATATGACAAAAATCCTCAAAATATAAAAGCAATAATTTCTCTAGGCAAAACTTATTGCCTTCTAAATGACAGAACAAATGCAAAATCCACCCTAATGCATGGATATAATTTATACCAAGACAATCCTTACATACAAGCATCTTTAGGTGATTATAATTTCTACTTTCAAGAATATGCAACAGCACTCGAATTTTATAAACTTGCACTTGCTTCGGGATTGCTAAAAGACTATAAAACTAACCTTATAACTGGTTTATGTTTTGAAAAACTTGGTGATGAAAAAAATGCATATCTGTATTACCAAATATGTTTACTACTAAATAAAAATTCTAATGTGGTAAAAAACAGAATACATAACCTTCTATATAAGGATGAACAACCTCTTGGCAAAAGTGAACTAGTAATTTTTGAATCCGAAGAGCTAAATGACCCCGAAATATATAAATCTATTGAGATGAGCAAAGATTTCAGATAGACTAACTTAACATTACGTTACAAAATTAAAATACCAGTCAAGAATTTAATCGCAATTGTTTTTATTACAATAGGATATTTTTAAATTATTAGAGATTGGAGAGAAAATGACTACTAGTTCATCATTACTAGGATCTTATCCAGAGTATTATAATACCTATTACAACCTTACAAAGGGAGCAACAAATACAAACTACTTAACAACAACTCCCACTTTGCAAAATACTTCAAGCAGCACGTCGTCAAATTCAGATACTGACACTTTAAGCTTAAATTCAACTGATTCACAATATTATGTTGATGATACAGGAATTATGTATTATACAGATGAAAATGGTATAACTTATTATTCTACCGACGATGGAGTTTCGTTTTCATCTCTTAATAAACTAAATGGAAGTCTTTCTTCAAGCGAAACAACATCTAAATCCACAGATGGAAAAGATGATGGAAAAATAAGTTTATGGGAAAAAGTAAAATCAGGAGTATCCGGTGCAGCAAAAGGCATTATCAATGGAGTTGCTGATATATTAAGCGACCCAAAGAAAATAGCACTTACGGCTGGAGCAATAGCACTTAGTATTGCCTGCCCCCCTGCAGGAGTTGCGCTTGCTGCAGTTGGAGCAGCTGGAGGAGCTATACAAGTGGGAAAAGGAATTTATAACGCAACAAAAGCAACAACTGATGCGGAAGCAAAAGAAGCATTTGAAAATATTGGTAGCGGAACATTACAAGTAGGACTTTCGGTTGTTGGCGCCAAAGCTGGATTAAAAAATTGCGGAAATACAACCGCAGCAATAACAGCAGAGTCTTCTGGGGGAATCAGCGGTGCAGTATATAAAGCAGGAAATGTAGCAAAAGCCTTTGGAAAAGATGCCACAACATCTCTAGCAAGAAACACTAAATTAGGTGCTAATATAGCCAGTAGTTTAGATGATGCTGGAAGCAACGCAACTTTTGGAACAAAAGCAACTGCGGTTAAAAATGGAGCTACAAAAACCTTAAGCGATTCTACGTCAACATTAAGAGGAAATGTAAATCAACAAGGAATATTCAAAGGTACTTATAAAACTGCAGCAGACTCAATAAAAAATTTAAAAGAAACAGGATATAGCGAACTAAACAACAATGCAAGCAAAGCTCAAACAAAGCTAAAAACTGCTGTAGAAAACTTAGATGATACAAAATACTCGTCATTAAAAGAAATGAAGTTAGACACAGCAGACGATATATCTACATTCCAGAAAGCCGTAAGTGAAACAAAAGACTTAACTACAAAAGAAAAAATAACCTTAAATAGCATCGCGGAAACAGCAGAAAAGAATTTAAAAAAGATTGAAAAAATAGATAATACAATAGTCGAAAAATCAGAAGCAATTGCAAAGAAAGTTGAAAAAGGCAAACTAGACGAAATTAAAGCAGAAGAAAAACTATCAAAGTTAGCAGAAAAGGAAAATAAATCAAGCACCCTAACAGGTGTTAAGGCAAAAGTAAACAATTGGGCAAAAGAAAGAATTCAAAACAATGCTCAAGAGGCGGCAAAAATAAATAATATAGAATCAGTTACCGCAAATGATGTCCTGACTGCTAAACAAAATGTTGATAGCCTAAAGAAAGAACTAAATGAAACTAAATCTACAGCAAGCAAAAGTGATGGCACAAATATTTCAACTGCTGAAAGCAAGTTAAAAGCAGCAAAAGCCGAATACACAAAGCTAAAACAATTATATGACTCCATTTCAATAAATAATGAAACTGCAAACATTTCTCAAACGTACTCAGCAACAAAAGGCTATATATTTCCAACACTATCAAATAACATCAGCTACAACGAATAACAAAAAGCCACCTACTATATAGGTGGCTTTTAACTTGACAACAATACCACTGTTGAGATACTTTTAAATAAACGATGTGTCTTATAGGAGAGAATTATGCAACAACAGTTTGGACAACCGCCTCAGATTAAAATAAGAACAGCCTTATTTATCTTTTTAAAAGGGACAGCAGCGCCAATTGTTCTATACTTTGAAAATCCACAGGCTGTGTATGACGAACTTTCACTAATCCTTCGATCAAACTCTCCAACAGCAAAATTAATAGAAAAAGAAGCGTTGGGACCTGTCAAGAAATTCTGTGTTATGTCTAACCAAATTTGCGGTTTAGCAATGCAAGACGAACAATATGTATAATCAGTAAAAAGAAGTCATAAGACTTCTTTTTTATTTTATCTAGCTAATTTTTCTTTTAAATGATCAGCAGAATCTTCATATCCTGCTCTTCCCATTAATGCATAGGTATAATTTTTAGCCTGTTCAACTCCGGGCTGGTTAAATGCATTTATATTATATAATTCACCGGCAATTGCAGTCTGAACTTCCAAAAGATACATCAACTGAGCAACATGGTACCCGTCAATCTTAGGCAAAGTAAAAGTCACATTTGGTCTGTTAAAATCTGTAAGTGCCACTCGAGTTGAATCTGCCTCAGCATCTAAAAGATCATTAATAGTCTTTCCACCCAAATAGCCAATACCTGTATACTCAAATATTTTAGGTATTTCTAATGTAGTATCAAAATCTTTAACTCTTATGAAAGAAATGACTTTGTCATTTGGCCCTTCATTATAAAGTTGAATCTGTGAGTGTTGATCCGTAGCACCTAAAGCTTTTATAGGTGTAGGGCCAACATTAACTTTATTGTTGTTTCTGTCATACTCTTTACCCAAAGATTCTGCCCACAGTTGAACATACCAGTCAGAAATATATTTAAGCCTGCTTGAATAAGGCATCATAACTGATAAATTTTTACCCTTTTTTGTATCCATTAGATAATGAATTAAAGCGTTTTGAGCAGCAATGTTATGCCATATATCGATATTTTTTAAAACAAGATCCATGTCTTTAATACCTTGGATTATTTCATCAACATCAAGACCAACTAATGCAAAAGGAACAAGTCCAACTGCAGAAAATACAGAAAATCTTCCTCCTACATCATCAGGTACAACAAAAGTTTTGTAGCCTTCTTGATCCGAAAGTTGCCTTAAAATACCAGTCTGTTTATCAGTAGTTGCAACTATATTTTTTCTATAATCATCACCAAGCTCTTTTTCTAATCTATCTTTTACTACCATATACTGCGACATAGTTTCAGCTGTAGAGCCGGATTTAGTGATTACATTCACCAATGTTTTTTTCAAGTCTAAAATGTTTAGTAAAGACTCCATCTGATCTGGATCAATGTTATCCAAAAAGAAAATACGAGGTGATTTCTCTCTCTGTTCTTCAGTTAAAAAATTCCAATAAGGTGTTAGAAGGGCTTCACAAACAGCCATTCCACCAAGAGCAGAACCTCCAATACCAAGAACAAGTACATTATCAAAACGACCTTTAACCATTGCTGCAAATTCTTTTGCATACCATACAGTCTCTTCGTTATAGCCAAGATTCATCCATTGAAGCCATTGCCCCGGCTTATCTTTTCTAGAATTCAAATCAGCAATAATTTGAGTAATCTGGTCTTTATAACTATTAAATTCTTCTTCAATATTAAGACCATGCTCTTGACCAATAATGTCAGATCGAACATTACTATAGCTGAATTGAATCATTACACTACCTCTATTATAAAACTAAAATCCATTAATTAAATTTTACTCGCTAACAGAATAAAAGATAGATTAAGTGTAAAAATAGCACTTTTTTCTTAACAATTTTTACAAATAGGCTAAAAGCACCGCGCTAAATTTAGTGTTACAATTAAACAATGAAAGAATTAGGATTATTAGAGCTTATAAATAACACCCTAAGCAACAACAGCCTATTAGGTGATGATTGTGCTTATTTGAAAAATCTTGGTATTTTTATTACTCAAGACTCATTGATTGAAGATATTCATTTTTCTCTATCAACCACAAACGCATATAACCTAGGAATAAAATCATTAATGGTAAACTTAAGTGATATTGCTGCTAGCTTGTCATTACCAGAATACGCAACAATATCTCTATCCATACCACAATATTTGGATGAAGTTTTTATTAGAGACTTTTATCGGGGAGTCAATGACACTTGCAGCAAAATTGGTTTAAAAATTGCTGGAGGTGACATAACAGGCAGTGATAAACTTTTTATTTCAGTTTGTGCAATTGGGAAAAAAGCCTGTGACCACTTATCAGGAAGGAAATATGCTAATCCTGGCGATTATATTATAACAACAGGGACATATGGATCCAGTGCTTGTGGATTATATTGTCTACAAAACAATATCAAGTCCACTGAGAAAATTATAACTAAACATATAGCACCAACTGCCAGATTGAAAGAATCTGAGATTTTGAGATCCAACATTACAAAAAATATTGCACTAATGGACACTTCAGATGGACTTATTGATGCATTATACAAAATAGCAAACAGTAGTGGCTGTAAGCTCGAAGTAAGTCTTGAACAAATCCCTTTTGATAAGGACATCGTACAAATAGCTCAGCAATCAAATATTAATTATAAAAACTGGATTATGTGGGGAGGAGAAGATTATGAACTACTTGCCTGCATAGAGAAGGAAACATACTTAAAACTTCCAAAAGATAAGTTTACGTTAATAGGAAAAGTCTGTGAAAAAAAAACAGGGGGAGAAGTAATAATAAAAGATAATGATACCGAAACTGTAGTAAATAGAGAAGTGTTTGAAGAAAAAAGTTATAACCATTTTGAGAGGAAATAATGAACATTATAGGAATAATACCAGCAGGCGGCTCTTCGTCTAGATACAAAAAAGGGAATAAGTTACTGGAATTACTAAATGGAAAACCAGTTATAGTAAATACGGTTGAAGTGCTTCTATCATCTGAAAAGATAAATCAAATAATCATCCCTGCTTCAGAAGAGCTAAAACCGATATTGGAAGAAATGTTAAAAGCCTATTCAAATATAAACATTGTATTAGGTGGAAAAACTCGTCAAGAGTCTGTATATAATGCACTAAAAGCTTGCAAAAATTGTGATTATGTAGCCATTCATGATGCAGCCAGACCATTAATAACAAAAAAAATCATTGAAAAATGTCTTGCATCTGTAATTGATAAAAAAGCTGTAATTGCAGCAGTAAAAGCAATTGATACAATAAAAATTGTGGACAAAGATAACAAAATTATAGAAACACCAAATAGAGAAACACTATGGAATGTGCAAACACCTCAAGTATTTAATTTTGAACTTATTTTTAGTGTACATCAACAACTGGAAGGTCAAAACTACAGTGACGATGCGGGAATGCTAGAAAAAATCGGCACAGATGTTTTTGTTGTTGAGAGCGAATATACAAATTTTAAGATCACTACAGAGAAAGATTTATTGCTTGCACAACTGATCACAACAAAAGAGCAATATTAATTAATTACCTTATAAGAGACAATTTTTATTTAAAATTAATTTATACAGGAAATATGTAACATTTATTAAATAAAACCACAAATCATGGCAAAAAAGATATTCAGGCAACTTGAAAATAACATAGGCAGTTAAAAGTGTGGTAAAAAATGGTAAATTCAGTTTCAGCACCGTCAACTAATGTTAAAACCTCAATATTTTACATTAATGACATTCACGGTCAAGTTCCGAAAATGGAGCAAATAACAAGTGCATCAACACAGTTTGACTCATATGCAAAACAGCAAAAATCTGATGCTCTCAAACTTTCATCTGGAGATATTTTTATAGGCGGGGACAAGAAAACAAATCAAGTCGCCGCAAATTTTTTACAAACGGCAGGTATTCAAGCTACAACAATTGGAAACCATGAAATTGATGGTTCAGTTTCAACATTAGCTGGATTCATATCAAATATAAAAACAAAATTTTTAGGAATGAATATGAATATTCCTGATGATTCTAAATTAAATGGCAAGGTAGCTAGATCAACAATCATAGAAGAAAATGGAAACAAATATGGAATCATTGGATTACAACCTATTGATATAATGCATAGAATTAAATCGCCAAAACTCTTAGAAGGAATTACCATAGATAATGAACAAGAAACACTAAAAGAACTACAAGAAGAAGTTGATGGACTTGAAAAACAAGGAGTAAATAAAGTAATTGTACTTTCTCACACAGGAAATGTCGAAGACAAGAAAATTGCTCAAACAGTAAAAGGTGTAGATGTAATTTTAGGCGGACACTCACATGACTTGATAAAAGGAATAAAAGAGGGTGAGAATCTATTTTACACGAGCACCGGCGATCCGGTTGTTATAACCCAAGCTGGTAGAGACGGGCACAATTTTGGTGTCTTAGATCTTGAATTTGATGCAAGTGGCAAAATTAAAAAAGCAGAAAATTCAGTAATTCCAACGAAAGACTACTCTAAAAGCTTAATAATGACAACTCAAACAGATAAAATTTTAGGGCCATCCCCTCAAATAGGCGTGTTAAAAAACTCCCCAGGATACCCAAAAAACTCATTGATTGAAGAAAATGCTTGTGCAGACTTCGTTGCAGATGCTGTAAAAAAAGAGCTTGGAGCAGATATAGTTCTTATTAATTCAGCAAACTTTAGAGGAAACCTTGTTGCAGGAAGCATAACAGCAAGAGATATCTCTAGCATATTCCCATTTAAAAATCGTTTATGCAAAGTTCAAATTACGGAAAAAGAACTTATTGATGCGCTGAACCACGGTGGTACATCTTTGAAATCGCCTGATAACAAACCAAATATAATGCAAGTTTCAGGAATGACATACACGCTTAATAAAGATGGCAAGGTGGTTGAAGCAACTTATATAGATAACAACAATCAAAAGCATTCTATTGATGTCAATAATCCCGACCCAAATAAAAAATACACTGCAATATACGATGATTTTATTTGCCAAGGTAATGACAAATTTACAATGCTAAATAAAATGGACAGTCTAATTGAATATTATGAATTTGACAAAGATAAAGTAACTTCAGACTATATTTCAAAGCTAAATAACCAACCTTTTGAAATAGCAAAAGATGGTCGAATTACAATTCAAGAGCAATAATAAATAACAAATAAAACAATCAAAAAGAAGACTTTAAGGACTAATCCTTAAAGTCTTCTGGTATAAACTTTTGCCAGTCAGCTTCCAAGTTTTTAATGAACGAATGGGCATCCAAAACATCATCGGCCGAAATTGGCTCAGGCCCCTCGGTAATTTTTAGTGGAACATATGCTTCTTCAACGTCCTCTGGCTTTAAAGTTATAGATTCAAGGCCTAAAAATGCCAATCCAAAAGATTTACCACAATGCTGGCAAACGACCTGCACAACATACAAGCAATCTTCTTTTCTAACTATTTGAATAGAATCCTCATCGAAATCACATTTGCACTCTGAACAACATAAGTCCGAGAACAATCTCTTAAGCTTCTGCTTATCCATCATATACCTCACTATCTTAATCACAAACCCTAAAAAAATTTTTTTTGCCAAACATGTTTAATTTTTGGCAAATGTGGGTACTTAATAAGTGTATAGTTATAAAGGAAGTTTGTGATGGACGCATTCTATGTAGTTTTGTTCGGATTGGTTATGTACTTAGGTTTAATTGCTATCCCTAGCATTTTAGAAAAGCGTACTGCGCATTAATAGAATGGTATTTAGCCAACTATTTTCAAGAAACATGCCTATGGCATGTTTTTTGCTTGTAAATCCTTCATAAATACATTACTAAATTCACTATTGTCTAGACATCAAAAAAAGACAAAAGTTCCCCAACTAAGCCTTTTCTAGCCAGTTTGTACTATCTTTATTATCCTTTAGTACTATATTTATTTTGTCTAATATACTTCTTATCTTATCAGCTACAACCCAGTTTTTTTCAGCTCTTGCCTGATTTCTAACTGATATTATTTTATCCATAAGCTCATATGAAGATAATAATTTTTCTTGCTCTGACAAGAAGTCTATATCATCTAATATTGTAGTTAATCTTTTCTGTAATGCCTCAGGAGATAATTGTTCCTTTTCGACTTTAAAGCCAAGAGTATCTAACAACCTTACTAGAGCAGAAAGATTATTAATTACAGCTTCTTTATCAGCATTGGCTTTTGCTTTGTTTGTTGCTGTTGCCAAATCAAATAATATAGCCAAAGCCATAGATGTATTAAAGTCGTTATTCATAGCTTCTCTAAAACTTTGAACTTCTGATGTGTCTATATCTTTTATAAGGCTACCTTCACCTAGAAATTCTAACGATTCATTAACTGCTGTTTTTAATCGTTTAAATCCAGCCTGAGCACTCGATAATGCCATATCATTGAACTCAACAGGCATTCTATAATGATTGGTCAGAATAAAGAACCTTATCGTATTTGCATCATAATTTTCTAATAACGCATCTATTGAAACAAAGTTTTTCAATGATTTTGACATTTTCTCTTTGTTTATAGTTACAAAACCATTATGCAGCCAATACTTCACGAATTGACAATCATTCGCACACTCAGATTGAGCTATTTCATTTTCGTGATGAGGAAAAACCAAATCTGCACCGCCTGCATGTATATCAATTTGTGGCGCTAAATGTTTTTTTGCCATCGCACTGCATTCGATGTGCCAGCCAGGTCGACCAAGTCCCCATGGCGATTTATACCCATCTACTTCATCTTTTTTCCATAAAGCAAAATCCAGAACATCTTCCTTTTTAGATGAAGCTTCAACTCTAGCCCCAGCAACCAAATCATCAATAGGCTGCTTACTTAACTTTCCATAATCTGCAAATTTTTTAACTTTAAAATAAACATCACCATCAACCTCGTATGCAAACCCTTTAGTAATAAGATTTTTAACAATTGCAATCATTTCTCCAAGATTTTTTGTTGCAAAAGGTTCAATATCAGGCTTTAGAACATTTAATTTTGCCATACTTTCCGTGAAAATATCATAATATTTTTTCGAAATCTCTTCTGGTGAAGAATTTTCTGACTTAGCTTTTGCCAAAATCTTATCGTCAACATCGGTCACATTTCTACAATATGTCACATTATAACCTAAGAATTTTAAATATCTGTATACCATATCCCAAGTAATGTAGCATCTTGCATGTCCTAAATGGGGGTGATCATAGACAGTAGGACCACATACATACATTTTAACGTTATTTTGCTCAATTGGAACAAATTCTTCTAAGTCGGATGAAAGTGAATTAAAAATCTTAAGCATAAAAAATCCCTTCGTAATCGAATATTATTGTACTACAAAGGGACTTTTTTATAAATTACTCTACTATATTAGGTTGTTCTTTATACATAACAAGCGTATTAAAATCTTCTGGTTCAACTTTAATTTTACCATCAGGATCATTCAAAGATTTTAAATGATATTTTCCATCGTCACCAGAATATACTTCATACTTTAGATTTTTATCTCTTGCATTTACAAAAACAGTACCTTCGTCTAAACCAGCCGGTAATCCCTCTTTTACATAACCATCAGATTCTAAGTATAAAGGGCCATCGGTTTCCATTCCATTACGAGTCATATCAGTATCCAATGTCGCACCGTCATTAGTGTACAAAGACAGAACTATTGAACCCGAATCATCATACCTTAACACTGGATAAATACCATTATTTACTTTTAACGACACAGGAGTGCCACTATTTAGCGCAGATAGATTTGGATCATTTCTCAATGCCAGTATTTCATTCATTTTATTATTAAAGTCTGCAACAAACTGCAAATATTTATCATCTTTTGAATCTACATACTCCCAAGGAATAGTATTTCTATTCTGTTGTTTATAGTTTTTTGCTTTTGTTTCATAGCCGCTCATACCGATCTTATCACCAGCAAAGTCGGTCGGATTTCC
This sequence comes from Cyanobacteria bacterium OH_CBB_238, assembly GCA_023409995.1. GTDB lineage: Bacteria > Cyanobacteriota > Vampirovibrionia > Gastranaerophilales > Gastranaerophilaceae > JAEYQN01. Next base: position 29,289 of record JAEYQN010000107.1, on the reverse strand, counting down.
CGGAGCGGTAATCAACATTTTATAAATTGAATATGTTTTACTACATGCAGGTTCTGAAATTTGTTTTAAGAGTTCATCACCAACTTGTTTTGCTTTAGCATCATCGGTAAAGACTGTTGACTCTATATTGCTTTTTACGGCTATACTCTTTGCTTCATCCAGAACATACTGTTTTGTTTTGTCAAAAGGTCTCATACCAAAAGCATCTGGATCAAAAGTTTTTCCTTTATATTTACCACTAGCTAAGTTGGCAATAGCTTTTTTAGCAATTTCTTTTTCTTTATCAGAAAGACTTAATTTATCAATAATTTTTCTATATTTTTCACCTACAGCAATTGCTGGAGCTGAAATTTTTTCAAAATCTATGTCATCATTAGCAGCCTGTATACCTAAAACCTTTTTGGCTCTTTCTTTATCTTCTGATTTTGAGAAATCAGAATAGAATAAGCCTAAATCCAAAGCTAGTAAGTGAATAAGTCTAGGTTTATCGTGGTTTCCTACAAAGTTGTATGAGTGAAGTACGCCATCTAATGGAAGCTGATATATGAACCCAGCATTACCATTCCAACCAGTGATAAGATTTTTTCTAAGAGTCTCTACACCTCCATCAAAATCTTCATGTTGAGTACCATTTTCAGGATCCCTAGCAAACATCCTTTGTAATGAAGAGAAAAAGTAAGTATAGTTAGCAATGTTATTTATTCCAGTATCCAGAATAAATTTAGTTTCTGCATCAGTTGGAGAATTAAATCTACCAACTCTATTCTCTCCTCTTGCTTTTTCTAAGTTATATAAGTCAGGAATATCAGTTATCTCAGCAGTTGTATAAACATGAGGATTGATCTCTCTTACCGCACTTGTATATGTCTTCCAGAAATCAATAACGTTTTCCCAAGCTTGTTCAAATGTATCAGAACCATCTCTGACTGAATCAATAGAAGATACATCTTTTGCAGCATCTATTCTCCACCCAAGTCCTGATTCAGTTCTATCAATAATCGCATCAGCAAGCATATAAGATTCAGCTGACACACCTTTCAGTTGATTATTTAAAACAGCAATTAAAGCTTTTTTATCGGATTCAGAAATAGAAGAAACACCTTGTTTTAATCTATCTACAAGCATTGAAGCTTCTTCCTCTGGGTTACTTGCTTTTATTCCAAGAGCTTCCAAGGAAGTATTATCCGAATTATAATTTTCATAGCTAATTGTGTTTCCAACTAGTTTAATATTAGCATTAGGGTCCAACGCTTTAATCATTGCAAATTTAGTAATTTCAGGCATAACTTGACTAATAACATATATTCCCAAGTCAGATACCGCATCGCCATTATCATATAATGGTAAATTTATACCTTTCAATATTTCATTAGCAAATGAAGCTAAATTCTTAGCATACAAATTATCTGCCTGTGAGTGAACCTTTCTAAATTTTTCAGGCAAATTAGGATTGCCCTTTGAATAAAGTTCAAACCTTGAAGCACCAACTTCTGAATCAGTACTAGCCTTAGTTGCAATGTAAGGTGTCGTTAATGCAGTTAGGGTGCTATCAGCAATAGGTAATGACTCCAATGGCACTTCTAATAAATTTTTCAATGTATATTCATCTCGTGATTCAAACTTAGCTAGCCTTGGCAAGTTATAATTACCATCTAATACGTTTTCAATAACATCTAATGAAACTTCGTCCTTAACAGATTTTGGAAGTTGTTTTGTTTTGACTCCATTATTAATCAATTTCAAAACTTCACTAGAATCGCTCGGAAGATTTTTCAAGTAATTAGCAACATATGCAATTTGTGTGTCAGCAGTTTTCTTTGTCCAATATTTACCTGACTGAACAGCATAATCTTTAACGCCAGCTACACTCGACTTCATAAGCTCTTCTGCTTCCGCCCTCTTTTCAATTGGCAGATTTGCAATAGCTTCTTTGTCTTTTGCTCCTATATAAAAATTCAATTTAGAAATATCAACATTCCCATCCCATGTCTCAAACCCTGCAGCTTTTGTTCTCTCTGCAATTGAAAACTTGGGAAGAGTTAAGATCTCTTTCATAGCGGCATAAGACTGAACTTCAGATTTGTCTCCGCCATTATCATAGAACTTTTTAATACTTGTTTTTATATCTTCAGGTTTAAGAGCAAAGTTATATGGAGCAACGACATCATCATTAGAGGTAATTTCTAATGAGTTGTCAGGAGTCGTCTTGTCATATTTATCAAACTTTTCTCCACTTTTTAATTGTTTGTCTGTAGCCAATCTATCGTCATAAAATTGAACATAAGTTGGTTTTAGTGGGTTAAAGTTTTTTAAATTATTTGAACCATCAAGATTTACGGGGGAGTTAACAAGTTTAAATCTAGCATGTTTTGAATTTTCAGGAAGTACACCTAAAGTTAAAGATCCATCAGCAGCACCAGGAGCTTTAAACATATAATAATTTGGAGATTCTTCACCCCATTTTAATAATGAGCTAAAGTGTAAACCTTCTAATCCCTCATTAACAAGGGCAGCATCAGCAACCCAATTGATACCATGCTTAAACATTTCTTGCTGGAATGTTTTAAACGACTCATCATCTCCTAGCTCAGATGATATTTGGAATGCATTTTTAGTCCAATATTTGTGAGAAGTAACAGGGTCATCGGTAAAAGGAGTTCCAACTAACGAAGTATAACCTTCTTCCTCCAGGTCATCTAATTTATGGATAATCCCCCAGAAATTACCACCTAATTGATTAGCATGGTTTCTAACCGAATTTAATGCATCTTTTCTGGATTCATAATTAATTTTTGTCAGCCTAGAAGCTCTCAATGCCTCTGAATCTGAAACACCATTATCAGCTTTTTCAGCTCCAGGATAAAACATGTCAGGCAAAACCAACTCAAATTTACCAGGTCGATTGATCAATGCTCTATCTTTAAAGACCAAAGTAAACTTATTATCCGGTTTATTGATAAAACCACCTGTCTCATCCAGCATATTAGCAACTAATCCAGGATCAAAAGCATATTTAGATTCCTTGGTTTTATTATTAACAACCTTAAATCTATATGCAAAAGCACTATCATCGCCAAATTTATCATCTAATGATTCTGTATCATAATCAATTGCTTTTGCGCGGGGATCTAACTCTTGTACATCAACAGGTTGTGAACCTTCTCTAACTGTATAATTTCCCTTGTTGTCTTTCTCAACTTTATGAAGCTCTACTTGAACAGAAAACTTCTTGCTATCAAAGGGGAAATAGAACTTTTGGGCGGGAAAACCTGTATTATCAAGATAGGTTTTATGTCCCGTAAAAGATACCTTTTTATCAAAAGAATAGCCATTAGATATATTCACAATTAACTCCTTGTCATGAGAAATACAGATATGTGTATAAATTCCCCTAAACGCATTTTATTGCTCATTTTCAGAGGTAGATTAACAAATATTTACAATATTCAATTATATAATAACATTCTTATTAAAAAATGTTAATATTTTGGAAAAAATTACAAAAAAATATCAATTTTGAAAATAATTTTTACTTATTAAGTTTGTGTTAAAAAGTAGGTAAAACAAATGACAAGTCCAGTGACAAGTATTCAACCTCCACAAATCCCTGTTAGCCCCCAGAATAGTGTAGCTAATCAAACTACGCCAGAAATTGCCGCAAAAAAAATAAAGGACGAAGTAAATACAACTACTGCAGAAAAGCCAAAAATTGGAGTGGTTGAACCACCAAAAGATACTTATCAATTTTCAGTTAATAATTTACTAAAACAAAAAGAAGCAGAAAAGCAAGATATTGCAAGTACTCCACTTGCTGCAAGTGGTCTATCAGGCACGAAGACAGGAGCAAGCATTGGCTTTTTAACAAAGCTATTACTAACAGCAGGCGCTGCAACAGGAATATATTTTTTAGGTAAACAAATCAAGTTATCCAGAATTTCAGCAGGAAATTTATCTAATGCAACTGATATTAAAAAACATCTAAGCGATATTATTTCAATTGCAAAAAAAGGCGAAATAAAACCATTTCACTTAAAGAAAACTTCTGTAAGGCTAATTGATGAATCACCAGATACAATCAAAAATGTTTTAAAAGAAGCAAGAAAATTAGCTGAAGAAACAAGAAACGTAGAAGGAAAAACGCCACGAATAGTCTTAAAAATTAAAGATGGGGCAAAAGAAGTAGAAAAAGAAATTAAAGAAGCATTTACTAGTGGAAACTTTGACTCGATTGGTGAAGCATCTGCAAAAAAACTAGAATATTTAAAAGTTGACTACATTCAATCAAGTAAAGAATCAACTGATGTAATAGTAGATACAATAACAAGCAAGATTAAAAACAGTAATGGATCAAAAACCGGTGATACTTTTCCGAAACTTGAAAAATTCTTAAAAGACTTTCTTGGAGATTAAATTAAAGTATACCTTTCGTTGACGGTATTTTATCCTTATTGCACTCATTTATTGCAGTCGCAGAAGCAAGTGCTCTGGCGAATGCCTTGAATATTGCTTCTATAATATGGTGAGTATCCGTTCCATACATGAGTTTTATGTGTATTGTAGATAAACTTGCCTGAGCAAAACTAGCAAAGAAATGTGGTAATAAAACTGTTTCAAAATCAGATGTTTTTTCATCCTTAAACACAGCATCCACTTTTGAAAAAACTCTTCCACTTAGATCGAGCACACAAAGCGCCAGAGACTCGTCCATTGGAATAAACTTTTCTCCATATCTATTTATGCCTTTTTTGTCACCAACAGCTTCTAAAAAGGCACTCCCTAATGTTAGAGCGACATCTTCAACAACATGGTGATTATCTTTATCGTGAGAAACAACATCAATGGTCAGATCATATGATGCATGAGCAGCCAATTGTTCTAACATATGATCAAAAAAACGAATTCCTGTATTTATTTGTTTCATACCAGAACCATCTATATTTATTTCGACCTTTACTTCTGTTTCCAAAGTTTTTCTAGTCTTTGAGCTGAATCTCATAATCAATCTCCAGTGATTTCTTTATATCATTAATATTGTTTAAAACGATTATAGCACCTTTTTTAGATAGAGTAGCCGACAAAGCATCTGACTTATCTTGTGGAGGCAGAACTCCAACTGGAATAAACCCAGCGCTAACAGCACATGCAATGTCATCAATAGTGTCTCCATAATAATATGAGCAATTTGACACAATCAACGATTTTACTGAATCAAGACCACAGGAATGCGGCTTTTGCTTATCTTCAGGCAGATCATCCATTGTAATAATTGGAAAAAACAAATTAGTTATATTATTTTTTTCAAGGGCAAACAAAGCTTCTTGACGAGGGCGTCCTGTGAATATAGCCAAATTGTAATTTTGAGCCAGCTTTTCTAAAAGTACTTTATCAATCAGCAGTTCTTCATTATTTATAGCACCTTGACCATCATTCCAATAAAATGACTGAAATTTGTTAACAATATCTTGTTTCGAGACAGTTATATTTTCCTGTTTCAACAAATACTCCGTAAGATCCCAATCATTATTGAGCCCACCCATGTTTTTTATTTCTTGTATTTGGTTGTACGAAATTTCTTTATTTGCAAAATATTCAAAAGTCTTCTTTATGGCAAATCTGTATGAAGTTCCTGCATCAATTAATACTCCATCCATATCAAAAACCAACGTAGGACGAATTTTTATACACTCAGAAACCACTTTTGCCATCTCAACAGTGGGAGCAGCAACTCTCAAAAGACCTTCCATTTCTGGCGAAGAGAACTTTTTGACGATTATATTATTCCTTTTTAGGAGACTATACAAAAAATCCACTTTAGATTTAGCATCAATGCACAAAAAGTTTGCCATAGAAGGGTAAACAGTTGCACCAATAGATTCGAAAGCCATTTTTAATATATGTTTTGCTTTTTCTATTTCAGTTTTAATGTTCTCAAAATACAAAGAATCGCCTAAAGCAGCAATGCCTGCTTTAACAGCAATTGAGTTGACACTAAATGGACTTACAACCATTTTTAGTACATCTATGTTTTCTTTATTACTTATTATGTAGCCTAACCTTAAACCAGCTAACGCAAAATCTTTAGAAAATGACTTTACAATAAAGACGTTAGAATACTCATTTACGTATTTTCTATAATTAGAGTTACAATAATTTCCATAGGTCTCATCAATTAAAACCAACTTATCTTTTGATTTTTTTAAAATTTTCTCTAAATTAGTTTCAGAAATTGATTCTCCCGTAGGATTATTTGGAGTTGTTATATGGACAATTTTTATTTGTTTATTATCTAGCTGACTCAAAAATGCATCAATAGGAAACTCCCATTTTTTGTCATAAGGAACTTCAATTAATTGCGCACCGACAATCTGGGAATAAATAACCGGCATTGCAAAGGATGGCTTAACAGTTAATACTGCATCACCAACTTCTAAATAGGCTTGAAAGATTGAAGCAATAGCCTCATCCGCGCCATTAGTTACTTTGATATTCTCAAGCTCAAAACCAACATATTCTGCTATTTTTCTACTTAATTCTCCATAAAAAGGATATAAAAAAATATCATCAGGCAAAATATTTTTAATTGCATCAATAACCTTGGGGGAAGGTCCATACAGATTCTCATTTGAATCAATTTTAATATCCCACTCTCTTTCAAAGAGCGGAACATTATAACCAAGCATGTCTTGAACTGATTTCTTAGGTTTTATCATAGGAAGATTATACTATAAAAACCTACTTAACCTCAAACTCAGCACTAAGAGATACACTAATATTAATTTTACCTGGTTCCATTGGAGTACTAGATTCTGAATCCATTTTTGAAAGAGCTGAAGCTGCAAAATTTCTTCGGTAAGGCTGGTTTTGCGAAGAATTAGCATTTATTGACTTTATACCCACAACATTAACGTTTAATGATTTTGCAAGCACTGATGCCTGATTTTGAAGATCTTTAACCGCTGCTGGATATAATTCATCTCTTATTGCATCATAATTATCTACGGTGTAGGAAACAGATTCTAATCTATTTGCACCATTAGCTATTGCAAGGTCAATGAATTTACCGGCTTTTTCAATTTGTTTTGTTTTGATAAGAACTCTGTTCACTGCAGTATATCCGCTTATTAGTCTTTGCTTATCTTTTGGATACACGTAATTCGGTTGCAACGAAAAGTTCAATGTTTTTATTTGGTCATTGTTTTTAGAATCCAGCTGTTGCCTAATTGAAGAAATGACCTTTGAAGTCAATTGTTTGTTCTGTTCACTTGCTTCATTTGAAGTCTTCGATAGAGTTTCAACTGCAAAAACAAGTTCAACTATATTTGGAGAAACTTCTTTTTCTTTTGTGCAGGAAACAGAAATAATTCCTTTAGTTGATTCATTTTGTACCGCAGCAAAAATAGGCATAGAGACAAAAATTACTACCAATAGAGAAATAATCGCTAATAAATATTTACGCATAAATTACTTTCTAATTTCGTCAAGTGATTCGGAAGTATTTTTTTCTTTTTCCTGATTCTCTGACATTATAGGATTTGTTGTACTAGCAGAATGTTTAACCCTAGCAACTAAATCTTTGATTTGTTCTTCATTCAACGCTGGAGGTGAAGAAAAGCCTATAAGCATTCTATTATTATTCAAAGCATAAATAGATAGAGCAACTATAGCCCAAAGCATTATTCCATGAACAAGATGCACTTCTGGCATTAAGATAAAGAAAGTAGCAACATAATTCCATAAGTGCATAAAAACCCAACCTGGAAAAGCCAAGAAACCTGTTGTCATACAACAGATTACAAACAAAGCAGTCAAAACACCTCTAAATCCATTTATCTTTATTACTCTATAATTTTTATTCATTTCACCTCAACCAGTAATTAATTTATTATAGTCTAGCTCTGATAATATTATAATACCCAATGAGGTAGCTTTGTCAAATTTAGAACCAGGGTTCTCTCCAAGCAACACATATGAAGTTTTTTTACTTACACTGGATGATATCTTGCCCCCACGAGCCTTGATTTCTTTCTCAAAATCGCTTCTGGATCGAGACAGAGTCCCCGTTATAACAAAAGTTTTATCTTTAAAAATATCCGAAACTTTTTCAACACTTGCCCCTTGAGGATTGACTCCAAGAGCGGTAAGCCTATCAATAATTTCCCTGTTATAAGAACTAGAAAGAAAATCAACCACGCTTTGAGCAACTTTGTCACCGATTCCATTAATCCCAACTAGAATATCCTTTGTTGCGTTCAAAAATTTATCAACAGTTACAAACTCTTGAGCTATAAGATCCGCAGTTTCCTTACCAACATGCTTTATACTTAATGCTGTTATAAAGCGGGATAATGTACAATTTTTACTTTTTCCAATAGCATCCAAAAGATTTTCAGCAGTTTTATCTTTTACTAGATCAAGCATTAAAAAATCATCTTTTGTTAACGAATATAAGTCTGCAACGTTTTTAATAATAGATTTGTGTAACAATTGCTCAATTATTGATTCACCGAGACCATCAATATCCATTGCATCTTTTGATGCCCAATATTCTATTCTGCCTTTTATTTGAGCAGGACAGCCTTGAGTATTTGGACAATATAATGCAACTTCATTTTCTGACTTTACCAATGGTGTAGAGCAAGCAGGGCATAATCTCGGTACCTCAAAGCTATGGAGACTGCTTTCATTTTTACATGCGACTATCTTGGGTATTATTTCCGCTGCTTTTTTTACCAAGACTTCTGATCCAACAGCTATTTTTAACCTGCTAATTTCATCATAGTTATGTAAACTAGCTCTTTTTACCGTAGTTCCTGCAAGCTTTACAGGTTTTAGATTTGCTACGGGAGTGACAGCACCTGTTTTACCAACACTATTTTCTATACTCAATAGGGTTGTCCAAACTTCTTCAGGCGGAAACTTAAAGGCAGTTGCCCACTTAGGTGCTCTGGACGTAAATCCAAGTTCATTTTGAATGGCTAATGAATTCACTTTTACTACAATACCATCAGTTGCGTAATCCAGATCAAACCTTTTATTTTCCCATTCTTTACAAAACTCTATCACCCCTTCAATATCTTGCTGGAGATAACTATTAGGGTTTATCCCAAATCCTAAAGAATCAAGAAACTTAATAGCTTCATAGTGAGTATTAAAATATTTTACTGAATCATCACTAATAACCGAATAAGCAAAAAAATGCAAATCTCTCTGCTTGGTTATTGAAGCATCGAGTTGGCGCAACGATCCTGCTGCAGCATTTCTAGGATTAGCAAATACTTTAGAGGAAGATTCCAATTGAAACTCGTTAAGTTTTTCAAACGAGGAAATTGGCATATAAACTTCTCCTCGAACTTCAATATCCAAAGTCTCAGAAAGCACATGTGGGATACCTGAAACCATCATTAAATTTTCAGTAATATTTTCGCCAGTAGTACCGTCTCCTCTGGTAGCACCTTTAACCAACTTTCCATTTTGATAGGTAAGAGCTACTGCCAATCCATCTATTTTTAATTCTGATACCAGTTCAATGACTATCTTTGAAGAATATTCTTTTAAAGTTCTTGCATACCACTTTTTTAAATCATCATAGTTATTTGAGTTATCAAGACTATATAGTTTATATTTATGAACCACTGGCGAAAATTTAACTGAAAGCTTAGCACCAACATTTTGAGTTGGGCTATCTTTAGTTAAAAATTGCGGAAACTCTTCTTCAAGAGATTTCAACTGTCTGAATAAATTATCATATTCATAATCTGAAATAACAGGTGCATCATCCTGATAATATGCATTATTATGAAATTCAATCTGTTTTTTTAAATCATCAATTTGTGTTTTAATTTGTGACAAATTTACCATGTTCACCCAAAGATTATATAATTAAAAAGTTATTATAGATTTTACAACAAAATTCATGAGCATACTAAAATTAATTCAGAACTTTAACAAAAAAAAGAGAACACTATTTACGACACCTTCGCACAATCAAGGAGCAATTATTTTTCCTGCAAACAAAAGATTACTTGGTGAAAAAATATTTGCTTGTGATTACTCAGAGATTGAAGGATTTGACAATTTATCACTTCCAGAAGGCGCAATTTATGAATCGCAAAAGAAAACCAGTGAAATATATCAAAGTAAACAATCTTTTTATCTCATAAATGGATCAACATCTGGAATAAACGCAGCAATGCTAGCCTCTTTGAAAACAGGAGACAAAGTAATAATTTCCAGAAGTTGCCATAAATCAGTTTACAATGGACTTGTTCTTAGTGGTGCTATTCCAATTTGGATTTGCCCAAGCCTTGATGAAGAATGGGGAATTTATAAACCAATACAAAATAAAGAAATCGAAGAAGCTTACAACTATTTTCCTGATGTAAAAGCAGTTGTAATAACAAATCCAAGCTATGAAGGAGCAATTAGTAATTTAGGAAAGATTTCAACATTCTGCAAAGAAAAAAATTTAATTTTAATCGTAGATGAAGCCCATGGCGCACTATGGAATTTTGACAAAACAATAGGCATTCCTTCAATATACGAAAAAGCTGATATTACTGTACAATCGCTTCATAAAACGGCAGGAGCATTAAACCCAAGCGCAGTATTGCATGTTGCAAAAGATAGCAAAGTACAGGCAGAAAAAATACAAGAAGCTTTGAATTTGTTGAATACAACTTCACCTTCATATCCAATTTTAGCTAATATCGAAAATACAATAAACTTTCTAAATTCAAAAAAAGGCAAAAGTGAAATAGCAGAACTAATAAATAATATTATTAATTTCAAAAAAAATCTGGAAAAATATAAAGATATTCAAATATTCAATGAAAATAATGATATAAGTAAAATACTTGTAAAAATTGACGGCTTAACAGGCTTCGAACTTTCCGAAATTCTATTTAGCAGATTTAGAATTGAAGACGAAATGGCAAATAATAAGTCGGTTCTGTTCCTAACAGGAATAGGAACAACAAAATCAAAATTAAATAAATTAGAAAAAGTACTAAAGAAAACAAGCAAAAATAAAGAAAAATATAAAAAGAAAATCAATTGTGAGAATTCCGAAAAAAACACACTAATTGTACCTCAAGTCGTAATTAGCCCAAGACAAGCCCATGAAGGCAGCTTTGAAGAAGTAAAAGTTGAAAAATCAGTAGGCTACATAAGTAAAGAACTAATAACTAAATACCCACCAGGAGTTCCCTTACTTATTCCAGGAGAAGCTATTCAAGAAGAACATATAAAACAAATTCTCGGTATTCAGCAAACTATTAAAATAATTTGTAATTAATGGATGGTACTTGGAAGTTTATCCAAGAAGCTTGGTAAATCTTGAGATTTAGGGTTTGAATAAGGCTCTGCACCAGAAGGCTCAGAATCATACACCCTTTCTAGCTTCTGATATTGAGAACCATTTTGCTGTTGATTGCGAGCAGGAGATTGAATTTGTTGATTCTCTGATGGATCTCCAATCGAAAGCCATTTAAAAGATTTTACTGATTTAACGCTGTTTACATTTCCTTTTATACTAACATTAAAGTGCCTTGTTTTTAGCATCGTTGCAGGAGTCAACGGCGGAATTTGAGCAATTACAGATTTATCCACTTTCATATTAAATTTATTAAAAAATATGTTCGGCAATGATACATTAACACTGCTTAATTTTGGGATGTTACTAGCAATATTTGAAATGGAAAGTTCACCCAACGGCCCCATCACACTTACTACATCACTAGAAACAGTGCCAAGAATATTTAAATCAGCCCAATTATTTAACAAATTCATCCGTCCACTCATTTTCAAACTCATATTAGGCCCTGAAGATTCCACAGAATTAATATTTACATAACCATCAGAGAATGTAACTTTAGACTCCAAGTATTTGAAGCGACCAGTATCTTTTGAGGCAACTGCTTGAGTTATAACATTAACAGTCGCTCTCATTATACTCTGAGAAATTAGATTTTGTGCGTACAAGAAATGTTCAAATTTTCCTAAAGAACCAAGCTGCCCATTATGAATTACTATTTGAGCTTTTCCTACTATAGAGCTAAGTTGTTGTTGACGAGAATAACCACTCATTGTTGAATTAAGACCAAAATCAAGCTTACCAAGAATATTGTCATCTAAGCCGGTCAGTGCTTTTACAGCGGGGGCAGCATCTAAATTTTTACCAGCAACTCTCACTGAAGTTTTGGCATATAAAAAATTGTAATCGATATCACCCCATACAGAACCATTGTAGGAGCTAGCTGTCATTTTCCTTATTCTTAAAAGATTATTAGCTATAGTAAAATTAGCATTTACATTTGATGCTTGTACACCAGTTGCGACAAATTTGTTTATATATGAGTGCCCGGACAAAACTTGGATTGGAAGAGTAAAGCCAGGGGCAATATTTGAGTTAGAAAAGGATGAAAAAGCTCCAGCTATTTCTGACAAATTAAAATATTGCGAATTAAAATTGACATCTTTTACTATTATGTTTTTTCCTAAAATCGGTATTGCATTGGCTTCAATATTAAACTTTGAATTTTTAACCTGAATGTTGGGCGCCATAATTTTTAGATTATTTTTAGAGAAAAGAAGCGATAAGTTTTCTGCTTTTAAGCTGTATTCTGGTATAATTAAATAATTCAGATCCAGTATCCCAACAACTGCAGGCGAATTCATGTTACCGCTTAACTTTAAGTCACTCTTGACAGAGACTTCTGATCCTGGAAAAGTTGAAATAGATGCTGTAAGAGATTTTGGAATGTTAATTAAAATTTCCTTCAAGTTTGGATTAGATAAACCTTCAATCTGTCCGGTGACCGATAGAATTTTCTCTGCATTTATAAGATTATTCTTCAATGTAGCCGAATTGCGAGAGCTATAAGATTGTTTATAAAGAGCAATTTCATCTAATTGCAACTTATCATTTTTGTATTTTGCCTCTAAATTTAATATGGAATGCTGATTAACAAGCTCTTTTACGACCAGATATGAAAGATAATTTGATTTATCTGCACTAATTTGAGACTCAACTTTTATATCGTCAAAACTACCTGATATTTTCCCATTAATCGGCAATGAGCCCTTTGCACTTGCTTTGAGTTTAAAGTTTTGCCCAAGCTGTCTATATAAGTTATTGGAAGATAATGCACCTTTATATACTATATCGAAATTTTTCTTACCTAAATAATCAAGTATTTTACCACTAGTTATGACATGTGAATCTTGCCATGAGATAGTGCTTGATAAAATATCAATATCTTTACCTTGGACTTTTAATTGAATTTTTTTAGATGAAATCGGTGAAATCAGATTTTTAATATTTACCTCTGAGCCAACAACAGTGATATTACAACCTCTAGATTTTACATTCCCTTCAGAAGTTACCTCAATTGATTTAGCTTTATATTTATTATTCTTTGCAAAAAGCATCGAAAGATCCTGTATCGAGGCATTTAAAGCTACAATCATATTTGTGATTTTACCCCTTAGGTTAGCAGAAAAAGTCAGAGATCCAGAGTTAACATCTATATCAGGAAAGAGAAAATTAGACGGTATTAGCGCTAATACATGTTTTAGGGGTAATGCTTGAGCCTTCACTGAGACATTAGCACTTGTATCTTGATGAATTATGCCCTTCACAAGCAATGGCATAGAATCAACATATGCTGTGGTATCGAGGATTTGAACAGTATTATTATCAAAGGATATGAAGGAAGTTATTTTTGAAATTTTAAATGGAAATTCTTTGCATGAAATTGAAGCATTTTGGATTTTAGAGCTACCTGACGATTTAATAGTTTTAAAATCAGTCGTAATGTAAAAATCCATATCCGCTAATCCCGATACATTATAATTTCCAAATTTGTTTTTTATGTTTAATGAACCTAAAATAGCATTTGCCAATTTATGTAAATTAGCTAGACTTGCATCTGCCGCCTTTACTTTTAACTCTAATTTTTTTTGTAACCCAAAAGCATATTTTCCTTCTAGTTTTGCTCTATTATTAAAAGAAGTCTGGACGTTTGCATTTATAGACACCGAGTTCCCTGTAAATGCTAAATTTATAGAATTTCCTATTAAAGGAATACCTGAAACTACAAGGTCAGTGTTTGATAGGGTAGCATCCCCAATAATTTTAGGACTATTTTGAGTATTTTTTATGTTTAGATGCGCATAAACATTTGTAGAAACTGAAAATTCTTTTAAATACTTGAATGGGTCGACCTTAAAAATATTACCATCAGATTTAGTCAAATATGTATTCAAATCTACATCATATTTAATAAATGAATGTTTTCCCTGAATGACACTACCCGTAGTAGTAAGGTGAACACTTTCATTAGGTTTAAAGTCCGACAGCTGCAATTTATCACCTTCTATAATAAAGGGCTCAGAAAATGCATGATCATATATCTTTAACTTATAGTTATCTAAGTATACAACAGGTATATTATCGACTAACTTAAAAGCATATTTATCGAAAGAATCAATTGGCTTCAACTTGAAATCTCTTTCAAATGAAGTTTTGCAATCCGAATATAAAGCCGTAGAAAGAACCGGGCGAACTAATCTTATTTTCTTCAACTTTATCTTTTTTATAAACAAAGAAGGTAAGTCAATTTGCACATTTGCATCTCTGACTTTTAAAAAGTTTTTGCCATTAGGATAATTAAGTTTGAGGTGGTGCAAATCAATACTCAAATAAGGAGAAAAATCTGGCTTCACCGTGATCTTTTCTATAGACATAGAAAAACCTGTTCGTAATTTAACCTGTTCCTCTATATTCTTTTTACAAACATCGAGATCAACAATTTTTGGCAAGATAAAAATAAATGCAAAATAAGAAATAACAACCAAAATAATTAATGAAAGTAAAACAATCAAACTTTGTTTTAAAAACTTCATTCTAACCTACTTTAGTGAATCTGCACCACTTACTACTTCAGTAATTTCTTGAGTAATTGCAGACTGTCTAGCTTTATTGTAATCAATGGTTAATGTTCTGATCATGTCTTCAGCATTATTGCAAGCCGCTGACATCGCAGTCATTCTTGATGACAATTCGCTAGCAGTAGACTCCAAAAAGGCTTGAAATATTGTATTAGCAATATATAAAGGAATAATTTTAGCCAAAATACTCGATAAATCTGGCTCAAACTCCATTTGAGAGTCAACCAATATTCCTTTGTGAGACTCTTTAGCCAACGGTAATATTTGCCAATTTTCAACAGAAGATGACATCATATTTTTAAATTTTGTAGTTACTATTTCCATAGAATCTATCTGATGCTCAACAAATGCCTTTGCCATATCTTCTGCTACTACAGAAGCCGCGGCCGACGTTGGATCTTGAGCAAATTTAGTATAAGCTTGAAGAATTTCCAGATTTAGTTTTGGCGCATTTACTTGTCCTTGAGTAAGCCTTTTCAATACGTTAAAACCTTTTTGCCCAACTATAAAAAGTTTACAACCAATTCCTTTAGAATTATAATCTTCAATTTTTTTAATAGCCGCTCTAATAACATTTGCATTAAAAGCTCCTGCTAAACCTTTATTTGAAGTAACAACTAAAATCCCAACATTTTTTACGTCTCTACTTTGAAGCAGTGCAGGATAATTTTCTAATGGTCTATCTTCATTTACAACATCAGCAGAAAAATACTCCAAGGAACCCATCAACCTTGAAATCATAGCAGACAGCTCTTCAGCAAAAGGTCTTGATGACTTAACTCGATTTTCAGACTTTTTTACCTTAGCCGCCGCAACCATTTTCATGGCTCTAGTTATTTTTTGAGTATTATTAATACTGGATATTCTATCTCTTATGTTTTTTAAGTTTGCCATTTGTTTGCCTTATATTTAGCTAAAGAAGTCATTTTTGAATTTACTAAGAGCCTCTTTCAGAGCCATTTTATCTTCATCAGACAACGCAGCTCCATTGTTAAGATTCGACTCTAAGTCAGACATATTTGCCTCAAAGTATTCATACCAATCCTTTTTAAATTGAGTAATTTTCTTAGCATCTAAGTCATCCAAGAAACCTTCATTTACAGCAAATAATATCGATACTTGTTTTGCCACGTTTAACGGCTCATACTGAGGTTGTTTTAGGACATCCGTTAGTTTTTGTCCTCTTAATAATTGATCTTGTGTAGCTTTGTCCAAATCACTTGCAAACTGTGCAAATGCTTCTAACTCTCTGAATTGAGCCAAGTCCAATCTCAATTTACCAGCAACTTGTTTGATAGCCTTCGTTTGAGCAGCACCGCCCACACGAGAAACTGATATTCCCGCGTTGATGGCCGGTCTTATACCAGAATTAAATAAGCCTGTTTCTAAGAATATTTGCCCATCAGTAATAGAAATTACATTTGTAGGAATGTAAGCAGAAACGTCACCAGCCTGAGTCTCAATAATTGGCAATGCCGTTATACTACCACCACCAAGCTCATCATTCAATTTACAAGCTCTTTCTAATAGTCTTGAATGCAAGTAGAATACATCTCCAGGGTAAGCTTCGCGTCCTGGAGGTCTTCTCAATAGCAAACTCATTGCACGATATGCTTGAGCGTGTTTTGTTAAGTCATCATATACAATCAAAACAGCTTTACCTTGTTCCATAAATTCTTCAGCAATTGCAACACCTGAGAAAGGTGCAATATATTGAAGCGGAGCAGGCTCATTAGCCGTAGCAGAAACTATAATTGTATAGTCCATAGCTCCATATTTTTCCAGAGTCTTAGCCAATTGAGCTACAGTAGATGTTTTTTGACCAATTGCAACATAAATACAAATTACGTCTTGCCCTTTTTGATTTAAAATTGTGTCGATTGCGATAGCTGTTTTACCAGTTTGTCTATCACCAATGATTAATTCACGCTGACCTCTTCCTATTGGGGTCAAAGCATCAATAGCAGTAAGACCTGTTTGAAGTGGTTCATGAACAGATTTTCTAGCAACGATACCAGGAGCAACTTTTTCAATTGGTCTGGTAATCTGAGTATTTATATCACCTTTACCATCAATTGGTTTACCCGTAGGATCGACAATTCTTCCTATCATTTGGTCACCAACAGGTACCGATGCAATTCTACCAGTAGTCTTTACGTTCATACCCTCTTTGATATGAGCATACTCACCAAGGATAACAACCCCAGCATTATCTTCTTCAAGGTTAAGAACAATACCTAATGTTCCTTTTCCGTCATCAAACTCTATCAATTCACTTGCCATAGCATTTCTTAACCCATAAATACGGGCAATACCATCGCCAACTTCTAAGACAGAACCGATGTTGTTAACATCGACTTGCGACGTATAATTTTCTATTTTACTTTTAATGATTGATGTAATTTCATCTGGTCTAATTGTAGCCATATCAATTTCCTTATATTAATTGTCTTTTAATTCCGCCAAGTTTAGTTTTCAAACTAGTATCAATTGTTTTATCATTAACCTTTATAATCAATCCTGCAATTATTTCTGGCTTGATTGAATAATTTAAAATAACATTCTTTGATGTTTTATATTGAAGTTTTTCAATCAATTTTGTTTTCATATGCTCATCTAACTTTACAGCTGAAATAACATCAACTTTTAGAACATTGTTAACTTCATCAACCCTGTTTTGATACTCAAAAATTACTGCTTGAAAAGCATCAAAACGAGAATTTTCTATTAATAATTTTATAAAATTCAAAACCGTATCACTCACAGTTGAGGCCATAACTTGAACAACCACTTCTAGTTTATCGTTTATTGATATAACAGGGTTGACCAAAAATGAATTCAAGTCAGGAGACTCGCCCAATATTGTAGCAATAGAATTAAGCTCATTAAGGGTATCCTGAACTTTATTTGAATCTTGTGCATTTTCAAATAAAGCATCTGAATATTTTTTAGCGACTTTTAGCTTTTTTATATCAATATTAGACACCAAAATCCACCTTATCTAGTTCATCTACAGACTCATATATAAATTTATTATGAAGCTCAGGATTATTTGTCAATAAACGAACCATGTTAGATTCAGCTAACGCTACTGAAGCATTAGAAACTCCTTTTGCTAATCTTGAGTTCAAACGGGAGGCTTCTGCTTCAACAACTTTTACAACATTTTCCTCAATTGTTTTGACTTGCTTGCTTGCATCAGTGAATATTTTCTCTTCAATAGTAGCCAAAGTTGCCTTAGCAGCAGACACAATTTCCTCTATTTCAACAGCGGTATTTTTTACAGACTCTTCGACTTGCTTTAAATCATTATGAGCTTTGTCTTTAGCACTTATAGAGTTGTCAACTGTCGCAGCTAACTTTTTTCTATGACTTTCAACCTTATCACCAACTCGCACTTTAAAAGCAATAAAAGCAAATGTCGCAACCATTATTGTAAAGTTGAACAAATTTGAATGAAGTAAATTTTCTTTTGAAAAATCAAACATTATTTAGAGCCTCATCAACTACTTCTTGATTAAA
This sequence comes from Cyanobacteria bacterium OH_CBB_238, assembly GCA_023409995.1. Lineage (GTDB taxonomy): Bacteria > Cyanobacteriota > Vampirovibrionia > Gastranaerophilales > Gastranaerophilaceae > JAEYQN01. Next base: position 10,818 of record JAEYQN010000107.1, on the reverse strand, counting down.
TTCGAAATCTTGAACTTGCTGCCCCAATAACTTTTCCGTAATTGACTTTGCAAGCTCTGCTACATTTTGCGTTAATTTGTATTTAGCATCACCTTCTTCATTTGAAAGCCTGTTTTTTTCTTGGTCAACCTTATCTTTTGAAGAAGAAATTGCTGAATTAAGAGTATTTGAGGCATCTTTTTTAGATGAATCTATCCCCAAAGCAATTGATTGCTTCGCTAATTTGTGAGCATCTTTTAACTTTGACTCTTTATCCAGAAGTATGGCTTTTGCCTTATCTGCTAGCGAAGTTGACTCGCCTAAATTAGCATCAATAAAATCTTCCCTTTCTTGAATGACTTTCAAGATTGGATTATAGAGTATTGTATTCATTACAAAAATGAACACAATAAAACTAATAGCCGATACAATTAACGTTGCATTAAATTCCATAATTCGTATATCTTATCCTAACAATTGAATAGCAATAAATAATGCATAAATAGCTGTTGCCTCAGCAAGACCAGCACCCAAGATAAAGTAAGCAAAAGCTTTACCGGCGATTTCAGGTTGCCTAGCGATAGCTTCTAATAAACCTTTTGTCGCAACACCAAGTCCAAGACCTCCACCAATAGCACCAAACCCGATTGCAATACCTGCACCAAGTTTCACTAAGCCTTCACCTTGAGATACCACTGCTGCTACTTGTTCTACTGCCATAATTTTTCTCCTTTATTATCTATTTTTTATATTAGTGTTCTTCTATCTGTGTAGCCATCGCTATGTATGCGGCTGACAACAACGTAAATACCAAAGCCTGAACCACTGCAACAAATACTTCAAAAAACATAAATGGCAATGGAACAAAATAAGCAAACATACCTACAAACGTAAATACAAGCAACTCTCCTGCCAATATATTGGCAAAAAGTCGCAATGCCAAAGAAAAAGGTCTAACTAACAACTCCAACAAATCCACAAGCGCAATGATTATACCGGTAAAAGAAAATTCATGCAAAAAGAATTTAAATCCTTTCACCTTAATTCCGTGAGCAACATAGTAAACCAGAACCATAATTGCCATTGCAGCAGTCATATTAATATCATTTGTAGGAGAAGCCAGCTCTCCAGCTTTTAATTCATAAATTTTCCAAGGAATTTGACCAATCAAATTAGCTGTCAAGATAAACAAAAACAAAGTTGCCAAAAGCGGTAAATGTTTTTTTCCATCTTTTCCGATCATAGATTCAGTCAACCCAACAAAAGCGCCAACTATTGCCTCGGCTATAGATTGTAACTTTGTAGGAAAAATAGAAAGTTTTCTAGTTGCCAGCAATGAGAACACAATCAATATTGCCATAGCTACCCACATAGTAATAAGTGTATCCATGTTGATGCTATATTTGCCTAAATTTACAATCCAGTGTTCGCTCATTCTCAAAATCCAAACGTCTGTACGTGATTTATATTAACATATTTATTCAATTACTAACAGTTTTTTTTTAAACCATCCATTTGCTCTATTTTCAATAGCTTCTTCTTGATATCCAACCCAGCAGAGAAACCACCGATTCCCCCATTTGAATTGAGAACTCTATGGCATGGAATAATTATTGGGATAGGATTTTGCCCAATAGCAGTACCAACAGCTCTATATGCTTTTGGGTGTCCTATATTCTCAGAAATCGACTTATATGAAGATATTCCTCCATATGGAATTTTAAGCATTTCATTCCATATTTTTTTCTTAAAATCAGACTTTTCCAGAAACTTAATCGGCACTGAAAACAAAGTCAAATTACCCAAAAAATATTCTTTTAATTGAATGATTACTCTATTATTAAATTTTGACTCTTGGGAAATGATGTCTTGCGCTGGATTAATTTTTATTTGAATAAGAAAATCGTCCTCACTTACAATATGAAGACATCCTATTTTAGAATTAAAAATTGTAGATTTTATAACCATGTAATGTATTATAGAGCATAAAGTTGGAATTAGGAAACATGACAAAGCATAATCAAACAATAGTTTTAACAATATATTTTGTATTAGGAATAATTGCTTTTTATAGCTCCAGCGTTTCACTACTATCCTTACTATTATTCATTATTACTCTGTTTCTAATTTATAAAAAAATATTTAGTGAAAAATTTGGTCTTTTTATATACGCGTTATTTGTTTTATCAACATTACTCTGTATTTACAGAATAAAAGAATCAGATGAACTTAGCGGCTACGCACCAACTTTGACAACAATGCAAGCACAAATAATTAGCATTCCCGAAAATAACTACAATGACCAAATAAGGTTTTACGCAAAAGTAAGAAAAATAACTAATAATAATTCTTCAATAATTATAAATAATTCAAAAACGCGAATCACAATAAAAGAAGGCAATAAGCCATTAAATAAACTGGATATAGGAGACAGGATAACTATTACAGGTCAGTTGTATCTTCCTAAGCAAGCCCAAAATCCAAACCAGTTTGACTATGCTAAATTTTTGAAAAATAAAGGCGTATACACAACTTTTTATTCATCAGATAATAACATAATAAAAATTAATAAGCCAGATTCTACCTACTGGAAAACCCTTCAATTTTTAAACTCTACCAGAACCTCAATCATTTATAAACACTCAAAAATAATAAAAAGTCCGAATCTAGAATTGCTTGGGGGAATAGTTTTTGGTGATGATGCAATAAACCCAACACAAGACTTAAAAGACTCTTTTAGGCACTCTGGGCTGCTTCATATTCTTGCTGCTTCAGGAATGAATGTAACACTAATTTTCGGAATCTGGTATTTTATAGCACAAAGAATAAGGCTAAATTATAAAATATCTATCGGAATAGGAATGTTATTAATAATCGTCTACACCTGTATGACAGGCTTTGGTCCATCGATATTAAGGGCAAGCATAATGCTGCTTTTTATATTATTTGGTAAGCTTATAGACAAAGATGCTAATTCCGTTTCTCTGTTATTTTTTGTAGCATTAATTCTTTTAATCTATAATCCTGCATTAATTAATGATATAGGTTTTCAATTATCATTTATTGTCACTCTTGGCTTACTGGTAACATGCCCGCCAATACTAAAAAAAATACCCGATAAATATGCAGCAATCTCGAGTGCCTGCATTGTGCCGATTATTGCACAAATATACGTTACGCCGATTCAAATGTACTATTTTGGGACATTTTCCACATATTCAATACTAGCAAATATAACTACTATACCGTTTTTAACAGCTATAAGTTTCATTGGATTCGTTGGGTCTATTTTTTCACTAGCTCCACTTGTTGGAAACTTTATTTGCTTGGTTTGCGACTATATATTAAATCCATTCTTGACAATTATAATAAACATATCTGATATAATTTCGAAAACAAAAAACTCATTACTTCAGACATACCAACCATCAATTACTCAAATATTATTATATTTTTCAATAATATTATCCTTAACCATAACACTTTCAGTACAAAAAATAAAAAAAGAATCTTATATAATCTTGGGAGTGTTATTAATATTATTCTGCACAACATTTATTAAATTACCAACAAAAAACTGCGAAATAATCTTCTTTAGTGTTGGGAATGCGGATAGTGCCCTTATAAAATCTCCTGAAAACAAATATATACTTATAGATACAGGGAAAATGCCTTACAATCAGGCAAAATCACAAGCAGAACAAATTATAGTTAAATACCTTTCAGCGCGTGGGATAAAAAAAATAGATGCACTAATATTAACACATTTTGACTCTGACCATGCCGGAGGAACTCTTGGTTTATTGAACAAAATAAAAGTAAAGAAAATCTACATTACTCACGATTCTTCTCCCACAAAGTTGAGCAAAAAAATACTGTATTTTCTAAAGAACAATAATTACCAGTATAAAATCCCTTCTGAAAATGAGGTAATACTTGAAGAAAGCAACTTTAAGTTAACAAACATTTCAAGGCAACGTGGAAATATAGAAAATGAAAATGATAATTCTCTTATTGAACTATTAGAGTGCAATGGAGCAAAAGTTTTATTCATGGCTGATGGCGGCTTTATAGAGTTCAACTCTCTAGACAACTCAAAACTAAAGAACATTGATGTATTAAAAGTAGGTCACCATGGCGGTAAAAGTGCTTTAAATTCAAAAATGCTGGACACACTATCTCCCAAAATTGCAATCATTTCAACAGGCCAAAATAACTATGGTCACCCAACCAAATATATTATTGATTTGTTGGAACAACATAATGCAAAAATACTCCGAACAGATTATAACAATGCTCTCAAAGTCACTTTAGGGCATAAAGAACAAAAATATCATTCCTTTTCAAACAAAACAGGGCAATTTGTTGCAATAGAAGGTAACAAAAATAATAAAATAATAATTGCACTTTTTAATAAAATAAGTGAAGCAAAAAATAACATTAAAGTTGGCAAGTACGTTAAAGCACAAAACTAAAACTAAATTAAATGTTCTCCCAGTACCAACATTCTGTTACTATCTTTATTCAATTCATATAAAAGCTTTAAACCAATCAAAGTAAGATCTGGATTTACGAAATCAAATTCTCTAGACATGTATTTACTGATAATTGATGAGAACCCACCAGTAGCAACAATGGTGGTTTTTTGCCCTAATTCTTTTTCGCATTGTGAAATCAAGCCATCTACCATTGCAGCATGGCCCCTTACAATACCCGAAAGCATTGCATCAATCGTATTATCACCAATAATTTTATCAGGAGCTTCTATTTTTACTTTTGGAAGCTTGGATGTATACTTACTCAACGCATCTGCTTGGATTTTCATACCGGCAGTGATAATTCCACCAATAAATTCATTGTAAGGATTTACAATATCAAATGTAGTAGCGGTACCAAAATCAACAACTATCACAGGAGAACCATATAACTGTGAAGCAGCATAGGCATTTACAAGCCTATCGGCCCCAGCCTCTGAAGGATTTTTTAACTTTACTTTAACACCGGTATTAATTTTATGGTTAACAACAATGGCGTCAATGTTTAAATATTTTTTGATAGCCAATTGTATTTTTTCAGTCATAGGTAAAACGACACTTGAAATAATAGCTGAATCAATTGACTTATGCATTGCTGAATCAAAAAGTAAGTTCTTTATCATAACTCCATATTCATCTTCTGATCGCATTATGTCTGAAGCAAGTCGCCACGATTTTACCAAGACATCCCCATCAAATATTCCTAAAGTTATATTAGTATTTCCGATATCTAAAACAAAAAGCATTTTTAATTCCTTCTTTACATTAAATATTTTATCAAAAAAAGCGTTTTATGATACAATTTTGTTTGGAAATTACTGAACAATTTAGTTTTATAAATTAGCTCAGCAAAACATCAATAACAACCGAAAAGAGGAACACGAGTGGATATTTTATTACAATCATTTCAAATGAAAACAATGAGCATTTATGAAGCAGGCATGTTATTTTGCTTTGGAGCAAGCTGGCCTTTTGCAGTTATGAAAACATATAAAACAAAAAATGTAAAAAGTAAAAGCAGATTATTCTTATCACTGATAATTCTTGGATATGTACTTGGAATAATTAACAAAATTTTATTCTCAATGGACATAGTATTCTGGCTTTATGTTGCTAATTTACTACTCGTTGGAGCAGATGCCGTACTTGTGTTTATGTACAAAGATAGAAATTAAGGTTGTATGAAAAAAAGTTATAGATTTATTATACTTAGTTTAGTTCTTTTATGCTCATCACTTACAGCTTATACCGCTGAATCCAATGACGAGTCAATCAACAAAATTGCCTTAAAAAATATTGGGATTGCAAAATTTGAAAATCAAGATCCTAAAAAAGAAATAATAAATATATTTAACTTACATGCAACATATTCCAGCACTCACAATATTGAAGAACTAAAAAAACTTTATGCAGAAAGCTATATAAATAATGACGGATTTAATAAAAAAATATTTTTCGAACTTATCGAGAAAAGCTGGGAATTATATCCAAACATTGAATACTTAACAGAAATTGATAATATGAGCATAGATGGAGATTATGCTTGTGTTGGATTAAAAGAAACTGCAAAAGGAATAACAAAAGACCCTGTTTCAAATATTCCATCAACGGGAACAATATACTCTGACTCATATACATACTATAATCTGCAAAAGATAGGACCGTCTTGGAAAATAACAAGCTCATCAGTAATAAAAGAACTTACTTACCTAAAGTACGGAAATGCAAAAGACTTACAGATACACCTATCTGCGCCAAATCTTGTAAACAAAAATGCGCAATATACAGCTGAATTGTCAACAGATGTTCCAGCAAATTCTTTTATCTTAGCCTCAATAACAAATGAGCCGATTATTTACCCACAAACTCATCCCAAAGAAGTTTTTAGAGGAATAAGAAGAAATAAACCTTTGGAAAGGGTTCTAACAGCAAATTCTGATAACTGCAATGAATATGCGGTTGCCTCTCTTGGCATAACCAAGACAAATGTTTCAGCAGATGACAAAATTAGCTTAGACTTGTCTGGAATGGCGTTCATAATGACTAGAGTAAATGTAGTAAGCCATACTCCTATTGCAAATAAAGAACTAAAAGAAAAAACAGATATAAATAACAATGAAAAGAATTAGTAAAAAAATAAGTTTTGCAAAAATATACAGTTATATAGCTCAAACATCTTTCTTTATAATTGTATCAACGCTTATAAAGAATATAGCCTTATATTGTATAAATAATGGAATAAATGTTTCAAATAAACTTTTTGGGCTTATGTATATTCAAAACAGAGGTGCTGCCTTTAGCTTACTATCATCGTATACAGACATCTTAATAGTACTCTCAGCAATCGTATTATTTATATTACTATTTATTGTCATAAAGAACTCAAGTAAATTTTCACATAATGAATTGACGATTTTTTCAATATTAACTGCAGGCATAGTAGGAAACCTATATGAAAGAATACTTGACGGATTTGTTACTGACTATATAAAGTTAAACATAGTAGATTTCCCCATTTTTAATGCTTCGGATATCCTAATAACAGTAGGAGCTGTTGGATTAATCTTTGTTGTATATTCAAAGAAATAAGCTATGACAAACACGTATAAAATCACAATAGAGGATAACGACGCAGGAAGACGACTGGATTCATTTCTTGCTGAAATGTTTGTTGAGTATTCTAGAAGTCAAATTCAAAAACTTATAAAAAATGAAAAGACAAAAGTAAACAATACCTCTGTAAAAACATCTTACATCATAAAAGAAAATGACATAATAGAGTTAAATATAGATAAACCAGATGAAGTTCTTTTAGAAGCAGAAAATATCCCTTTGGACATAAGACATGAAGACAGCCAAATTTTAGTAATAAATAAGCCAAAAAACATGCTAACCCACCCCACAGCTAATGAAAAAACAAAAACACTAGCAAATGCTCTTTTGTACAAATATGGATATGGAGGTCTTTCAACTGTAAATGGACCTTTAAGACCTGGAATATTACATAGGCTAGATAGAAATACATCTGGACTACTAATGGTTGCCAAAAACAATTATGCTCATGACTTTTTGACAAATCAAATTAAGTTAAAAACAGCGGCAAGAAAATATTTAGCTATAGTACAAGGCAACTTTGAGCAGCAAGAAGGTACAATAAATAAACCTCTAGGGAGAGACCCTTCAAAACCAGAGCGAATGTCTATAATCGAGGGCGGGAAGGATTCGATAACACACTACAAGATTTTGGAACAATTTAAAAATTTCTCATTTGTTGAATTATCCTTAGAAACAGGTAGAACTCACCAAATAAGAGTGCATTTAAGCTCAATTGGCCACCCCATAGTAAACGATTCTCTATATAATGGGCCCAGAGTTAAGGTAAAAACAACAGAGCAACTCTTACAAGCTTACAAATTGAGATTTACAACCCCTGCGACAAATAGTATAATCGAAGTTGAACTTCAAATTGATGAAGAAATACAAAAAACATTAAATTACTTGAGGAGCAAACAATGAAGTTACTTTCCCTAACCATATCAATTATTGTAGCACTTGGTGCGGCCTATTTTGCATATATAAATCTGCCAAATTCGGCAATAGTAATGTGCCCTTTCCAAAATGTAAACTTTAAAATACAAATATTCCATTTGGTATTTATAATTTTTGCATCCGGAGTTGTTTCTGGATTCATGTTCGCTGCTTTTAATTATGCAGGAAAAATGGAATCACTAAACGCCTATAAAAGAAAATTTGAAAAAATGTCTGTACAAAGCGATTGTGATGATACAAAAGTCAAAGCTTTAGAAGCAAAAATTCAAACATTAGAAATAGCATTAAAAAATGCATTAGACCAATAATAAAACCGACTAAAGATGTATTACAAAAGATAAAGCATTATTGTTTGAAAACGCTCTAGAAGTTGACATTCAACTTTGCTTATAGTTTTATTATATTACTTGGTTTGGTATCATGCTAAGTTGGTGCTGAACTTGGTGAAACCAAAATTATTCAAACTTAAGAACAATTACATAAGGAGAAATCATGCCAACAATTGCTCAGTTAGTTCGTAAAGAACGTCAAAAATTAACTGATAAAACTAAATCACCAGCGTTAACAAACTGCCCTCAGAGACGAGGAGTTTGTACTAGGGTTTATACAACAACACCTAAAAAACCAAACTCAGCACTTAGAAAAGTAGCAAGGGTTAGGTTAACTAACGGATTTGAAGTTACTTCATATATTCCTGGTATTGGACATAACTTGCAAGAGCACTCTGTAGTTCTTATCAGAGGCGGAAGGGTAAAAGATTTACCTGGTGTAAGATATCACATAGTTAGAGGTACATTAGATACAGCTGGCGTAGCAAACAGATCAAAGAGCAGATCTAAATACGGCGCTAAAAGAGCTAAGAAATAATAGGAAAGGCGATATATAAAAATGTCAAGACGTAATAAACCAGCAAGAAGAGTTCCAACTCCAGACGCAATTTATAACAATGTAGATATCGCTAAATTTATCAACAGATTAATGAGACGCGGTAAAAAATCAATTGCAGAAAAAATATTTTATTCTACTTTAGAAAAAATTAAAGAAAAAGTTAAAGACGCAGCACCTATTGAAGTTTTCCAAAAAGCTTTAACAAATGCTACTCCATTATTGGAAGTTAAAGCAAGAAGAATAGGTGGTTCTACTTATCAAGTACCTATAGAAGTTAAAGCAGATAGAGGTATGGCATTAGGTTCTTCATGGTTAATTGAATCAGCTAAAAAACGTAATGGTAAATCAATGGTTGAAAAATTAACTAATGAATTGTTAGATGCTTCTAATGGTTCAGGCTCAGCTTGCAAAAAGCGTGAAGATACCCACAAAATGGCGGAAGCTAATAAAGCATTTGCACACTACAGATACTAATTTTAGTATTTTATAAAACTAAAAAGAGTCCATTCAGGGCTCTTTTTTATTCAAAACTATATTAATCTAAATCGTAATATCTACTGAGAGCTTGTTTTAAACTTGGAGTATAAAAATCAAAGCCATTGAGTCCTCTCAAATAGAGACAAGAAAACTCCTCAACGGGAATCGGTATTGAGTCTAAAGTTTTCTGCTCTCCCACTATAGAATCATAAACGCTATGTATTCTAGTATACAAATTTGATATAGATTCTAGCAAGTATTCTCTTTCTACCGGCTTCATATATGAATAATAACCTAACAAATTATAACCATCTATTAATGGACGCATGATATTTACTGGCAACATAGCCGAAGAATAAAATTTATTTTTGCTCTGCTCAACATCGATGATGTTTAATTGCATTGCAGATTTATCATATAAAAAATTATTTGGATTTACGAAATCAACTTTATATTCTTTTTCCTTAAGAAAAATAACATCATTAATATATCGAGACAAAACCATATCAGGAATATCTACTATTTTTTTAAACTGAGACAAATATGAGTCAGAATCTTTTCTGTTAATTTTTGCATTACCAAGATCATAATCAATCCATTTAGCGGGCAATGAAGAGTATAACGGAGTCCCTTTAACCAACTTAGAAATAGAAACACCATTTTGAGCTTCAGCTATTGCTTGACCAAAATTTCGTAGCCCTAAAAGACCATCATCAGAGGGATTTAAGACCTTAATATCTGATAAAGCCTCAACATAACTATCACCCACATATCTAGGAATTTTGAGAACATACTTATCATTGATTAAAAAGGCTCTTGATTCGGCTCCTTCGCCGATTATATTTTTAGGAGCAAATTTTGATAATAATACTTTGCCGAGTTCTTGAGGAGAATTCGCAACTCCAAAATCATCCAATAAAACCTGAAAATGTGACCTAAGCTGTATAGTATCATTTATTAACTGATTGCTTACTCCAAACTTAGGAACAATGTTATCAATAGTAGGTGTGGATTTTTGTTTGAAAATTTTACTATTAAACTTATTTGCAATATTGCTAACTGACAACATTAATCGATTCATCCTTATTACTTTATAAAGTAATACTTAAACAAAAAAAGTTTTGCCTATTAGGCAAAACTTCTAAAAAATACTATTAACTAATTTATTCAAACAATGCTTCTAAAAAATCTTCTGGATTAAAGCTTTTCAAATCCGTCATCTTTTCACCAACACCGATTAATTTTACAGGCAAGTTAAGTTCTTTTGCGATTGAAAAAATTATTCCACCTTTTGCACTACCATCTAATTTTGTCAATGCAACAGATGATAAATTTGCAACCTCAGAAAATACTTTAGCCTGAGTTACTCCATTTTGTCCTGTATTAGCAT
>JAEYQN010000074.1 GCA_023409995.1 Cyanobacteria bacterium OH_CBB_238 | reverse complement strand
AACTACGAGTGGACTGATATGTATGCTACTTTCGCCAAGGAGGCAAAGGAAGAAGGCTTTGATAAAATATCTTTTCTTTTTTCAAAAGTAGCAGAAATAGAAAAACTACATGAAGAAAGATACCGTAAATTATACGAAAACATCGTAAATGGGAAAGTCTTTGAAAAAGAAGAACAATCTGCCTGGGAATGTTCAAATTGTGGGCACACTCATTATGGAGAAAAGGCACTAGAACTTTGTCCGGTATGTAACCACCCAAAAGCATTTTTCTTTGTAAAAGCAACAAATTACTAAAAACAAAAGCCTCGATTTTTAATCGGGGCTTTTTAATGCTTCACTTATTTTATCAATATAATATCCAGCTATTTCAGAAAGAGCATGCATCAACATGGCACTAATTTCCACATCTTCTCTCCAATCATAAAAACCACAGGATTTAGGAAGTATTGCTAGAGGATTATCTGGGAAGTCTCTACATATTACAGGCCTGTTCTCATAATCAGAACACAAATTGTTTTTAAGCTTTGGACAATGATAGAAATAAACATCGTTTAGATTCTGGTATTGCTCGCTCAATAGATTAACATATTGAGGATAAATTTTCATCGCTTCGATTTTTTCTTCATATGGAATAAACACAGCCGTGAATTGCTTAGCAAAATTATCACCATTTTCTGCTTTTAACAAAAGTTCACTATGTGAAAATTCACTACAAGCAAAATTACAACAGACAGCACAATTATTACAAGAATAGTCTTTACGCCTATCTAAAATTTCTTTAATTTTAATATATATATCTTTAGATATTTCATTATTTAATTTATATAAACATGCCTCTTGCCAAGCTCTGTATTTGCAATGCTTAGGATATTTTGATAACACATCATCAGAAACAGAATTACATTTACTTGCACAATCAAAGCAAGAATAATACTTACGAAGTTCAGTCAGCTGCTGGGTAATCGCAGCAGAAGCTTTCTCAAAAACGTCTCTATAAATCTTTCGTTTCTTTACATAATCTAAGTTTAGGCTATCCATATAGATTAATCTTATATTAAAATAATATCTATGAAAAGAATTAATCAATTATCAGTAAATTTAGTAAATCAAATTGCAGCTGGAGAAGTAATAGAACGCCCAGCATCTGTGGTAAAAGAACTTGTAGAAAATTCTATAGATGCAGGAGCAACCAAGCTTGAGATTGCCATATCAAATGATTGTAGAAACATACGAATAGCAGATAATGGTTCAGGAATTCATCCTGAAGATATAGAGCTGGCATTTTCAAAACATGCCACAAGTAAAATAAAAAATGAAGAAGACTTGTGGAATATATCAACATTGGGTTTTAGAGGAGAGGCACTTGCCAGCATAATATCAATTGCAAAAGTAATTTGTACAACTAGGACAAAAGATTTCGAATATGGAACAAAAGTAGAATCAGAAAACTCAATAATTAAAAAATCACAAACCGGATGCGCAATAGGAACAATCATGGAAGTAAACGAATTGTTCTTTAATCAACCGGCAAGGCTAAAGTTTTTAAAAAGCACAAAAACTGAATTTTTATATATACAAGAACTAATCCAATCACTTGCACTTTCTCATCCAGAAGTTGGATTTACCCTCAAAAACAATGATAATCCGGTTATAACTACATCACCCAATTCTGATTTATTAATGAGAATTAGTGAGATTTATCCAAACTCAATTATTGAAGAATTAAAGGAAGTGTACAAAACAGATTCACTATCTGGACTAAAAATAACAGGCTATACTAGTGTGCCTTCATATACTCGTTCTAGCAAAAAATCAATCTACACATTTATAAATAATCGAATGGTGAAATGCCCGATTCTACTGAAGGCTATTGATTTAGCCTACAAGAACATGCTTCCTTCAGGAAAATACCCTTTTGTTGCAATAAACATTGATATTCACCCAGAAGATGTGGATGTAAATGCTCATCCTACAAAAAAAGAAGTCCGATATAAAAATCCTAACCAAATATTCAACTTCGTGCAAAGCTCTGTTGATTTAGCATTAACAAATTCGCAATATAAAGAAAAAGAACAAAATACGGACAGTGCATCTATAAATATGAATATACTGCCATTTGTTCAAGAAGAACAACAAACTAACAAATTTTCGTTTGATAAATCCCCTAACAACCATATAAAACACGATTCAAATATTTTTCCTCAGAAAGAATTTTCTGAAAGCTCTATGCAGACATTGACAATTGATTTTAAACAGCAAGTGCCAAACATAAAGCCAGAAAAAATAATTGGGCAGTTTAAGAATACATATATATTGATAGAACAAGAAGATGGCTTAGAAATAGTAGACCAGCATATTGCAGATGAAAGATATTTATATGAAAAACTAAAAACCACACTAAATACTTCATCCCAGCTCCTAATAATTTCCGATATTTTAGATCTGGAAGCAAGCGATGTCGAATTACTAGAGCAAACAAAAGACAAATTAAATAAATTCGGATATCAAATTGAAACCATTTCACAAACACAAGTAATATTCAGAAAAATACCTCAAATACTATCTCATGTTAAAGTTCAAGACATATTACCTGAACTACTGGAGAACATAAAAGGCGATCTAAATACACTAGAAGAAAAAATACTCATAACAACATCCTGCAAGGCAGCAGTTAAAGCCGGGGAGAAACTTTCCCTATGGCAAATGGAAGACCTTATAAAAAAATGGAGAACCACCAAACATCCATATAGCTGTCCACATGGTAGACCAATTTCAAAAATAGTAAAAACAAAAGATATCGCAGCTTTCTTCTTGAGATCAGAAACTTAAGCATAAAAAAACTTCCTTAATTTCTATTAAGGAAGAGTCAAAATTAGTAAAAGAGACATCACCAAAATTATTTCACATGTATTTTTTTATTTCCAATAATTGGACAATATTTTGTAAACATATGTGTAAAAAGGATATACTCTCGCTTGTAAGTTACAAAAAAAATAAGTATACTAAATACACTTAATATTAATTTATTTCCTATTTTTTGTTAATTAATATTAATCTTGCCAACTTCATGTAGCAATTAATAGACTTGACTTGGATTTAATAGTATAAGACATAAAATGAGTGTAAGTATGCGAATTTCACAAAATAATGCAGAACAACCCCGTATGGTCGTGCGCCAAGATTTAACAAGCACACACAAGACAGCAAGCTTTAAAGGTGGTGCAGATGCCCTAATTGTAGGAACAATGGATGCCATTGAAAGAGGAGGCTGGGCTGCTTCGTTTACAGTACAAGACCTATTAGGAACAATTTTACCAAGACCCCTAACTGGTTTATCAAGAAATAAAAAAGAAAACGAAGGCAAAAAAAATACTGCCTTTGCACTCAAAGAATTAATTAGGGAAGTTGTTACAGGTCCCAGCATGTATGTTGTGCCGTTAGGAATACTTGTCGCGGGAAAGAAAATAGTTGGACAAACAGTAAATACACCTGCAAAATTAATAGATAACCTAGGCGGAATTTTCAAAGACTCGGTAAATAATAAAAATATTGATAAACCAGAAGAAATAATCAAAACATATTATCAAAAAACATTTGAAAACATGCTCAGTACAGCAACTAATACAGAGAACAAACATTATGCTGATGAAGCAGAAAAACTTGCTCAAGGCTTTGTTGAATTAGAAGGCAAACAGAAGAAAGGTTTCATTAAAACTTTAAGAGGAATAGAAGAAAAAGGCAGTTTACAAGATGCCAAAAGTGCCCTTTATAATTCCTATTTAAAAATTGTAAAAGAAAACTCTAAAAATCATACAAATGATTTCACATCGGCAAAACTAGCAGGAATGGATGGAGGCATAGAGTTTAATAGGATGCTAAACCATATGAAAGAATATGGAGAAGATGCAATTAAACATGTAACTACTGGGTTTAAAATAGCGGACGGCAAGGAATTTGCTGATGAATTAACTTCAAAATTAAGTAACTTTAACGCAAAAAGGATTACGACAAGATTTGGATTAAATCTTGGGATGGCAGCTGCTGTAGTTGCATTCTTATCAATAGTCCCTGATTTATATAATAAAACAAGCAAAGGAAATCCTGGACTTACTGGCTTAGACAAAGATAGCACAGTGGCAACTCAAGAAAATGAAACTACTCCATCTTCAAAAAATCCAAGTTTCGGCTCTAGAATGGATGTTGCAAAAGAACTTGTCAATAAAAATGGCATACTTTCTAAAATAGCAAGCTCTATTGAATTTAATGGATTTAATATGCCTTTTGCTGTTTTATTATCAACAATGACTCTTGGCGTATTTACTCCAAGGATAGCAAAAGCAAAAGATAATTACGATAGAACCGAAATAATAAGAAGGGACGCATTATCAATTGGAACACTTGTATTTGGCGAAAAAATCATAAGTAACTTATTATCTAGAATAAATGAACGAAAGTCTGGTTTTGTGCTTACAAGCAAAAGTGCAGAATATGCTGATAAGTCAGTAGCTAAAAAGGTTTTTGACTATATTAGATATTCAAAGGGCGTAAATGTTTTGAATAGTTCACAATTAATTTCTAAATATAGCAACATACATGAATTTGAAGACGGATTAAATGGATTCTGTGATTTCGTGAACAAAGAAGGCGGGAAACTTGGAAAAATATTTGCTGTAAGCGATAAAACAGAAAAAATACTTGAAAAATATTGCCCAGACTTCAAAAAACTTGATAACGACTCCATTATCAGTGCATTAAAGAATATAACAAAAACAGATAAAGATGTTATTTATAATGCATTCAAAGGTGAGAAAAACGTATTCGTAAGTAAGGCCAAAGCAATGAATAGTCGATTCGGCTTCTTGTCAATGTTCTTATTTGTTCCAGCACTACTTGGGTTTGCTATTCCAAAATGGAACGAAAGTTGCACGAAAAAAGCAAAAGCAAAAGAAAATTTAGAAAAACAAAACGCAATTGTACAACAAGAACAACAAAATAAATCACAAGTACCTAGAAGTGTCTTTGACAGTATTGAAAATAAAATCGCATAACCCAAAGCTCCAAATGGAGCTTTTTTAGTAAAAAAACAAATATTTTATTATGTGAAAAATATTAATAAACTACTACTTGATTTAGCAATTGTGGTAATATTGTAGCTATGGAAGATGATTAGGAGGCGAAAAATTGACAACACAAGATTTAGTTTTTATGGATGGCGAATATATAGAAATGGACAACGCTACGGTTTCAGTAAGAAATCATGCATTTTTATACGGAACATCGGTATTTGAAGGAATAAGAGCCTACTATAATGATGAAGAAGGCCAAATGTATGCATTTAGGATTAAGGAGCATATGGAGCGCATATTAAAAAGCGCTAAAATTATGCATATGGACTGTAAATATTCTCTTGAGGAACTCTGCGAAATCGCAAAAGAAATATTAAAGAAAAATAACTATAAAACAGATGCATATTTAAGGCCACAGATTTATAAAAATGCAGTGAAAATCGGACCTGGATTACTTGATAACCCCGATGCATTACTAATGTTTACAATACCACTCGGAAATTACTTTGAAACAGACAAGGGCTTAAATGTTTGCGTTTCTAACTGGAGAAGGAATGATGATAATGCAATTCCGCCAAGAGCGAAAGTAACAGGTAGCTATGCCAATACAGCATTAATAATAACCGATGCAAAATTAGCCGGCTTTGATGATGCAATTGTACTATCTCAAGATGGACATGTAACAGAAGGTTCAGCAATGAATTTATTCTTGGTCCAAAATGGCAAATTGATAACAACAAAAATGACGGATAATATTCTAATAGGTGTAACTCGAAATACTATAATAGAGATAGCAAAAGAAGAACTTGGCATAGAAACAATTGAGAGAGAAATCGATAGAACTGAATTGTATATTTCTGATGAAGCATTTTTCTGTGGAACTGGTGCCCAAGTCAGCCCTATTTCCAGTATAGACCATAGACCTCTAGACGACGGAGAAGTAGGACCTATTACAAAACAGATCCAAAAACTATATTTCGATATAGTTAGAGGCAAAATTAAAAAGTATAACAAATGGTGCACGCCTATTTATGATTAGTTTTCTAGGATTATGTATAGAAAATCTTATTGAAACTATCAAATATATATTTGATAGAAATGTAAAATTCGGTTCAATTATAAGCAGAGCCGCAATGATTAGCTATGACTCATTGCCGATAGCATTAACAATTGTTTTTATTGCAGCAGTTGTAATAGCTCTTCAAGTCTCAAAGCAGTTTCTAATGAGTGGAGCGGAAAATTACGTAGGTGGTTTTTTAGCTGTTGCACTCATTAGAGAAATTGCACCTGGCTTTGCTGCTTTAGCTATAAGTGCACGGGCTGGAACTGCTATAAGTGCAGAAATTGCAAATATGAAGGTAACCTCTCAAGTTGATGCAATGAAAACATTAAAGGTAAACCCTATTGGTTATTATTTTGCACCAAGACTTATTGCTGCAGCCTTCACTGTTCCAATGGTTGTTGTTTTAGCTGAACTTTTTGGAATTATCGGAGGAATGTTGGTTTCATTTAGCGCAATAGGATTGCATCCGAGCAGATATATGAATTCTGTATGGCTATGGATAAATACGCGAGATATTTATATCAGCCTTCTAAAAGGATTTGTTTTTGGAATAATAATAACAATTGTTTGTGCCACACAAGGATATCAAACCGTAGGTGGGGCAAAGAACGTAGGTATTTCAACAACAGAAGCAGCAATAAAAGCAACTGTATACTTATTGATTGCCGACTTATTAATGACATTATTATTTTATTTTAACCCTACCTAAAAGCTACTTGGTCACATTCGCAAGTCTTTTAAATTCATCTGGTCTTTGCGACTTCAACAAAGCATCCTCAAGAGCAATTTTACCCTGCATATACAACTCTTTTAGCGCAGTTTCTAAAGTCTGCATTCCCCATTGAGAACCAGTCTGAATCGCAGAATAAAGCTGTGCTGTTTTACCCTCTCGTATAAGGTTTGAAATAGCAGAATTTACAATCATGACCTCTTGAGCCATTACCCTACCTTTTTTGGTAACGCCATCGTTTTCGAGCTTTGGCAACAAGGTTTGAGAAAATACACCAATTAGAGAACTTGCTAACTGAATTCTAATTTGTTGCTGTTGAGCCTCAGGGAAAACATCAATAATACGATCTACGGTTTGGCTTGCAGATGAAGTATGCAGCGTACCCATAACTAAGTGACCTGTCTCTGCTGCCGTAAGGGCTAGAGAAATTGTTTCTAAGTCACGCATCTCACCCACCAATATAATATCTGGATCTTCTCTTAATGCTGACCTTAATGCGTTCGAAAAAGATCTGGTATCCTGCCCCAATTCTCTTTGGTGAACAACACTCTTTTTTGATGAATGCACAAACTCAATTGGATCTTCAATAATTAAAATGTGCTCTGATCTATTTTCATTTATATAATCGATCATGGATGCTAATGTTGTAGATTTACCACTACCTGTAGGCCCTGTAACAAGTATCAGGCCTCTGGGCTTTTCAGTAATTCTCCTAACAATAGTAGATAATCCTAAGCTATCAAAAGATGGGATTTTGCTATTAATGGTTCTAAATGCAGCAGCAAAACTACCTTTATCTTTATATATATTAACCCTAAATCTGCCAAGCCCATGAATACCATAGCTCAGATCCAATTCCCAAACTTGCTCTAGCGTTCTTCTTTGTTCATTGGTCAACATAGGAAACAAAAGTGACTCAACATCATCTGCGCTAAGTGCCGGCTGGTCTGTTCTTAAGAGATTGCCATCAACCCGAACTACAGGAGGTAAACCATTAGAAATATGTAAATCACTGGCACCTAAATTAACCGCGTTTTCCAATAGCTCTTCTATTAACATTTTTGCTCCACTATACTAACTCGTAAATTACTTATTTACATAATAGCTGTTTGTTTCTTTTTGTTCAAGCTTTTTACGCATTGCTTGTTTTTTAGCCCTATCCCATAAGAAATATACAGGCACTCCAGCCAAGGTTATAAGCAAGCCTGGTAAAGTTGTTTGTGGTTTATCAAAAGACAAGGACACTACAATACAGATAATTGAAACAATAAAGGTTATAGGAAAAATATTATTAACTCTAAATATTTTTGGCATATCTGGGAACTTTTTTCTATAAACGAAAATGCCAAAAGTTGTAATAGCGTAAAATATAAGATTTATATATATGACAAAATCAAGAAGGGCACTATAGTTACCAACGAAGAGTATTAAACAACATATCCATACACATTGAGCCCAAAGAGAGTTAACAGGAACTTTTGTTCTTCTATTGATAGCCGCCAAATTTCTAAAGAATAATCTATCTTTAGCCATTTTATAATATACACGTGAACCCGTAAGAATCATTCCGTTTGCACACCCAAAAGCTGAAATCATAAGGATCACCGCAAGAATATCCTTGCCTATTTGTCCAAAAATAGCCCCCATAGCAGCCGATGCAACAATATCCTCATGCGCATGTTTAATTGCATCTAACGGAATAGTGTATACATAAACAGCATTTATTAATAAATATAGAACTACTACTAGACCTACACCATAAACCATAGATCTTGGAATATTTCTTTCTGGCTCTTTGATCTCTCCAGCGATAAACGTAATATTATTCCAGGTTATTGCTGCAAATAAAGCCCCAACGGTTGCCGATGCAACTAAGTGTATATCATTTAAGTGAAGAGCAGCATACCCATGTGGGAAATTTTGATGAATGGTTGGCCAATTAATCCCAAAAAACAATCCACAAAACACTATTGCTACTAAAGACAATATCTTTGTAACAGTGAATATATTTTGAGTTATAACACCACTTTCTACACCTCTTGAATTTATGTAAGTCAAAACTACGCAAGCAAATACAGCAACTACCTGTACTGTAGAGAGGCTAAAAGGTCCAACGTGGAATAAATACTGAGTAGAGCTAATAAAAGGAAGCAAAATGCCCACAAATTTAGCAAACGCTAAAGATATTGCTGCGATTGATCCTGTTTGTATAACAAGAAATAGCGTCCATCCATATGAAAATGCAGTCAAGTCATTGAATATCCTTTTAAGATACATATATTGACCACCTTCTTCGGTTATATTAGCTGCTAGTTCCCCATAAGCCAAAGCCCCAACAAGAGAAACCAAACCTGCAATAATCCAAACTAATAATAGCAAAAAAGCCGAGTCAACCATTCTTGCAGTTTCGGCTGAAACCATAAAAATTCCACAACCGATCATGTTTCCTGCCACCATTGAAATTGAATCTTGTAAAGTCAAGGTTCTTCTTAAATCATTGCTCATAGAATACACATTCCTATACTTATTAATTAATAAAAATTTCTAACTCGTGAAAACTTTCCAAAAAACAGAAAACCGAGCCATAATCAACTCGGAAAAACAACTTATTATTTTGTAAATCCTGTTTCTCATTCGGGCATAAAACTCGAAAAAGGAGGAGGTGGGATTCGAACCCACGGTACGCTCGTCACGTACGACGGTTTTCAAGACCGCTCCGATAAACCGCTCTGGCACTCCTCCAAGGAGTAAAATAATAATAATAAAAAAGCACCAACTTGTAAAGAGGATAGACAATCTTTTATAAAAAATTCACTCATTTGACTTAGTATTTAGGCAATAAAATAAAACCCAACGGCATATAAAAACAAGTTGGGTCTGGTATAATAGTTGCATGTACGATAAGAACAATAAAAACTCTATATTAAGTTTATTCAATGATATATCAAGCGATTATGACAAAATGAACAACATAATGACATTTGGAATGCAAAAGAAGATAAAAATAGAAGCTATACGGAAGATCTCTATTAACTCTCCTAATATCATTGTGGATTTATGTACAGGTACTGGGGATATGGCAGTTTTGCTAGCTGAAAAATATCCTAATTCGAAAATTTATGCTGTAGATTTCTCAGCCAATATGTTAAAAATAGCTAAAGATAAAACCAAAAAATATAAAAACATTGAATTTCTTGAATCAGACATAATGAATTTACCATTTGAAGACAATAGTATTGACTTACTTTTTATATCTTTTGGACTAAGAAACTTACCTGACATCACTGAATCACTTTGTTTTTTTCACAGAAAACTTAAACAAAATGGATTATTATCTATTCTTGACTTAGGCAAAATAACGCCTGTTCTTAAGACAATATTTGAGATTTATTTTTTTAGAATTGTCCCACTAATTGGCCAACTAGTGCATAAAAATAAAAAACCATATGAATATTTAGTCAATAGCATGCCAGAATATCCGAGCCCAACAGCAATTTTAACAGAAATGAACAATTGTGGGTTTAAACATCTTAAAAATCACAATTATCTGTTTGGTGCCCTCGCTCAACAGACAGGAGTAAAGTAAAAAAAAGGAAGGCATTACCCTTCCGTAGTGTGTTTAGTGTTAATGTAATGTTTTTATATAATATTTTCTTTTATAGCCTTAACCGCCGCCTGGACTCTATCATCTACGCACAGTTTCTGTAAAATACTACAAACATGCGCTTTGGCAGTATGTACGCTAACAATAAGTTCTTTAGCTATTTCTGTATTGCTTTTACCTTTTACCAAGTGCTTTAAAACTTCCAATTCTCTTTCGGTTAGTTGAGCCCTTGCATCGGTTGCATCAACTGATGGCAACAAACTTGTATTTTCTGGCTTAGGGAATAAATTTAATGCCATCCTAGCAATAGCTGGATCCAGCCAACATGCACCTTTTGCAACATTTTTAATAACTTCTGAAAGAGTTTTAGGATCTATATCTTTCAAACAATAAGCACAAGCGCCAGAACCCAATGCGGCAATAACTTCTTCTGCTCTCTCATGTGATGTCAAAATGACTACATTTGTATTAGGAGAAATTTCCTTAGTCTTCTGTGTTGCCTCAAGTCCATTCATTCCTGGCAACCCTAAATCCATAAGAACGACTTCCGGTTTTTCTCTTTCAATAATTTCCAAACCTTTAATTGCATCCTCAGACTCGCCAATTACTTCAATGTTTTCAAATTCATTTAATGTGGATCTTAAACCTACTCTTGTTAGCTTGTAATCTTCAACGATTACAACTCTAATTACATCTTTGCCTGTTGATACTACTGACATTTATGCCTCCAATACAATAATTTGCCTATGCTTTGTCAAAAATTTTTTGACTTTCCATTTATATTACAAAACTAATAGTAACTACTAATCTGCTTAACTTGTATTATCCAGTTAGGCAATATTTGAGTTATTCTTGTCTTATAATTGATGTCTTTTTCAAAAAATCTCCGATCATATAAAAAGATCCTGATACTATTGTAAGACATTTTTGCTCAGAAAAACTTAATGTATTTTCCGCTTTGTATAATTTTATTGAAAATTTATCGTTTTTTAATTTAATTTTTATATCTTTTATGCCTACTGCATTTTTATTTTCAAATTCGTATATATAAATTTCATCTTCAGGGACAAAAAGAATATTTATAATTTTTTCATATTCTTTTGTATCCAAAGATCCATATATCCATCGCTTTTTTGTTGCGGGAAAGTAATAATTTAAACTTTTTATAAGTTTTGTTGCGGCATCTACATTATGTGCGCCATCAATTAACATGTTTTTTTCTTTAATATATTGCATCCTTGCAGGCCAATATACATTTTTTAACCCATAAATTATTGATTTATCAGAAATAAATAAGCCAATAGAGCGCAAATAAGCTATAGCTTCCAAAACAAGCTCTAAATTTTCTTTTTGCCACAATCCTAGTAAAGCAAACTCATATTTAACTCCCTTAAAAAGGGCATAATTTATCCCATTTTCAAATAATAACTCCACGCTTTCTGATGGAATTATGGCCTTTGCACCAATAGCAATTGCTTTGTTTAAAATAACAGATAAGCCCATATTTGATGTCCCAACAATAACAGGAGTATTTTTTTTAATAATACCTGCCTTTTCAAAGGCTATCTTTTCTATTGAATCCCCAAGACGATCTTTGTGGTCAATAGAAATTGAAGTTATTATCGATAAAAGAGTTCCTGTTATAACATTTGTCGCATCAAAACGTCCGCCAAGACCTGTTTCTATTATTGCAATATCAACACCTTGATTATAAAAATACTTATAGGCCAATACTGTGAGGATTTCAAACTCTGTTAAATGGATAGAATTTTGATCTGCAATATCACAAATATCAGAAACATATTCTGCAAAAATACCTTTTTCTATTTCTACCCCATTGATTTTTACTCGCTCCGTATACTCAATCAAGTGAGGGCTTGTATATAACCCAACCATATATCCTGCTTCAGAGAGAATTGAAGCTAAAATAGAGCAAACTGATCCCTTACCATTTGTTCCTGCAACATGGATCACTTTAATTTTTTCCTGAGGATTGCCAAGCAAATCCAAAACTTGTTTAACCCTATCCAGACCCAAACAAATGTGAAATTTACCCTGCGAAGTGAGAGTACTAACCGCATCTATATATTTTTTTATTCTCATTTTATTAAGCTTTTTAATTGAGTTACTATACAGCTTGTAGCATCTGGTTTAGCCAATTTTTGTGCAGAAATACTCATCTGTTTTCTCTTCTCAGAATCAACAATAAGTTCTTTTAAGTAATTCATTAATGAATTTTTATTACACTCTGAGTCTTCTAAATATAGAGAAGCACCATTTTGCTGCATTTCTTTTGCATTTTTTCTTTGATGATCCGCAGCAGCATATGGATATGGGATAAGAATAGACGGAAGAGCACAAATATTCATTTCTGATAAACTCAAAGAACCAGCGCGTGCAATGACGATGTCTGCGGCCTTTAAAGGAAGAGCCATTTCATCAAAATATGGCCTTATAATTAAGTTTGTATTTTCTCTAAAATGAGGAAAATATGCTTCAAATTGTTCAATAACATCCATATAATTTTTCATGCCTGTTTGCAACACCAACTGAATATCCAGCTGTTCGACCAGTTCTTGAGCAACGCCTAAGACTGATTTATTTATTGTTTTGGCCCCCTGAGAGCCACCCATTGCAAATATTGTCAGCTTATTCTTAAGCCCCAAGCTTTTTTGAGCTTCGGCTTTGGAGACACTAAAAAATTCCTCCCTGACAGGATTTCCATTGCAAACAGCATTACCAGATTTTAAAAATTCTTTTGATTTACTAAAAGCTACAGACACAATCTTTGCAGATGATGCAACCAGTTTAGAAACCAACCCTGGTTCTACATCGCAATCGTGGATCATAAAAGGTTTGTTTAGCAGGATAGAGGCAAATGCCACAGGGGCACTTACGTAGCCACCCGTAGTAAAAATGGCATCAGGCTTGTATTTGATAACATATAATAATGCCTTCCAAGTAGCAATTTCTAATTCAACAAACCATTTTAAAAATTTAATACCTGGCTTCCTTGGCATCCCAGAAACACCGACTGACAAGAATTCAATTTCAGGAATCTTAGATATTATTTCATGTTCAAGATTATCTTTATTACCAATATAATATATTTTATCAGTGTCTGACTGGTTAAGAAGTTCTCTTGCAACAGCAATTGCAGGATAAATATGCCCTCCAGTACCACCACCTGAAATAAAATAAGTTTTCTTTCTATCTACTAACTGCTTCATCTGTTTTTATCTTTCTAATTCTCTTTTTAGAAATACTTAATAGAACACCGACCATACACATAGATACCATCAATGATGTTCCTCCATAACTTATAAATGGTAACGGAACTCCGGTTGTTGGAATAAAAGAACTTGAAACTCCCATGTTAATGAAGGCTTGCACTCCGATGGAAAAAGTTATCCCTGATGCCATTAATTTACCAAACATATTACTACATCTTGAAGAAATAATAAGACCTCTTTGCACAAAAGTAAAAAATAACCCTATTATCATCAAACAGCCTAGAAATCCCCACTCTTCACCAATAACAGCAAAGATAAAGTCAGTATGCCCTTCCGGAAGCCAAGCAAGTTTTTGTTTTGAATTTCCAAAACCGACCCCCCAAAGTCCTCCAGCCGCAAAAGCCAATAATGATTGAATAATATTATATCCGGCACCATACGGATCTATATCAGGGTTTAGCCAAATCTTTAATCTGCTTAACTGATAAGGTTTAATAAGAAAAACCAAGCCTAAAAGAGCAGAACCAAGAATAGACATAAACATTTTTGCTGAGCCACCTGCATTTAGATACATGATTACAGAAACAATACCCATCAAAATAACCATGCTCAAGTTTGGCTGCTTAAATACCAAAAAGACCATTAACAAAATAGGAAGAAAATATCTCATTATTTTGTGCTCAACAAACAGAGTTGCATCTCTGTTGAAAGCATTAGCTAAAAGCATAATAACAGCGGGTTTAGTCATCTCTGATGGTTGAAACTGTAATGGACCAATCATTATCCAGCGTTTTGCACCATTAACGGTAACCCCTAGTGGAGTAAAGTCAACAAGAATCAACATTGCAATTACAAACCAAGCAAAGGGAACAGCCCACCCACTCAACTTTTTATAATCAAAGTTCATAAAATATCTCAAACCAAAACAACCAACAACCAACCACATCAATTGTTTTAAAGCAAATGTTGCAGGATTTTCTCCTTGCATTATGCTTTTTGGAGCCCCCGCTGAAAATATTGACATAAGACCAATTACAACAAGAAAAGCAACCACAATAATGATCGTTTTATCTGGCGGCGACATCATTGTAGCTTCATTTTCCATCGGCGGAATATCTCTGCTATATCCTCGATAAGACATATTCTTTAAAAACCTCTCCTCGTTGTTCATAACTCTCAAACATATCAAAACTAGCACATGCTGGCGATAATAATACTACCTGATTATCAATTTTAAAAGATATGTCAAGAGCTGATTCCATAGTATTTGCCAGAATTATATTATCAAAACCACTGTTTTTAAGAGTATTTTCAAATCGCTCAGTAGCTTCCCCGATCAAAATAACCGTCTTTATTCTAGACTTTACTGCTGCACAAAATTCTGACAAATCGGTGTTTTTATCTCTACCACCAGCTATAAGCGTAACACTCTTAGCTGGAAATGAATTAATTGCAACTATTGCCGCTTCGGGATTTGTTGCCTTTGAGTCATTATAGAAATCCTTACCACTTATATTCGAAACAAATTCTATTCTGTGTTCAACTGCTTTGAATGAAATTATTCTCTCTTTTATTTTTTCAGTAGATATTCCTACTATTTTTGCAACAATTATTGCAGACATTATATTTTGATAATTATGTTCACCAACCAAGGGCACTTCATTAAGGTTAATAATTTCTTCTTCCTTTATTCTCTTAAAAAATATAGAATCATTTTTGATATAACAAGAATTATTGTCAAATTCTTTTGCAAAAAGAAACTTTTCTCCAGAATAATTTTTTGAAAACGTGTAAACTGTTTCATCTGATGCATTAAAGACTGCAAAAGCAGGCTTTTTATATTCCGCAAATAATTTCTCTTTTGCTTTGTAGTAATTATCCAGTCCTTGATGCCAATCAATATGATCAGGAGTAAAGTTAAGAAAACAAGCTATTTGAGGACGAAAAGTAGGGCTCATTTCCAATTGATAAGAGCTTACTTCACAAACCAAATAATCATGTTTTTGATCTAGTAAAGAGGTAGGTGGCAGACCAATGTTTCCGCATGCTGGTGCTGAAAATTCAGATTCCAAAATATGTGAAATCAAAGAGGTTGTTGTAGTTTTACCATTAGTGCCCGTAATCGCAACAATTGGAGCCTCACTCTCCAAATAAGCAAGTTCAATTTCGCTAATTACCGGTATTTTTTTATCTTTCAATATTGAAAATATTTCAGCTCGTGGTGGTATTCCTGGACTGGTAATAGCAATATAGGCATCATCAATAAATTCAGCACTATGCCCTTTAAATTCTACTTGTATACCTAGGTCATTAAGTTCTTTAAGCTTATTGTTATCTTTATCTGTATATTCTTTAGCATCAGATATGTAACACTCAGCACCTTTAGAATTTAGATATTTTGCTGCAGAAACACCACTTCTTGAAAAACCAAGTATTAATATTTTTTTATCATTCCATTTTCTTTTCATGCTATTTAACCCGCATAAGTTTTCCAAAACAATACTACTGCTAACAAAGAACTAACAACAGTAATAAAAGTAAAAACTTTTACAATTTTTGTCTCTTTCCAACCACAAAGTTCAAAATGATGATGTATAGGGCTCATCTTAAATATTCTCTTGCCTGTCAACTTAAAGCTTGTTACTTGAAGAATAACAGATAAAGTTTCCGCCAAAAAAACAATCCCAATTGGAATCAGCCATAATTCAAACTTACCCATAACCGCCAATGTACCAAGCATACCACCTAAAGCCAACGATCCAGTATCTCCCATAAAAATCTTGGCTGGAAATTTGTTGAAGTATAAAAAACCCAACACAGCACCAACTGTTGCTGCTGAAATAATAGCAAGATCAACATTACCCATAATAAAACAAACCACTGTGCAAGCAACCATTGCAACTACAACGTTAGATGAGGCAAGCCCATCAAGTCCATCAGTTAAGTTAACGGCATTGGAAACGCCCGTTATAAGAAACACCGCAAATAGTGGATAAAAGCATCCCAAGTTAAAACTAAAAGACCCAAGGGTTATAGATGTCTGCTCAGTAACAGTGACATATAAAGCAGGTAAAAGCGAAATTACAACTTGTAAAAACAACTTTCCTTTGGCAGTTAAGCCTTTATTTTGCTTATTTCTTATCTTTTGTATATCATCCTGAAAACCTGCAAATGTATAAAAAACAAAAGTAAGCAAGATAATTAATGCTTGAGTTGTAAGTTTTTGCTCCATCAACAAGGTAACAATTGCAGCCAATATTGTTGCAATAACAACAAAAACACCACCTGTGGTTGGAGTTCCAACTTTCTTTGAATGATTGTCCGGAACTGCGTCCAAAATATACTGATTGTACATTTTCTTTTTAACAAAATCAATATAAACAACCCCAAAGAGCAACGATAGCACTATTGCCACCAATGCTGAAACAATAATCAAGGGATTGACCCCATTTATTATAGTATTTATGCTATTTACCACAAAGTTCATTCTATTTTAACTCCTGAATTATTTCTTCAAACTTCATTGATCTTGATGCTTTTAGTAATATTTTCGCACCAGATTTTATATTATTTTTTATAAATTTAGCAACGCCGACAGTTGAGTCAAAATGCTTATTATTTAAGTTGTGTTTTGGCTTAATTTTCTTAGAAAGAGTTCCCACCGTTATAAGATATTCATATGTGTAATCTTCAAGAAATTTACCTATTTCTGAATGGTATTTTCTCTCGTCACTTCCCAGTTCACCCATATCTCCCAATACAACAATTTTTCTATCTTCACCCATTGCTAAAAATGTTTTCAATGCCGCTTTAACAGAATCAGGATTTGCATTGTAGCTATCATTTATAATACTATAGCCCGAGACTTCTTGACTTTCCCACCTTTTTTCTATAGGTCTAAATTTTGCAAGCCCAGAAGCTATATCACCCGATAGCATACCAATTTTTAAGCCGGCCTCAATAACCGCAATAGCATTTTGAATGTTGTGTTCACCTTCTATATTTAATTCATACAACTGGGATTTGTACTTAAAAATGCTATGAGTTGGCGTTGCCTCTTCAACCGAAAGACCCCCAGAATTTAATCCAAAATATATAGTATTACCAGAATACTTATTGTGCTTTTTTATTATCTCCATATCATTGGCGATAAGAGAGCCTTCCTCATGAAGATATTTACTTATTTCATTTTTTGCTTTAGATATATTGTTTAGGGATCCCAAACGCCCAATATGTGCAGTACCAACATTTGCAATTATTGCAATATCCGGCTCTGAATATTCAGATAAAAGCTCAATTTCCCCAAGACCTCTCATCCCTAACTCCACAATCAATATTTGTGTATCTTCAGGCATCATAAGCATAGTTTGACAAAGTCCAATTTCATTATTGTGATTCAATGAAGTCTTATGAGTCTTAAATTTTTCTGCAGCTACACTATACATCATTTCTTTTGTTGTTGTTTTGCCGCTACTGCCAGTTATTGCAACAGTAATAGGATTTATTTTTCTCCTATATGCTCTGGCAATTTGTAAATAAGCAATTTTTGTATCTGGAACTAAAAGAATAAATTTTGCTTCATCAACCAACACATTGCTATTAGAAGAAAAATAACCAATAGCACCTTTTTTAACAGCATCTTCTATAAAAGAATGCCCATCGAAGTTGTTGCCAACTATTGGTAAGTATAGGTCTCCATTCAAGTTTTTCCTTGAATCTGTTACTATTTTTACCGCCATAGATTCATCTAGACATTTAACAACTTCTGCATCAGTGGCTAAAATCAATTCTCGAACAGTTAAATTCATAGCTTCCTAATCTAATATAAATTGAGCTTTATCCCTATTTATACAGCCTAAAATTTATATCTACTCTCCTATGTTATTTTAACATAAAAGCTATTATTGATTAATTTTATTAACTAATTTTTCAATATCTTGAGCTAGTATCCTATTAGTCAAGATTTCTTCTTTTACTTTTTCATATGAATACATTATAGTTGTATGTTTTTTAGCAAAAGCATCTCCAATAACAGGAAAACTCTCTCTTGTTACTTCTCTCGAGATATATATTGCTACTTGCCTTGCAAAAGCTATCTTTTGAGACCTATTTGCACCCTTAACTTCATCAGCAGAAACATTATAATATTGAGAAACCATATCAATTACCCCGGGGATAGTAATATTATCTTTGTCATCTGAATAATTTATAATCTTCTTAACATTTTCAACGTTTAGCTCAATAC
>JAEYQN010000087.1 GCA_023409995.1 Cyanobacteria bacterium OH_CBB_238 | reverse complement strand
GTGCTGCCATTCCTGCCGCTGAATATGGATTAAGTTTTGCAAAAAACTTATTTACATTGAAGGTTTTCAAAAAGTCGGATTTTAATAATATTGCAAACCTTGATAAAGAACAGACAGAAACAAAAGTGCAACAAGATAAAGTTGAGAAGAGCGCTAAAAAGCATTTAAAAAATGTTGGAATATTTTCAGCTGCATCATTAGGGTCTGCTCTTTTGTTAGCTGGATTTGGGCATAAGTCACAGGCTTTACAGAAGTTAAGCAAAACAATTCTTGAACCAGGTGCAGCAATATCGGACGGTTTGGGCAAAATCGGTTTTGAAAATAAGAATTTCTCAAAATTCCTGAAAAAATATTTGAACTTTGACTTTGATGTTACTAAAGAAGGCAAATTGGCTTTGAGTACGGGGCAATTAACAGCAACCGTTCTGTCTGGTGTTGTTGGATATTATAATGCGGCAAAAGATAGAGGTAAGTTGGATCAGGCAGAAGTTTTGACCAGAGTTCCTTTGGTCGCTTTTTATACAATTGTAGGTAGTTCTCTTTTAGAAAAAGGAGTATTAAAGGCGGTAAAAAATAAAGACGGGTTTAAAAATATTATAAGTACCAAAGAGGGCTCACTTGAAGCAATTTCAAGGGCGGAACTTGCAGACAAGGCTGTTGAAATCGCAAAAAATAGTGGCAAAACAGTCAAGCAAGAACTTGAAAATTTAGTTAAGAAAAAATCTGTTCTTGTAGGTATTCCGTATTTGTTCTCAATTGGATTTATGGGGTTTGCGTTGGCTGCTATAAGTAGGTTCTGGACTCAATATAGATACGATCATCAGCCAAAGGCTAGTAATGCTGGTAAAATATCATTTGCGAATGAACAACGCCCAAATGTTTTCAGTGTCTTTCACTCGTAGGTTGTCATGTGTTAATATGTCTTGATAGGTGAAAATATTTTATCAGGATTATTAATATGAAAATCAACTATGATTTAACTCAAAGCCAAGAATGTTACTTGAATGCAATTTATGACATTGTCAGGGAACAGAAAGCCGCAAGGGTAAAAGATGTTTCTTTGCGCTTGAAAGTGGGAGCTTCTTCCACTTCAGATGCAGTAAAAGCATTAGCGGAAAAGAAATTTATAAATTATCAGCCTTATGGACTAATTACTTTGACTTCAAAAGGAAGAAAAAATGCAGAATCAATAATTGCAAGAAATTCTGTCATCTCTAATTTTATGAAAGATGTATTGATGCTTGATGATAATGAAGTTACAAAAAATGTTGGGAAGTTTGAGTCCTCTTTGCCAAAATCTGTTTATGAACGATTTATTAGATTTTTGTCCTTTATGCAGACCTGCTCTTGTAAGGAACCAAAGTGGATGAGTGGGTATAAATATTATGCAAAAAATGGAAAAGTGATGGACTCGTGTAAAAACTGTGTCTCTGGCTGTTCCACAAGTGATGGTCAAAAACCATGTTGTGCAGGGTAAATTTTATTTGCTGTTAGAGTTTAAGTAACTACTTTTATTTATTGGAAATTTTCTTTAAAATATAATACTCTTTTACTATGAGGTTTGTTTTTCAGGAGTTGTTTTTATGAAAAAAGGGTCAGACAAAGTTGAAGAATCCAATTTGTTGAGTTTCTCTACTACGGAAGATTTGAAAGTTTTTCACCATGGTATTTATGAGTATAAAAAAGGCGTAAGAGATTTAATTCTTATTACTGAACCTGCAAAACATCTTGAGCAAATTAAAAAGAGATTAATAACTGAAAAAATATCATTTGTCATTCAGAAACTTTCTTCAAGCAAAATTAATGTATTTTTTGGTGCAAGTGATTGCATTTTAGTTGTTCGTTCTTTTGGTACCAAGAAATTAAATGAATTATCGCCCGAACAGGACTTTATGCTTGGAATAATGTTGGGCTATTCCAGAAAAGAGCAATGTAAAAGATTTCTGATGTTAAAAGAGGCTGTATAAATTGATAACTAAACATAACCAAAAGAGGTAATGTTTAATCGAGTTGACCTTCTTATAATCGTTTTGTATGGTGAAGGAGGTTCAAGAAATGAATGTTTCAATAAATAATGATTGTACTGGGTGTGGACTTTGTGAATCAATAAATAGCGATGTTTTTACAGTCGCTGGTGGGCAAGCTAAAGTTAATGGCTCAAAAGTATCAGGAAATGAAAAAGACTGTATTTCTGCTGCAGAAGATTGTCCAGTTGGCGCAATAAAAATATCTTAAGTTATTCTTGTGAGCTGTTAGATTTTATCTCTCAGCTCACTTTCTAGTTTTTAATTAGGATCTAAAGTTAAATATACTCTCTTGATTTCTTGTATGTCTTGCCACATAAGCCATTTAGGGCTTCCTTTTTCCCTCGAATCATTTCTCAACAGGTAAGATGGATGAAAGATTGGCATCATTTTAGAGTTGTTAGGACCATCAAACCATCTGCCTCGCATTTTTGTTATTCCTGTAGTTGTTTCTAGCATTGAGTTAAGTGCAACTTTTCCACATAGTAATATTATTTGGGGTTTTAGTATATTTATTTGTTCATCCAAATACTCTCTACAGGCTTCTTTTTCTTCTATTAGTGGATCTCTGTTTTCAGGAGGTCTGCATTTTATAGTATTACAGATATAAACATTTTCGTTTCTAGATAAATTTACACTCTCGAAAATTTTATCTAATAATTGCCCTGCTTTTCCGACAAATGGCAACCCTTGCTTGTCCTCATAGAACCCGGGAGCTTCACCTATAAGCATTAATTTGTGGTTTGCTTTGCCATCTGCAAATACAACATTTGTACGTGTTTTGGATAAATTGCATTTTTCGCAACTTTGGCATTTCTCTTTTAGTTTTTCTAATTTGTTAATCATTTTTGAATTTTAAAATAGTGAGTTGTACACACTGAATTATTATATAAGAAACTAGAACGCTAATCATCAATTCTAGTGATGGTATTTTTGTGTAAAGTAAGTAATAGATTACTACGCTTAAGAACATGGAGAAAATCGTTGATCTAATTACTTTGTATGGAGGCTTCCACTCTAAGCCTCTTATATTTACTGTTATACTCAATAAAAAATAAAGTCCATAAGATGTCAGAGTGGATATCCCTACTCCATATAATCCGTATTTTGGTATTAATATTATTCCCAAAATTAGCCCTGAGATTCCTGGTAATATTCTTATACCTGTTTCTATAAAGGTTTTTTTCGCAAGGTGATATTGTATCGTTGTGTACTCAGAAAGTCCAAGTGCAAACATACTTAATGCCAAGAAAGGTAGTATTATATGAGCTTCTGCATAATTTTTGTTAGAGAATAGATCTACAATCTGTTTTGGGAATAAACAGAACATAAAAGTGATTGGGGTTGCCAGTGAAATATATAGACCAGTTAATCTCGTTAAGGCTTTACCTGTTTCAATACCTGATTCGTATCTTTCATAAATTCTGGGGACAGCTGCTAATGTTATGATTGTTAATAGTGGCATAATAGCTGAAAATGTTAAATTATATCCGACCCCTAAAATCCCACTGAAGAATGAGCCTTTATAATGTTGTAATATAAAACGATTTCCTTGTCCAATTAACCACATTCCCAGGCTTGATAGAGCTATTGGGACACCATATCTGTAATAAGATGAAAGCGTGGATGTTTTTACTGTTTTAAAACAAGTTGAAGTATTTATTCCACTTTGTATCGCCATAATTGCATCCGTTAGAATTATTGATACAGCCATTCCATATAAAATAGCTTCAGCTCCCATTTTAAAATAATATATGAAGAACACAGATATTACGGTCGTTGAAATTTGATTGAATATTATCGCTGTTGTATAAGAAACAGGTTTGATCTGAGCCCTTAGAACCTGACTCAGGAGGCATCTAATGGCAACGGGTGGAATTAAAAATAATACTATATAGAGTAAATTACTGGGAATTTTAAAATAGTTGCAAATGTTGTTGAATGAAATAAATCCAAGTACAAACATTATGGTTAAATTTATTGTAATAATGAGTATTAATGTTCCAAAGTATGAATTTACTGTGCTGAGAATTTTATTTTCTTTAAAAAATCTTAGTGCTGCGATACCCACCCAATCACTGAAAATAATACAAATAAAACTTAGCGTTGCAACTGAAATATGGTATAGCCCGAACTGTTCTGGTGAAAGAATTCTTGTGTATAAAGGCACAACCAGCAATCCAATAATAGATGCCAAAATTTTGGATGGTGAATATTTAATCATGTCGCCCCAAAGAGAAGAAAGAAATTTTTCATTTTTGGTCAAGTCGACAGGCTTTGTTGTTTCTTTATTTATTAATGATTTATTTATATTAATACTCCAATTGTGATCATCGTAATCTGTTTTAGTTTGTCATACAATGCATTTCTTCCATATCAGCAAACAATTATACCATTCTATTCTACTATTATAAGATTATGAGTAGTCCTTGTCTATAAATTAACTATTTTGCCGATAAAAGGTGACAATATTTGAAAAAATATATATAATTGGATAAACGACCGTAACTACTCTAGTGAAAGGACTTAAAATAATGAATCAAAACTTGAAAATTTTTGCTGTTGCACTGGCTGCTTTTTTGATAGGTTCTCTTGTTAACAATGTAGCGGCTATAGCCGCATCTTCACTGCCTTCTTTTAAGGTTGCAGTTGTTGATGTTCATACAGTGGTCGAGAATTCAGACCAAGTTAAAAAACTAAAGGAGTCAAGAACTTTAAAAGTGCAAGATTTATCAGCTTTTGTTAAAGATGCAAAAGCAAGTTTAGAAAAAGAAAAAAATGCGAATAAAAAGAAAGCGTTAGAAGATAAATATAATAAAGAACTAAATGACAGAAAGCAAAAAATGGATGAAGAGTACGCTGCTAGTTTGTCAGATATAGATAAAAATATATCGGCAATTATCTCTCAAACAGCAAAGTCAAATAACTATAATCTTGTTTTTGCAAAAGGTGTTGTTCTCTTTGGTGGAGATGATATAACCGATGCTGTTTCCAAAGCTGTAAAATAACTAAAATATTCTTTTATAAATTTGATTAAAAATAGGTAGTGATAAACAATAGTTGCCACTACCTATTTTAAAGGTTAATGATTATATGTTTGTCTTAAAATGGCAAAAAATATTTTTTTCTTGTTTTCTCTAAGTGTGTTATTAATATTGGAGTTTATATGCGAGTTTATGGAGTTGAAATTCATTCAAAACAGAGTACAAATATTCAAAATTTGAAAAATGAGAAAAATAGTATAGTTGAAGAGAAAAAAAGTGATTGTGGGTCTCAAATCAATTACAATAGAAATTATCCCCGTCCGGCTATTAGTTTTAGAGGGATTTTTGAAATACCTTCATATTTAAGTCAGGTGGAATATGATACGGAAATGGAATTATCCACAGAAGCTAGGAAATTGGGTATTAATACGCCTGAAATAACCAATGATAAATATTTTATAAAGGGACAGTGTGCAGACCCAATAAATAATGCAATAACAAATCAGCAATTGAACAAAGTTTTCAACTATATGGCCACTTTAGACAATAATGGAATTCTTCATTGCGACTTAGATCCAGGGCACGTTTTTTATTCTGGAGATTCTAATGTGGAACTAGATTGCTTCAGGTATGCTAATCGCTTCCAGATTAATAAAGAAGAATCTGGTGGATTTGCTCCTAAGCCTATATTGACTGGTACTGATATTCAAAAACCTATTGATTTTCCTTCTTTTATGATGCCAGCAAATTTAATAAATTATGAAGAAGCTGCTCTTGGACATTATTTGTCAGGCATGAAGTCGGAGAACTTGAAAGATAGATTTATTGAACAATACCTTAAAGAAAGTAGTGAATATCATCAAAAAAGGTATGAGCACCTGTTAAATAATGGATTTGGTCAGTCTAATATTGAGGTTTTGGACACAGAAAGGATTCAGGCAGAGTTATTGAAAAAGCCTACTTCGGCAATGGTTGATGTAAGAAAAGATAGAATTGAATTCTTGGCTAAAAAGCGGGAAGCCTTCACAGAATGGGATGAAAGTAATGGGGCTTGTGGACATGAGTTCAGTCCTGAAGGAAGAATGAAGTCTATAGTTTCTTATTTTGATTGTATGGATATAATTACAAACTGTATTGCTAATTTGCAAACTTTAGAAAATGATAATAATGGCGATACTTCAAAGTACTTTGAAAATGAAAAGAAATTTGCGGAATTTTGGTTGGATAACCTTAAACGTTGGAATAAAGGTATGGCAAGTTATAATTTTGAAGATGCAAGAGTTATTGGAACATCTGATTATGGCGCTGCTGCTGAAATTAAAGCTGCTTATGACAAGCTGATTAAAACAGATTCTTCGAACATTGAGGAGTTAAAGAAAAGTATTAACAAATGCCGAGGTACATATATGAAACTGGCTCATCAGCATGGCTTTTTAGAAGAGTATTCTGAATAAAAATATTAAATTATCTTATTTTAA
Source organism: Cyanobacteria bacterium OH_CBB_238 (assembly GCA_023409995.1). Taxonomy (GTDB): domain Bacteria; phylum Cyanobacteriota; class Vampirovibrionia; order Gastranaerophilales; family Gastranaerophilaceae; genus JAEYQN01. Next base: position 15,091 of record JAEYQN010000087.1, on the reverse strand, counting down.
ATCGGGTGTTATTTATACTCACCCGATTTAATTTCTTCATTAGTTCTTATTTTAATACTTCGTACAATTCACTTGTTAGTTTAATTCTGATAATTACTCTGCAGTATACCGCTATTAACATAATAGAGAATAAAATTTTGCTTATCTAATGCTAACATGCTTTTGGCATTTGATTTATAGGTTAGGTATTGTATGGATTTTAAAGATGCAAGTCTTATGGACTTTATGGATGGAAACGAAAAAGATATTATGCAAAGGGCAGCTTCTTTTTGCGAATATGCTGACTATGTTCGGGGTGAAAAACTAGATTATTATCGGAGAGTTTCTGTCAATGGCTCTCAACCTGTAATGGACGTCTATGATCAATATTCTGGTGAAACTAAGGCTATGATAAACCTGGCTTCAAATGATTATTTGAACTTAACTAAGCATCCTAAAACTATTGCAGCCGGAATTGAGGCTACAAAGAAATATGGTTCAGGTGCTGGAAGTGTGCCGTTATTAGGTGGTACATTAGACCTTCATCTTGAATTAGAGAAAAAGATAGCTGATTTTAAAACTTGTGAGGATGCTATTTTATATACATCAGGCTTTGGCTCAAATTGTGGTACTTTATTAGCAATGCTTCAAGAAAAAGATGTCGCTATACTTGATACTTTAGTGCATGCAAGTACTATTGATGGCTGTAAAAATACTAATATAAAATACTTTAGACATAATAATATAAACTCGTTGGAGAAAGTTTTACAGCGCTCTCAAAAGGAGTTTAGAACCAAACTGATTGTTGTTGATGGAGTATATTCGATGGATGGTGATATTTCACCATTGGATAAAATTGTTGAATTGGCAAAAGTTTATGGTGCATACGTTATGGTTGACGAAGCGCATGCTACTGGTGTAATTGGTAAAAATGGAAAAGGTACACCAGAATATTTTGGTATTGAGGGCAAAGTAGATATTGTTTCAGGCACTTTTAGTAAGGCGCTTGGTGGTGTTGGTGGTTTTGTTGCTGCAAATAAAGAACTTGTTGAGCTTCTTCATTTCTATTCTCGCTCATATATGTTTTCTACTGCACCTACGCCTCAAGTCACTGCTTCGTTAATTAAGGCTTTAGAGGTGATTGAAGAAGAACCTGAGAGAAGGGGACGACTGTGGAGAAATATAAAATTCTTTAAGGAGAATTTGGAAAAACTTGGGTTTGATATAGGAAACTCAGAAACAGCAATATTTCCAATTATAATTGGAGATAATAATAAGGTAAAAGAAGCTTGTAAATATCTTCATGAAAAAGGTATATATGTTAATCCGGTTCAGTATCCAGCTGTACCAACCAGACTTTCGAGAATCAGAATGAGCTTGATGTCAGAGCATACTATTGAAAACCTATCAAAAACGCTTGAAGTTTTAGAGGCAGTGGGTAAAAAATTCGCTATAATATAAGTTTTTTGCAATTATACTATTGATAAAATTAAAACTTTATAGTAAACTCAGTGGTATGCGGAAGTAGCTCAATGGTAGAGTACCTGCCTTCCAAGCAGGCTGTTGCGAGTTCGAGTCTCGTCTTCCGCTATTTTTATGCATAAAATGCGGAGCGTTATGGATTATTTTGACAATAAGTCTTTTACTAATTTACAATCTTGATATTTTATGATAAAAATGTATTACTGAATAATTGAGTAATCTTTTTAAGGCTGTAATTATTTCAGAATATGAATTTTAAGATGGCGGCATGGCCAAGTGGTAAGGCAGAAGCCTGCAAAGCTTTTATCCCCCAGTTCGAATCTGGGTGCCGCCTAATAAAAAGACCGAGTTAATCGGTCTTTTTATTTTTATATTGAATAGTTAACAGCTCTTTGTCCTGTCGTTTTAATTTTTTAATCCGATGTTCTTCTTTCATCGCTTCTTGTTTTGTTGCAAATTCTTCTATGTATACTATTTCTATTGGTTTATGAGCTCTTGTGTATTTTGCAGCAGTTCCATCTTGATGTTTTTTAAATCTTTTATTGACATCATCTGTATAGCCACAATAAAAAGTGTTGGATTCGGTCAGAAGAATGTATGTATAATATTTTTTATCCAATATTCATGATCTCATCAAGTATTTTTAGCACTGTGTTATATGATTCTTCACGTACTAAGTTAAATCTATACTCAGAGCCGCCTCTGAATCCTCTTATGTAGTAGGGATAAAATTTTCGCATAAATTTCAGTGCTACATCCTCTCCCCTTAAATTGATTTCAGACTCAATATGTTCTTTTAATAAAGTAATTCTTTCAGCTATTGATGGAACTGGTAATTTTTCCCCATATCTATAGTAATGCTCTATTCTATACAATAAAGTGGGGTCACCTATTGCTCCTCGAGCTATGGCAACGCCGTCAGCGCCAGACTCGTCTATACATTTAATTGCAGAATCAATGTCTACAACATCTCCATTTGCAAATATTGGAATCGTTATATCTTCTTTTAACGCTTTTATTTTTCGCCAGTCGGCATTACCTGAGTACATTTGTGATCTGGTTCTGGCATGTACTGTTATTGCATCAACTCCTGCATTTTGCATTTTTTTTGCGAATTCAACATAATTCATTTCATTTTGGCTCCATCCAAGACGAAATTTGCAGGTTACTGGTATATTTATTTTATCTTTTATTGCCTTTATTATGTCGGCAGCAAGTTCGGAATTCTTCATTAAAGCGCAGCCATCTGTTCCTTTTACAACTTTATTAACAGGGCAACCCATGTTAATATCTATTGCACTTGCTTTCTCTTCTAACAACATTGCAGCTTTTGCCATCAAGTGAGGTTTGTGGCCTGATAGTTGAAAAATAAGAGGATGCTCTTCTCGTTCATAATGTAAAATAGTGCCAGTTGGACGTTGAACAAGTGCTTCTGAACTAATCATTTCTGTATTTAGCAGCGCTGTTTTTGTATATTTCCTTATAAGCTGTCTGACTGGAGAATCTGTGATTCCTGCCATTGGGGCTAAACTTACATTAGTGTTAAGCTTTAAGCTTCCAATCTTTATTTCTTTGAGGGTAGCTTTTCTTTTAATTTCTTTTCTTTTAATTTCATTCATTATTTTATCTGAGATATGCGTTTCCTAGCATATTTTGTGTAGTCATTTTCTTCTGGTTTAGCAGAAAGATATTTTTGATAAGCAGCTTTAGCCTCTAGATGTCTTCCCACAGAATCTAGGTCTAATGCAAGAGAGTAATGCGCTAATGTTATATCTGGCGCGAATTTTACTGTTTTTTGATAATCTGCAATTGCCAGAGCATACTTTGTTTGTGCGTCATAGACGAGTCCCCTGTAATAATAAGCAGTACCATTATTTGGGTTTTTCGCTATGAAGCTGTTAATAATAGCCAATGATTCGACATACCTTTTCTGATCGTATAAATTTAGTGCCTTTTCAAGAATTGCATTATTTTCTTGTTCAGTTACAAATTTTAGAATATCTTGAGCTTTTGTATTGTTTTTGTCCATGGCTATTGCTTTGGTAAGGTATGTACGAGCGGTACCATAATTGTCCATGTCTGAATATAGCGCACCTAAGTAATAATATACATCTGCATTGGATGGATCTAATGTTAAAGCGCGTTTATAATATTCTATTGCTCTTTGTGATTGTCCCAGTGCTTGATAAGATGCGGCCATTCCTAATAAAGATTCTGCAGTCGCTGGTTGGACTTTTGCATATTCTGTCAACGCTTTGGTATAAGCACCTTCTTCAAATAATTTTCCTGCGTCATTTATTGATAGGGAGGACATCTCTACTTTAATTGATTTTTCTTGATTTAAGATAGTTGTATTAGTTGGATTTAATTTTTTACCTTGATCTATAGTTGCAATTGCCTCACTATACTTTTTTTGTTGCCTGAATACTTGGGATAAATTCACATAGGCATCAATATTGGCAGGATCAAGCTTTAGTGTTTCTTTGTAGAACGTTATTGCATCATCTAATTTGTTTGCTTTGTGTAATTCATATGCAAATTGATAATAAGTGCTTGAATTTAGAGGCTGATTTTGTACATTTTGATATAGGAATGATAATATTTGATCAGCTGGCATAGTTGCTTTTAAAAGATCAAACATTCCTTCCCTTGCTTGTTTATTATTAGGGTCATAACCTAAGGCTAATTTATATTCTTGAATTGCTTCTTGATTTTGTCCTAATTCTTTTAGGCATTGAGCTTTATAGATGTGAGCTTCAACGTGATTCGGATAGAGTTGAATTATTGAATTATATGCTGCTATAGCTCCATCGTAATTTTTTTGAGATTGATATAATGTTGCTAAATTAAGTCGTGTATTAACATTTGTTGGATTTAATGTTTCAGCTTTTTGGTATTCTTCCATAGCCGCTACAAAATTTTTCTGTTTCTGATAAACAACACCAAGGTTTGCATGTGACTCAGCATCATTTGGATTAGCTGCGACTTTTTGTTGCCATATTTTTTGTAATGAAAGTAGTATATCTTCCTTTTCCGCAGATTTTTGAAGTGCTGAATTATATTCTGTTGCGGCCCCATCAGGATTACCTATTTGTTCATAAGCTCTGGCTAATTTTAAGTGAAGATCCGCATTTTTATCGTCCAGTTTAACCGCGTTTTCGTAGTAAAAAACTGCTTTTTGATTTTGCCCTAAGATTTTCATTATATCGCCGATTCCGACATATGCTTCTTTTCTATACTGATTATCATTAATTATTTGAAATAACTCATAGGCACTAGCTGCAAATTCACCTTGAGCCCTCAGTGTTTTGGCTGCAGTTAGTTTTGCTTTTGTTGAAGTGTCAATCTTAAGTGCGGAAAATAGATTATCTAAATTCTGCTGTGCTGAGGATATAGCAACAGAACTATTGTAGTCATTGTTCATTCCATCGTAATATTTCATGTAGAAAAGCGCTGATCTTAAGTCGTTTACTGCTTTCTGGTATTCTTGACTTTTGTTATTGTAATATGCTGCTCTTGAGATATAAGCGTTTGTTATCCCTATTTTTGCGGAAGGGTCTGCAGGGTTTTCTCGGAGAGCTTTTTTGAATTCATTTATAGCACTTGTGTATTGAAAACTCTGTAAATATTGAAGCCCTTGTTGATAATATGCGTTATCAACATAGTCATCATCTGAATATACATCGTCTGCAAGACAAGGCATTATACCTAGAACTGACAATAAACAAATAGTCGACAATAGTTTTTTCATAACAATACTCTTTCTGATCCCATTATATTTTAACTCAATTAAGATTTTATGCATATATCTTAATATCTAATCTATTTTTCTATTTAATCTTTTTAAACAAAAAGAGACCGAGTGTATCGGCCTCTTTTAATTGAATTGAGCTAATTATTATTCTTCTTCAGTAACTTCTTCTTCGCTACCTTCTAATGAAGTAACGTCTTCTTCATCAACCGCATATTCTTCTTCAACAATTGATTCTTCTTCAATCTCTTCATCAACTTCAGAAACTTCTTCTGTGTATTCAGGTTCTGTAAATGATGCAGGAGCTTCTCTTTCCATTGTTTCAGCTTGAGACACGCTCTTTATGTCTATTTTCCAACCTGTTAGTTTGTGAGCCAGTCTTACGTTTTGACCTTCTCTTCCTATTGCTAAACTTAGTTGATCATCCGGAACTATTACCAATGCTTCTCTTGATGTTTCATCATCTGCCAGGATATCCACGGAGACAATTCTTGCTGGCGAAAGTGCATTTACGATGTATTCTACAGGATCATCAGAGTATCTTACTATATCAATTTTTTCATTTCTAAGTTCGCCAATAATTGTTTGAATTCTGCTTCCTCTTGGTCCAATACAAGCACCAACAGAATCCACATCAGGATCATTGCTTGAAACTGCTATCTTTGTTCTAAATCCAGCTTCTCTTGAGATTGATCTGATTTCTACTATTCCGTCTTCTATTTCAGGAACTTCAAGTTCAAAAAGTTCTCTTACGATTTCAGGGTGAGCGTGAGAAACTATTACTTGAGGCAATCTTGAAGTTTCTTTTACATTAAGTACAAAAACTCTGATTCTATTGCCAGATTTGTAGTATTCGCCAGGAATTTGTTCTTTTACTGGCATTATAGCGTCAGTTTTACCTATATTAACTATTACATTTCTGTTTTCAACCCTTTGGATAATACCTGTTGTTAAAGTTCCTTTTTTATCAAGGAATTCATCAAGAACTAACTTCCTTTCAGCTTCTCTTATTCTTTGAGTTATAACTTGCTTTGCTGATTGAGCAGCGATTCTGCCAAAATTTTCAGGCGTAACTTCTATTTTGACTTCGTCTTCTAATTCAACTTCATCATCTATTTCTTTTGCATCTTCTAATGAAATTTCAAGGTTTTCATCTTCAACCGTTTCAACGACAAGTTTTGTTCTGAAAACACCTATTTCTCCACTTTGTTCGTCAAGTATAGCTTCAACATTTGGTGCTTCTTTTACTTTTATATGCTTTTTATAAGCTGTTACCATTGCATCACATAGTGAAGCTATAATAACTTCTTTAGAAATTCCTTTTTCTCTTTCCAGTTGTTCACACGCTTCAAATAGCGCTGTTCCGATTTTAATCATAATTTGTCTCCTATATGTCACTTGAATATAATTTTGCGTATATTATGTTGTCTTTTTTGACAATCATTTCTTTTTTATTTTTATAGCTATATATCGTTAGCCCATTGTTTTCATCAAATTCAACAATCTTTGCCACAAATTGTTTATCAAAGCTATCGTCAATTGCATTTTTTATTTTTAGGGTGATATCTTTTCCTTTAAATATAGAATATTCTTTATCTGATTTTAACTTTCTTTCTATTCCTGGTGAGCTTATTTCTAGATAATATTTGACTGGTATAAGCTCATCTAAGAAGTCACCCAGACTCCTAGAGACATTTTCGCAATCTTCAAGAGTTATCTCTCTGGCTGGAGAGTATATAAATATTCTAAGAAACCATCGATGATTTTCTTTTGAAAAATCAATTTCAACAGGTATAAGATTGAATCTTATTGCGGTATTTTCAACAAGAGGAATCAATTTATCTATAACTTCATGTTTATTAAAGTGTTCGATTTTTCCCTGACTGCTTGATTCATGTTTCTTCTCATTTTTCATCTGCTTATCCTTATGAAACTGGTATGTTGTTGCTAATAAAAAAAGAAACGGTGTGGCCGTTTCCTTTTAATATTAATATAATAACATTAATTTTAATAAATTTAAAGAAAAATCTTTTTTCTTTAAATTAATTAAAGTTTCTTAAGAAAATACTCAGATTTAGCGCTCTTTCTAAGTCAAAAATAGAATTGGAGCAAAAGATATATAAAAGCATAAAAAAAGAGACTTGTCGTCTCTCTTTTTTGTAGATAGTTTAATTTAACTAAATTTTGTATTCTTTCTCAAATCCAAAAAGCGAACTTACAGACTCGTCATCATGAATTCTAGAGATAGCTTCTCCTAATAAAGGCGCTACGCTTAATTGCGTTATTTTTTCAGGAATGTTGTCTACTTCAAGAGGAATGGTATTTGTAACTATAACTTCCTTGATTGGTGCGTCTTCTAGTCTTCCAAGTGCAGGTCCTGAGAAAATAGGGTGTGCAGCACATACATAAACGTCTTTTGCACCTTTTGATTTCAACAACTTTGCTGCCTCACAAATGGTTCCTGCAGTGTCAATTATGTCATCAAACATTATACAAATTTTATCTTTTACGTCACCAATTACATGACTAGCAATTGCTTCGTTATGCTTGTCTCTTCTTTTATCTATAATTGCAAGTGAGCATTCCATTTCTTTTGCAAAATATCTGGTTCTTGGAACCCCTCCCGTATCTGGGCTCACTGCAACCATATCTTCAGGTGCTATGTTTAAGTTTTTTATGTAGTCAACGAGAACAGGTGTTGCAAAAATGTGGTCAACAAGGATATTAAAGAAACCTTGGATTTGACCTGTATGTAAATCCATTGCCAAAACTCTGTCTGCACCAGCTGTTGTTAATAAGTCAGCTACCAGTTTTGCAGTGATCGCTTCTCTTCCCGATGTTTTTCGGTCTTGTCTAGCGTAACCATAGTAAGGAATTACTGCTGTAATTGTTTTTGCACTTGCCCTTTTAAAAGCATCAATTATAATTAATAATTCCATTAAGTTTTCATTAACTGGATTACAGAGTGGTTGGATAATAAATACATCGTCTCCTCGGATACTTTCTTGAACTTGTACATATATTTCACCATCTGCAAAATTCTTTATAATCATCGGACCAACAGTTGTTCCTAGGTAATCAGCTATTTCTTCTGCTAATTTGTAGTTTGAACGACCCGCAAATAATTTAATATCATGCGTTGGGTTTATTGTCTTTTCACCTTGAGGGAAAGCCATCTGAAGTTCCATTTTTGCCTCCTAAAGCATTATTTAGTTATACAATTAATTTTATCTTTTACCCAATTTCTTATTGTTTTAAGTGGAGAGCGTGTTATTGCAAGCGAATATGCTTCAATGTCTTTTGTTATTACGCTTCCGGCAGCAATTGATGCTTGTTCTTCTATTATAACGGGTGCTACTAATACTGAGTTTGAGCCAGTACTTGCCCCATCTTTGATTATTGTTTTTGATTTTTCTTTAGTTATTGGATTATAGTTTGCAGTTATAGTTCCTGCTCCTATATTTACCTTGCTTCCTAGTTCGCTGTCTCCAATGTAGCTAAGGTGTGAAACATTTGTATTATCTTTTATAACTGATTTTTTTATCTCGACAAAATTTCCAATTCTTACATTATCACCAATTAAAGCTCCATCTCTGATGTGAGCACACGGACCTATCTTACAGTTTTTACCTATTGTATTCTTTCCAGAGATATATACGTTAGGATAAATAACCGTGTCTGCACCAATTGTTGTTTCCGGTGAAATAAATGCACTGTTTGGATCAACAATAGATACGCCATCATCTAATAGTTTATTTATTGTTTTTGTATTTAACATCTTTGTTGCTTCAGCAAGATGTGCTTTTGAATTTATGCCGAATATTTCTTCATTATTTTCTAGCACGTAAGCTTGTGTTTTCAGGTTTTGATTAACAGCCCATGAAACTATGTCTGTGAGGTAGTATTCACCTTGTGCATTGTTGCAGGTTAAATTTAAAAAAGCAGGTGATATTTTTTTCCAATTCAAACAATATATCCCTGCGTTAATTTCTTTTATAGCTTTTTCTTCTTGATTTGCGTCTTTTTCTTCTACTATGGCTTTGAGACCGCCATCTTGACCTCGTACTATTCTGCCATAATTTGTAGGGTTTTCGAATATTGCTGACATAACTGTTAATGAACTAGAGTGTTCTCTGTGTATGTCGACAAATTTCTTTATTGTTTCACTTGTTATTAGTGGCGCATCTCCACAAAGTATTATGACTTCTCCATCAAAATTTAATAAGTCATTGTATGCTTTATTTACTGCATCACCAGTTCCTAGCTGTGGTTCTTGTAGAATACATTTAGCATTTTTATACTCTTTTGATACGTATTCTTCAACAAGTTCAGACTTGTGCCCGACTATAATATAGTTTTCGTCTGCTAAATTTGTGTTGTTTACGGCGTCTATAACATAACCCAAGAGAGGTTTGCCGAAAATAGGGTGTAATACTTTTGGTAAATCAGATTTCATTCTTGTGCCTTTACCCGCAGCAAGGATAACCGATCTTAATTTATTAGACATAATTCTGCTCTCAAAAAACTACCTAATTATCATATAATAAAAAACAATAAAAGCGCTTAATTTACTGAATTAATTTCATCATTTTTTACATAAAAAAGAGTTTCGCAACAATTATTGATGCGATTATTCCTACAATATCTGCAAACAGTCCTGTTGCCAATGCGAAACGGTATTTTTTTATGCCGACTGAACCAAAATATACAGCCAGTACATAAAAAGTTGTTTCAGAGCTGCCTAACATTATTGCACCCAATTTTGTTGTATAGTCTTCAGCCCCGTGGGTCTTCGCTATTTCTGAAAATATTCCTAAAGCTGCACTGCCCGAAAGCGCCCGAACTATAGCTAGGGGTAGTATGTCAACGGGGATTTTTAAATGGTTTAGCATATTTGAACAGGAGCTTGCAAATAAGTCGATTGCACCAGAGGCTCGAAGCATTGATATTGCTACAATTATTGCCACTAAATATGGAACAATATTGATGCTGACCTTTACACCGTCTTTTGCCCCTTCCACGAAAACTTCATAGATTGGTACTTTTTTAATAATTGCCCAGCTAAGGATAACTAATATGATTACCGGTAACGTCCATAAGGAAATACAATCTAGCACTATTTTTACACTATGCATTTTTTTCTACCTCCTCTTGAGGTGTTTGTGGCGGATAAACTTTTTGCATAATTTTTGCCATTGATACCGCGAGTGTAAAAGTTATGCTTGTGACAATCAATGTAGGAATTATAATTTCCGCTGGATTTTTTGCTCCATTTGCTGCTAAAACAGCAATTGCTGTTGCGGGAACAAGTTGAAACCCTGCAGTGTTCATTGCTAAGAAGGTACACATTGGGTTTGATGCGGAATTTTTATCTATATTTAATTTTTGCAATTCTTCCATTGCTTTTATACCTATGGGAGTGGCAGCATTTGCTAGCCCAAGAGCATTTGCCGAGAAATTCATAGCTACATCCCCAATGGCTTTGTTATTTTCTGGAACTTCAGGAAAGAGCCATTTTGCAGCTGGTTTTAGTAATTTTGATATGAATTCAACAATTCCTGATTTTTCTGCGATTTTCATTATTCCAAGCCAAAAAGCCATTATTCCCATAATTGAAATGACTATCTGAATAGATGTCTCAGCTCCTGTCATAATAGAATTGACAACATCGTTAAGTTTGCCTGTATATGCGCCAACAACAATAGACACAATAATTATAAAATACCAGATAAAATTCATGAACTCTCCTCTAGCTAAAATTTTATCTGAAATCTTATAGGGTGTAAACTTTGTAAATTCTTTTCATTGTTGACTAAATTCTTTTAGTCAATTAATATTTATAGAGAAATTAAACCTTGTCGTAGTGGCGGAATGGTAGACGCGCACGCTTGAGGGGCGTGTGGAGCAATCTGTAAGGGTTCAAGTCCCTTCTACGACATTTTAATTATTTATCTAAAATCTTTCTTAGTCCAATTTCCGCTAAATCTCTAATAGTTAAAATATTTGTACTTGTTGTTTCGTCTTTATCCATAATTAAGTCGGCTAATGATATTATTTGGTTTAAGTTCATTGCTATTTCGGCATCTCTGTCTTCTATATGCATTTAAATTCTCCTTTAGTTTTATGATTTAGTTAATAACTTAACATAAAACGTATTGTCAAAACGTATAATTAACAAAAGTTTACGTTTAGACTATACGTATGAACGATGATTTTTATAAAAAACTTGGTAAAAATATTAAAAGATTCAGAAAGGAAAGGAATCTAACTCAACAAGAGCTTGCCGAAAAAATAGGTAAGGGATTGAATTTTATGGGTAAAATCGAGATTGCCTTTTCAAAACCTCATATAGATACATTGATAGATATTGCAGATGCTTTAGGTGTTTCTGTGTCTGAGTTGACAAAATTTGATAATTAGATACAGTGCCTTATCCGCCGCAAACTTTGCAAGGTTTGCCACCTAGCTTTATTGCCTCTTTATGATCTATTTTTACGCAGTTTTTTGTACACTTTTGCGCCCAAGTGCAGCTTAATTTGTGGTATTTGCAGGTTTTGGTGTTGAAGGCTACTGGATAAGCAAATGCTGAAGCTGATAAACAAATAAGTACTATTAGTGATAATAAAAAATTCTTCATACTGACCTCGTTATTTATAACTTTAATATTTATAGTTACAGTAATTATAGTGCTTTAATACACCTGTTTGCAAATCATGTTAAAATTTGTACTATTCTTTATATTCTGGGAACTATGTAGATTTGTTTTTATATTTATAATTAGTATTGAAAAAATGTTTGGCGAGTGATACAATGTTAGTGTACTAAAACAATGAATTTGCAATGAAAACACTAGCTGAATTAAAAAAAGGCGATACTTGTAAAATTGCTGACTTCGCGGATAATTATACCAGATGCCAAACAATGCGTTTTGGATTGTTTACAGGTGAAGAAGTTAAATGTATTGAAAAAGTTGGTCCTATCATAATTGGTAAAAAACAACAAAGAATGGCTGTTGGTAACTCTTTAGCAAAAAAAATATATGTTAGCATTGAGTAATTAATATGAGCTTATTTGGCTGTAAAAATTGTAATAGTTGTTCTAATTCTTGTGTCGTAACTAGTGGTGAAAATAAAAAAGAGTGTCTTCCAAAAATTGTACTTATTGGGAATCCCAATGTTGGCAAGTCAGTTATTTTTAATTACTTGTCTGGTGTTTATGTAGAAGTTAGCAATTTTCCTGGTACGACAGTTGATATTTCAACTGCTCACTGTGATTTTGGTGAGCTAATTGATACACCTGGAGCCTACAGCCTTGGTAATTACACTGATGACGAAATTGTTACGCAAACAATTTTAAAAACAGCGGATATTGTCGTAAATGTTGTTGGTGCTTTGACTCTTGATCGTGACTTATATCTTACAAAACAAGTGATTGATCTTGGTTTTCCTTTAATTGTTGTTGTTAATCAAATTGATGAAGCAAATAAACGCGGTGTAATGATTGATTGTGATAAGTTATCTCAATTACTCGGAGTTCCTGTTATTTCAACTGTTGCAATAAATAAGCAGGGATTGGCAAAGCTTATTGAACTAATACGAGAACAAAAACAAGTTGTTTCTGGTTTTATTACCCCAGCAGTTAAAGAAGCTTTTATTGATAAAGAGCCTGATGAATACTATGATCAAATTGTAAATATAGAGTCTGGCTCTACCTCGAGCGATTTAAAAGACTTGATTCTTTCTCAAAGGGTTGCTCAGGTAAGTTATTTAATAAATGAAGTAGTGAAACAGGGTGAGTATAGGGAACGTTTTGGGGAAGTTTTAGGACGTTGGTTGCTTAATCCTATTATTGGATCCATTACAGCAATTCTTATTTTGTATTTATTATTTCAACTCCTAGGAGTGTTTGTTGCTGGCTCGGTTGTTGATTATGTGTATGGTGAAATAGAAAAATATTATATTCCAGCTGTGACATCAGTTGTTAATCAATTTGTTAGTTTTGATGTAGTAAAGCAAGTTTTGGTTGGTGAATTCGGTGTTTTGACAATGAGTATAGAAATTGTCTTTGCAGTCTTGTTGCCGATAATTACCGCCTTTTATTTTTTTATGGCTTTGCTCGAAGATTCAGGATATTTGCCCAGACTTGCTGTTTTAACAGATAATATTTTGAATAAAATAGGCTTAAATGGAAGAGCAATAATTCCGTTATTGTTAGGTTTTGGCTGTGGTGCGATGGGAACAATTACAACAAGAATTTTGGGAACTAAAAAAGAGCGAACAATTGCAACTGCTATCCTTGGTGTAGCAATACCTTGTGCTGCTCAACAAGGTATTATTATGGCGTTGTTAGCTGCGGTTGGAGGGCTAAAAGTTTGGTTGATTTATATTGCGGTGATCTTTTCTTTGATCATCTTAACTGGTACTGCATTAAATAAAATATTAAAAGGACAAGCTACTGATTTGCTGATAGATTTACCTCCAATTAGACTTCCTCTTATAAAAAATACTTTAGAAAAAACATTCTATAGGGTTTGGAATTTTGTTGCAGAGGCTATTCCTTTATTTGCAGTAACATCAGTTATAATATCTCTTCTTGCATATTTGGGAGTCCTAGATTGGCTACAAAAAGCTTTGTCTCCAATTGTAGTTACTATGCTGCACCTACCACCTAAATTTTCAGATATATTTGTTATGGGGTTGATTAGAAGAGACTTCGCTTCAGTTGGATTGCTTGAAATGGCAGGTATTAATGGAGCCGCTTCAGTTTTGACCCCTTTGCAAATATTGGTTGCTTCGGTAGTTGTAACTCTTTTTGTGCCTTGTATTGCAACACTAATCGTAATCTTTAAAGAAAGAGGCGTAAAAGAAGCTATTGTATTATGGGTCTCAACATTCGCTGTGTCAGTTCTCGTTGGTGCCATAATATCAAGATGCTTAGGCTTTATGTTCTAATCTCCAGCTTGAAAACTTTGATAAAATTTCTGAAAATTTTTCTCAAACTGTTCAGAACTTTCATGTGTTCGTTTGTTGTACTCAATCAATGCTAATAGTCTGTCAAAAGCACTTTCAGAGATAACATGTTCTACTTTGCAAGCATTTTCTTCGGCTTCTTCTGGTGACGTGCCAAGTATTTTTGAAAAGAAATAATATAGAGCCTCATGTTTTTTTATGACACGTTTAGCTATTTTTTCACCAAGGTGAGTGAGAGATATAACTTCATATCTTCCATAATTTACAAGCTTTTTATCCGCAAGATTTTTTAGAGCCTCTGTAACCGACGATCTACCAACACCAAGACGCTTTGATATGTCAATTGCTTTAACACCTTGCTTTTCTTCTATTATTTCATAAATAGCTTCTAGATAGTCTTCTAGGCTTGCAGTTATTTTTAAAGAATCCATTTTCATATTCCATATATTCTAATGGGATTTATGGCACTTTGTCAAATAAACAAAAAAACATAACTTATTTTAAGCACTTCAAATAAAGGATAAATACCGTATTGTTAATAATTTATTAATAAAAAAGAGGGCTCGTATGAGCCCTCTTTTTTTCCTTCCTTAACCTGCGCCTCCGCTGTATTTCGGTGCAGCTGCCTTGATTGCTGAATCTTCTGCTTTTTCCACAGATTCCATCTCGGCTGTCGTTGTCTTAATTTCTGTCTCGATTTTCTTCATCTCCAAGTCAATCTGATTGTCTATGACTTGAATACTTGCCAATCTTGCGCTATCTGATGATGTTAGTGCATCTTGTTTAGCTTGATATTTCTCCATCATTGCTTGCATTTGATTCACTTTGGTATCAATTTGTGATTCACTTGCATTCTCGCCCAATGACTCATATGCATCTGACATCTGTTGTGATGTATATATACTTGTTA
>JAEYQN010000166.1 GCA_023409995.1 Cyanobacteria bacterium OH_CBB_238 | reverse complement strand
GATTTGCTCTTGCAAAAGCACATATTTTGGCCGTTATACTCTCCCCAGTTTCAAGCATTCTTTTTCCTTTCATCTTATTCCTATAGATTTAATATGATATAAGTATAGCATTCCATAACCGTTTGTCAATCCAATTTCTAATAGCTGGTTATACCTTTTATCTATTACAAAATGATTCTAAATACATGCTCCAAATATCAGCTTTATGGGAAAAAAAGAAATGCCACCTAATAAGGTCGCATTCCTTTTTAACTTATCTCATTTTACTATGTATTTCTGACAGGTTATCAAGTGCCTTTAATAAAGTTTCCTCTTTTTTAGCAAAATGAAAGCGTATCAGATGGCTTACATCTTCTTTAAAAAAACTGGAACCTGGCACCGCTCCCACTCCTACTTTACCTGCCAGCTCCTCACAGAATATCAAATCACTGCTATATCCGAATTCACTAATATCCACCAGAACATAATAGGCTCCCTGAGGTTCTGTAAAGTTGAGTCCTATGTTTTCTAATCCATTTAGGAAAATATTCTTCTTATGGGTATAATGCTCTTTCAGTTCCTTATAATATTCATCTTTGAACTGAAGTCCTGTTACTGCTGCTTCCATTAACGGTGCAGCGGCTCCTACCGTAAGAAAATCATGTACTTTTTTTACTCTGTCAATGATATCTGGTGCAGCTATTACATACCCAAGCCTCCACCCGGTAATCGAATAAGTCTTAGAAAGTGAACTGCAGATAATCGTTCTCTCTCTCATTCCAGGCAGCGTTGCTAAGTAAATATGTTGATAAGGCGCATAAATGATATGTTCATATACTTCGTCTGTAATCACATACGTGTCATATTTGATAGAAAGTTCCGCTATGATTTTTAATTCCTCTAATGAAAATACTTTACCGCACGGGTTGGAAGGGTTACAAAGGATTAATACTTTTGCTCCCTGCCGAAAGGCATCCTCTAATAGATCTGCATCAAATCCAAAGAAAGGCGGATTCAATGGAACATAGATGGGATCTGCTCCCGAAAGAATGGCATCTGCTCCATAATTCTCATAAAAAGGAGAAAATATAATGACTTTATCTCCCGGGTTTGTGACCGACATCATGGATGCCATCATTGCTTCTGTACTACCACAGGTTATGACAATTTCAGAATGCGGGTCTGGTTTCATTCCAGTAAAATGCTCCTGTTTTGCTGAAAGTGCTTCTCTAAAGTTGGAAGCGCCCCAGGTTACTGCATATTGGTGTGGTCCCTCGTATGCGACCTTAG
This sequence comes from Cyanobacteria bacterium OH_CBB_238, assembly GCA_023409995.1. Taxonomy (GTDB): domain Bacteria; phylum Cyanobacteriota; class Vampirovibrionia; order Gastranaerophilales; family Gastranaerophilaceae; genus JAEYQN01. The sequence goes on along the minus strand of JAEYQN010000166.1, from coordinate 2,775 downwards.
AAAGTCTGTCCGTGATTGCTTTTGGAGGTTCAAAGTCCGGAAACCCCTGCGATAAATTGACTGCACCATATGCATTTGAAATACGTGTCATTCTTCTTATCACAGAATCTGTAAAACTAGCTGTTCTGTTACTTAACTCTTTCATTCGTCCTCCATTCTACTATAAGATTTATGACTATTTAAAACTTTTCTGTCATCAAAAGCAATCTTTACCATCCTCATGAGCTCTAAATAACTCCTGTCAGTCTCATTGATAAAATACTCTTTTTTCGTTAATCCAATTCCATGCTCCCCGGAAGTAAGTCCTCCAAGACTATGAGCCTTTCTGTATAACAGTGTCATATTCTTATGTTTCTCGGTCTCCCATTCTTCTTGCTTTCGATTACCCCTAACTACGCATAGATGTACATTTCCATCACCCGCATGGCCAAAACTAATCATCTGCATTCCTGTTTGCTTTTCCAGTTTATTTACGAACCTAACAAATTCTGCTGTTTTATTGATTGGAACCACAATATCAACTGGTTCTTGCTCTGACACAGCCTCAACCGCTTTTACAAGTGCACCGCGAAGTTTCCATACATTAGAGATCATTTCCTCATCTTCCAGCAAAATAAAGGCCAAGGCATCCTTTTCAAGCAAAGCTTTACTCGTTCCATATTTGCATATACTTCCCTGCCTCTACCATCAAAAGTGAGAATGATATATGCCTGAGCCTCTGGGTATGGAAACTGTAAATGTAGATAGTCTTCTCCCAGTTTTATCACTTTTCGTTCTACGAATTCAATTGCAGTAGGATTTACATTTTCTTCTATTATGTGTAATACATTCTTTATTCCTGCTTCCAGGCTATCAAAAGGAACCACCGCACTTACAGACGATTCTGGTTTCGGAACGAGCTTTAAAATACATTTTGTGATAACCGCAAGGGTTCCCTCCGAACCTATGACTAAATTTTTAAGGGAAAGTCCCGAACTATCTTTGCAGTTCTTACTACCTAAGTTTAAGACACTTCCGTTTGAAAGTACTACTTCAAGACCCATCACATAATCTCTTGTAACTCCATATTTTACAGCTCTCATTCCACCAGCATTGGTACTGATATTCCCTCCAATCGTTGCCCTTTTTTCGCCTGGATCCGGTGGATAGAATAATCCTTTTTTCTCCACATAATCCTGAAAATCCTGCAAGATCATACCGGATTCCACCGTTGCGGTAAACGTATCATAATCCAGTTCTATCATACGATTCATCAATGTCAAATCAAGTATGATACCACCATGATCCGGAACCGTGGAGCCAACCAAATTGGTTCCTGCACCTCTTGGTGTCACAGGTATTTCATTGTCATACGCAAAACGCAAGATAGTACTTACTTCTTCCGTGCTGACTGGCCTAATGACTGCATCAGCACTACCTTTTAATCTTCCTAATGAATCACTGAGATATATGGGATCTATTTGTTCCGTAAGGATGCGATATTTATCAGGAATTTTATTATAAAGTTTACTATAATCAATGCTCATTACAAACTCCCTATTATTTCGATAGTAAATCCTTATCCCATCCTACACTTATAAAATAACCACCATAATTTTCTTTAAAGATGGACTCTGTTTCAGCAGTCTGGAATGCTTTTACGACCTTTTGATAGATTTCAACTTTTGTGGTATCTTTAAGATCTTCACTTGAAGCTGCAATTAAATTCCAGTATTTGGATTCATCAAGGCTCGTGTCTGCAAAGATTGCATCTTCTACTTTTAGACCAAAGTCAAGAGCAAAATTTCCATTTATAATACCCGCTGTCACATCTTCTAATGCCGACGGGATCGTATTAGCAGCAAGCTGCGTGATTTCTATTTTGACCGTATAGGTATCAATATCATCCACTGTCGGGTTAAATCCTGCATCCTGTTTGATCGTGATAAGGCCTGCTGCTTCCAGTACCTTTAAAGCCCGGCCGCCATTTGTCACATCATTCGGAATTGCTACCTTATCTCCATCTTTTATTTCATCTATGGATGCTACTTTGTTGGAATAAAGATTTAAGGGAATGATAAATGTATATCCGATTGGTTCGATTTTATATCCGTTACTTGTAATTTCTGTATCTAAGAAAATTTGATGCTGGAATGCATTTAAGTCAATTTCTCCGTTTGCAAGTGCATTATTAGGTGTTGTATAATCTGAAAATTGCCGGATATCAAGATTGACTCCTTCTTCCAGAAGTTTTTCTTTTGCTGGCGCCCAGAGTTCCTCATAGATGGAACCGACTACACCTAATGTGACCGTTACAGGTTCCTCGATCGAAGATGAATCTGTTGCCACTTCGTCTGCTTGAGCTGCCACAGATTCATCTTTTGTTACTGCAGTAGAAGTTCTTGTGCTGCCACAAGCAGTAAGTCCTGTTACTGCTAATGCCAACGCTAGTGTTAATACCAATTTTTTTTTCATAATGATCCTCCAAATTTTATAATATTTATGCTCTATAGAGAGATTGCAAACTTATAATTCTCTTTCATAGTGTTACATGAATGTTGAAACAACTTTTTTTCTGATTCTGTCAATCGCAATTCTATAATTTCTTCAACCCCCTGATTGCCAAGAACTGCGGGTACACTAGCATATACATCCTGTTGTCCATACTCTCCATTCAATAAAACAGATACTGGTAGCACCTTTCTTTCATTGCCCAGTATTGTCCTTGCCACTTCCGCAATGGTTGCTCCGATACCAAATTCCGTCGAGCCTTTTCCCCCCAAGATATGCCATCCT
>JAEYQN010000162.1 GCA_023409995.1 Cyanobacteria bacterium OH_CBB_238 | reverse complement strand
CCATTAACACCATTACGTAGTGTTAATCCAGCTTTATTTATTTGTATTAAATTACCAACACCGGTATAAGAGTCCCAGCTTCCTAGTTCTAAAACAGACTTTGTTATCTTAATTTCATTTGGATTATTAATACCGTTATCGTCTATTGTGAGGTCGCCAATTTTCCCTCTGGTAAAAACGGCTGATCCGTCTCCATTTAATCGAACTGGATATGTCCAAGGATCAGTTACACTTTCTCTTGTCCCAATATAAAACACCCCGTATGATTTATTTGGTTGTATTGGTCTTAACATAATCGTATTTAATCCATCATCGGATGTTCTAGACATTCCACTACTTGATAGTATAAAATCTGCTATATTCCCATTAGTAGCATTTACAGTTCCATTAAAAACACCATTATTTGCAGTCAACGTTCCATTTGAATCCCAACTTAAATTCTTACTAACAAATGAACCATCACTAAGATTTAATCTACTTCCAGTACTTCCGGCCATATAGTTAGCTGACTGTAACGCACCAGTTAATTGTAGAATACTAGAATCAATTTCAACTGAATTCTTCAATCCATTAATTCCAATAGCAGTAAGTTTTCCATTAACATCTACACCAAGATTAATCCTATTTGACAATACCTCAATAGTACTTTTCATCTTCTTAGTGGAAGCCTGCATTGATATTTCTGCGTGCAAGATATCAGTAGGAACTAATACGGTAATCGTATCACCCATAGTATCAGTAATTGGTTGCCCATCCGTATCTAATAAATCTTCAGACTCTGTCAATGTTACATCGCAACAGAATAAGCAATCATCATCATAATCAGCAGAAGTAACAGCCAACGTTTTCCCATAATGACCTAATGAATTCCATCTTTCATCTGCTAATGGATCAATGGATTTTCTAGTCCAAAGGAATGCTCTTTCTGGTAAATCTGGAGTTATATTAGTTTCAGACTGAACCACTTTAGCCGATATTAGTTTAGACATTTTATCTTCGCTATAGGTATTTCCAGTATCCGACGTAAGCGTTACTGAGTATATTCCAAGTTCAGCAACAGCAGTAGGTATATATATATCTTTAACTTCTGCCTTGAAATCTGACATGCTTTGAGTTACGGAGCTTCCCAACAATGATAACGCATTTTGTGTAGCATAAGTGTTGCTTACCGTAGTTTTAAACCCTGTTAAATCTGCACTTAAAGTTGAAACAGAAGATGTAGTAGCTTTATTCACTAAATCTTGTTGTAGTAAACTGATAGTCTGAGTATGAGATGTAGCCGTATCTATTACGCTATTGAGAGCATCTTTCATTAACACAATTTGCCCGTTACTCTTTGTTATAGTAGTTGTTCCAATAGTAGTGGTAATTTGATTATTCGTTTCTGTTTTTGTATAATAATTATTACTTAGACTTTCGCTTACTCCATCATATTTCGTAGTCATTTCACTAATCATTGTATTTAATGATTTATTGACTGAATCAAAATACACCTTTGCAGACGAAATAGTGGTATTTCCGTTATTAATACTAGTTACCACACTGTCGATATTTAATTTATCTCCAGATATACCACTATATGTCTCACTTCTGTTAGCTAACTTTTCTGCTTTAATTAGTCCATTAGCGATACCTCTTTCCGTAACGCCATTACTATCAATTATTGTCCCAGTTCCACTAGCATCACAGATGATAAATGAGAAATTGCTATTGGCATCTTTCCCTATCTGCACACGGGTTACATTGTTAGAATCTTTTATAGAGATTGTAGAGTCCTGGATTAATAATCGGCCGTCACTACTTCCAACCATAAAATCATTAGTACTAATCTTTTCGCCAAAGATTGCTTTAGCTGTTACATGATTAGCAAGTAAATCATCAACAAATGATTGGAAAGCGGTTGTGGTTGTTGCGGTAAATGTTATGGTTTGAATTTGTTTCATAATAGCAGAATCAGCTACGATTTGATCGGTCTTAATGTAATTTGTTAGAAGAGTATTAATCTCGGCAGCATAAGCAAGAATAGTTTGAGCTTTTAGTGTATCAAAGCGTCCATTAAAAAAGTTGCTATTAAGCAACGCCTTGATTAAATACGAAGGAACTCCATTTTTATCTCCATTTGAACCGCCACTTGAAGAACCGGAAGAAGATGAACCTCCAGATTTAGAAGCAGAAGAGATTTCACTGTCTAAAATGAGATTATAGTCACTAACACCATAATAATTCTTAATCATGGTACTGAATGAAATAGACATTTCAACATCATTTGAGATAGGACTATATGTCATAGATACGATTCTTAGTTTATGGAAAACACCATCATTATCTTCAACCAAACAAAAATTGCCTACTTCAAGATAATCTTTGAAGCAAGCAAACTCAGGAATTTGAAGAATATTTTCAATTGTAGTTGTAAATTCAACTTGTAGTTGAGATTTTTCATATAAATCCTCTTTTGCTGCGTTATACAAATCCAACTCTACATCAATTTTACTCGTTGTAGTATCCGAAGAATCAACCAAAAAGTTTTCATCAGAGTAATCTGCCTGATTATAAAACGATTGTATTAACTCTATTTCTTGCTGAGTAAATCCATGTAGAGAATTTGACAAATCAGCTAATAAAGCAATGGATGCCATATTAGATTGACATGTATTCATTTGTGAAATATATGTATCGTATTGTGTTTTTTTCTTATTGTATTCAGCAGTACAATTAGTTAAATTTGTATTGGCAGTATTATAAGTAGCATTATATGAATTATATAATGTTTGAGTTATTCCCAGTGCAGATTTTTCTGCTTCGCTTAAATTATTCCATGGTTTGGAATATTGAGACATAGCATCTACTTGTTCTTTATACAAACTCATTCTAGTTTGCAATTCAGAAATACCAAATAACTCCCATTGCGTTTCCCATGACTTTTGAAGTTTACGATTTTTATCATTATAGTGAGAGATTGCATATGTGATATCAGAGACTATATCCTTTAAGCAAATATAATTATAATATGCTAGATATTGTTTTAATCTATTGATATCAAAGACACCATTTGTTTGATAGTCTGGATTACTTTCTACTACAGCAATTAAATCATTATATTTGGATAACTCCGTATTTAATTCTTCGGTTGTATAATCATACCAATCATACTCGACATGATCTATTGGTTGGCGATTATATAAATCAGAAGATTTTTCTAGGGCAGTAGCGTAGTTTCTTGCTTGAGTGATATATAATGGCCTTTGTGTTTCCATTACCTTTTTGTATGAAGTATATTTATCTATTATTGATTGTAAAGTTATTTCTGTATGCAATACTAGATTAGGAATTAATGTTGTTATAGGATTATTATTAGTATCATAAATTGTGTGTCCTTCTGTATCAGTCAAATTGATTACATCATTAATATAAAACTCACAATAAAAAATGCAACCAACATCATAATCAGACATTGATAATCTTAATGTATTTCCATAATGTCCAAATCTATTCCATTCCGCATCAGATGACGCATCGCTCGATACTCTAGTCCAAGAAAATGCTCTTTGTGGTAGAAGAGTAGTAATGTCAGTATCGGAACACATAACATTAGCGATTAATGTTTTAACAAAACTATCGTTTACGTAAGTAGTTTTAGGAGCAATGGTTAAAGAATACTCCCCGTTTTGAGTAGTTACCTTATCTGATTCTTGCACCCAAGGACTTCTCATATAGTAATCTATGTTTGTAATCGTATCAGAACCAAAGTTTACGTCACGAATAGTAAGTCCGTCTGCACCAGTAACCTTATATTTTGTATAAATTTCTTTCTCATAAGGACTAATATTTAATTCTTTTGCCAATGTTTTAAGCGATATAACTATTCCTGTGTCGGTACCAACGTCTTCAATTTTTACCATGTTGATTAGTTTATTCTTCATATCGAAGCTAACAAGACATTTTGCAGTTTTTTGTAGGTCATCTTTAAGAAAACCATAAACAGAATTATTCCCAGAAAACGAATAATTTTTGCTTGCTAAAATAGGATCAATGTATCCAACTTTCCACCCAGGAACTCCTTGTAAAATAATGTGCATTAAAGATAATTCTGGATTGTTTTTATCATAAATTACAATCTGTTGTTTTCTAACTCCAAATTCATCTAGATTACTAGGCACTAAATATTCATAAGAATCTTCTTCACCAGTATTTATCTTGAAATTTTCACCTAGTTTGTATTGCAACAATTCGCATTCTATGGTTTTACAAGATGTGGAATCAATCATTTTATATTCTCCAGTAGAATCGACTTTTAGTTCAGGTGGAGATATAATTTTGAATGATACTTTCTCTGTCTCTATAAACATCCCAACGTTTATCAAGTCATAACATGGATTGTCTTTTTTATAAACAGTAAAAGAAAAATCCCATAAATCATTTAATTTTACAGTGGAAGAATCATCCGTAATAAATGCGTTTATTTTTCCAAAAATAGTACCATCAGAACTAACTAAGAAGAAATTTTCACCTATCATATAAATGGTACACCTACTTTCTTTGGAATTTTTGCTTTTATGTCAACTGTAAATTTTCCAGTAAAAGTTAAATTATTGTTGCCTCTTACGAGTGAAATCCAAGAAATATCGTTTACGTTAAATATTCCCTTTGAATTAAAAGAGATTAGATTGTTATTTTCATCTAACAGGTATCCATTCTCAGTATTATAAATAAACGGAGTATCAGCTTGACAACTAAACGTAATTGACTTAGACGTAGTAGTATTTGCTATAGTAATATTTGCATTCTCGTTAGGAGTTATGGTGTAAACTGGGTATATGTCAATTCCTTTTATATCACTTTGGCAATTAACAACTTTATTGACAGAAGTAGCAGAAGTAATAGAAAAATCAATATTTTGATAAGCAAATTGTGAGTCGCATTCAAAAGTAAGTGTCATAGCTATAATTCCACTTGTTGTTTTTCCTGTAGAATTGTTAAATTGTCCTATATAATAAATCCCATCAATTAGAGTATCATTGTCGTCATAAAAACAAAGTTTACAGTCGTTTTCCTCAAATAGCCAAGTATTAACTGTACTTATTTCATCAGTTGTAAACTCGCTTTTGTCATCCTTCACAATAGAAAATGTAATTTGTGCATTTTCTGAATATGTATTACCATAGGAACGTGAGTTATATTTCTTTGTAGATTTCTCAGTCCTTAAAACTTCCTTCTTTAAAAGAGAAATGTCAGTCGTGTTGTCAAATGTATATATAAATAATTCTTGAGATAAAATGTCTTTACTAGATATTCCGTTGTATGTAAAATAAGTATTCATTCTTCACCACCTCTCAATATAAATAGAGAGTGGTTTCCCACTCTCTATAATTTATCTTCCTCTGATTCTTTTAATTTGGAAATCGTTCTCTCTTTGTTGTTGTAGAAGTGCCTTTTTAACAATTAATTCTATATCATGTATAGCATTTTTATCAACGTTTCCTTCTACGTTAATTAAATTGTCATATTGGTTTACAATACTAGTCTTAGCTGTATTGTTAGGAACATAGTCTATCGAAGACAATGCTTTTGTAATGCCATTTATCTTTGGAATATTATCTATACACATAGATGTTATAGCTTTATTTACAACATCTTCGCCACCACCTAAAGTAGCAACTCCGTCATCACCATTACGTCTTACAATCTTAACTAATCCACCATTAGCAAAACCAGGAAGTATATTTGTACTTTTTCCTCCACCAGTAATAGTAGAACTTATTATTCCATATCCTTTTAAAGCATTTTTAAGATATTTACTTATATCATCAAATGAATTACCAAACAAAGTCTTAAAGTTTGTTAGTATTTTATTAGTCTCATCTAAATTAGTCTCCAACTCAGAAATATAAGAATCATATGTTTTCTCTAACGATTCTACTAATCCGTCAAGACCTTCATTGATGACTGTTATTTTATGCTCATATTCAGTGTCGTCGTATTCATCTTGCTTTTCCTGTAGTTGAGTTTTGAGTGATTTGAGTTTTGCCTGATTAGCCTTATCATGTGCATTGGAAAGAGACTCTAAAGCTGCTATTTCCTGTTTTATGTTATTTAATTCTCTTGACTTACTAGACATTTGCCTACCATAGTCATAGTATTCTTTCTGCTTATCGATAGCCTTTTGTCTAGCAGAAATAACTTCTTTTAAAGCGTCAAGTTGTGCTTTAGACTGTTCTTTATATAGATTTACTAATGCATCTTGGAATGATTTTGCGTCTTTTGCACTATTGTATAATCCTTCTTTAAGTTCAGCTAGTTTATCAGCATAATTTTTTTCAGTATAATAACCTTGTGCATAAAGTGAATTTAGATTTTGAATATCTTTAGTATAATTACTTACTTCGGTTCTAGCGTTTTCCAACTGCTTGAGACTAAGAATAGCCTTTGAAAGTCCCTTGTCATTAAGATCACCTTTATCATCATATAGTCCGGAATCACCAAGAAGGTCAGACATAGATGAGAGAGTACTATTTAATGAATCTGCTTTTTTATGATTAGCTTCAAAATCTCTCCATTTAACATCATCTCTCATTGCATTTGTTATATCTATATTCTCACTCTTGAGTTGGTTTATAGTTGTCTGAGAATCTAAATACATAGATCTCCAAAGGCTTGCCTTTTTACCGTTAAAATTTCCGTCCTTGCTTTTTAATGCTTTGAGATAATATGTGTAATATGCATTACTTAGAGTACTCTCATTATTCAAAGCATTATTATTATCGGTAATTAACTTCTTGTAATCTGCTTCTGATAACTTCTTTCCTTGTGCTGATTTCAAATCGTTATCACTTTTGTTTTTACTATCAATCTTATCAAGTAAATCTGCATATTCTTCTAGTTTGGTAATTGGTAGATTCGCTATTGCATTATTCCACTCTGTTTGATTTTGTGTGCATTCACGAATTTTATCGTTATTATCGTTTATTTGATTCTGTATATCTTTATACTGTTCAGAAGTTTTAGATAAACCCTTTTGTTGCTTAACTAATAATTTATTTGCATTAGATAGAGCAG
>JAEYQN010000097.1 GCA_023409995.1 Cyanobacteria bacterium OH_CBB_238 | reverse complement strand
GCACAGAGGAGTTTAAGGCCGCTCAGGAAAAAGCAAAAAAGAATAATCTTTTTGTCTTCAATAATGCCCATAAAACCTTTGCATTCCTGGTCTTGCTTATCTTTTTGGCATTCTTCATAATGAACTTTACGCCAATAATCGCAACAACTGTTATGTACGGCAGTATATAAGCGATAAAACCCTATATTTAGATGTAAGATGCAGAATTAATCTGCATCTTACTTATATAAAAAGTTATGCCATTGCTGCAGCATCAACTACCAATTTAGCCAATGCGCCCGGCACAACGGTTTGAGCGCCGTACAAGTATAATCCTCTGACAAGGTCTGAGAATGTCTGAGTATCTCTTATACTTTCGATTTTAGCCACTTGAGAAGCAAAAGTAATAGCATCATTTGTCCCCGCTAACACGCTAATTTTATCATCCGCAGGAGTTAGGTTTGTGCTGACAAGCACGTCCATTCCTGCAATTCTGCCGATAGAGCCCTCTCTTAAGGTTTCATCAGCAAGCTGATAGCCTGATGTGAACTGTGCAGACTGAAGCAAAACAGCCTCAATATCAGGGTTTATAATAACCCATGGTTTTTGGCCGTTTGAGACAGCGTTTGATTTTTTAAGCGTTTTAGCAAGCGCAACGAACTGAGAATAAATATTCTCTGCCGTCAACAAAATAGGTGTTGAAGCGCCGATAACGTTTTGAGAAGGAACATCAACGTGCTTACCAAGCAAGAATGTGTCTTGAGCCACTTCAATTGCCTTTTTAGCGTTCTCCATATGAGCTTCCATAATATCCGTGTTAGCCTGAGCAACCGCAACATCATTGATCTTGAACGCAAACAGTTTTCTTTGGTCAATAACTAACTGCTTGTTAGTCGGTGCCAATTCACTGTAAGTAAGCGCATCACCGGTAAATGTCGATACTGAAACATCCGACGGCACAATAATATTAACCGTATCACCAGCGTTTTTAATCTCGCCTTCATAGTTTGTATTAACGCATTGAAGCATCACACAAGATTTTTGAAGCGTTGAAACAAGCTTAGCACTCCAAACTTCAGGTATAAAAGCAGCATAAGCGTTTGTGTAACTATCTGTCATAGATAATCCTTTCTTTAATTCAGCTACGCCCGCCTAAAAGGGAAGAATTCAGCGGGCTGATAGCCTTTAGTAGTAAACAAATTATTGATATTAATCTTTTGAAGCAGGAGAAAAACTTTCATAATAAAACAGCCTGAATTAAGTGTGTTCTAAGTACCATTTGACTTTTGAGCGGATAAAGTTACCGACCTGATACTTGTGTACAGAAGGGTAAGGTGGAAGATAGATTATGTCTATTTTTCCGCTGCTGCTTGTCTTCGGGTTATCAAGCCCAAATTCAAAATGAGTCAACACAGTATCTTTCAACACAGGAATGTTGTACTTTTTGCAAAGCTTTGCAGTGAAAGAAAAAGCCGCCTCTACCTGAAGTTTTGTCAGTAGAAACGGCGAGGAGAGTGTCGAGTAATTAAATTTAGCCATTCCGCACATTGCAATACCGATTGCACCTGTGTTTCCGCCGCCTGTATGTGCGGCATATAATCCATCTGAACAGTCCAGGTTAGCTTCTGGAGGATAAACCCCATTACTAACATTGCCTTTTGAATCTATTAAATAGTGATAACACTGTCTATCATGAGCGTTTGGACTATATCCGCCTGCGCTCCAGTGAAGAACTATTCTCTTAAAACCTTTAGCCATAATGTCTCAATCTAATCGTAGTATACTTCTTTGAACTCTAAACCAATAAGAGCAAAGTTATGCGTAGTCTCAGAACCTTCTATAGAAAGCTGCACAGAGTAATTAGACTGAGTGATGTCGGATTTATAAACCCCTTCGCCCAAATTGGTCCAATATGCGCCTTCAGATTCGTAGCCCCACAGGTTTTTATCACCATCCCAAACCAGACAAGAAATACTGCTTGTTTCAATGGTTACAGCATCATCTGACATTGAAGAATCAAAGTTTTTACATGTGGAAAAATGGAAATTATTGTCATAGTTATCATCAAGAAGAAAATAAAACTCTTCAACGCTCTTTCTCAAATTGGGTTCACCAAGCGAGAAAAACGGACTTTTCCAGAAAAATTCGATAGCTTTTCCGTCAAAAGTATGCCCCGAGTCTTCAAGAAAGACTTTCCCGTCGCTGCTTGCGCTGTATATAGAGTCATTAAGCCTCATAGCGCAGGTTATTTCCTGAGGGATAACCCTCTTTGTCCACGCTCTGTTGACATAATCGTATATTAAAACAGTTGAAATAAAGATATTACTTATAGTTGGGCAGAAAAACCATATCTGGTTCTTACTCTCATAATGAAGAGCAGTTCCTTTGTATGGGCTTGAAAGGTTATAAACATCCAATTCAGGCTTTATATCAAGCGTTAAATCGTTTCCTAAGGATATTTGCGATAATATCCCGGCGAGTTCAAGGGCATAAAGCGACTTGTTGAAAAAATACTGCCTGTTGGACACATTTACAACCATCGACTGATGCATAGCACCCTTGTCAGCGAATCTTTCTATCGAAAAGTCATCAGGCTTTGAACCCGACAGCAGAAACGTGCTATCACGCTTATAAACCGCCATATAATCAGCATAGGGCTGTAACGCTGTTATCTCATCAATATCAGCCAAAAAGTTGGTTATATATCCTGCATCATTTGAGCTTGACCAATCATCATACCTGCCAAGCGCCGAGAAGTATAAAGAACCGCCCATTGCAATCCACAACCTGCTTTTATAAGCGGTTATAGCATTACCTCTGATTACTACGCCATTTGCGGCTACTGCCTTGCAAGGACTCAATTCTTCGGGTTTTGTATGGGTAAAGTAAACAGGGTCGTCAACTCCGTTTGAGATAACTACACCCGTTAAAAACCGGGTGTAAGATATCCCGTGAACCTTTGACAAATGCTTTGAAACAAATGTTATTTTCTCTAAAGAGCCGTCGTAATAGTATATTGAGCCATCATCAGTATGAAAAAGGATTATGTCTTTGTCATCGATTTTATAGCCAAAGATACCCATTATCGGCTTTTTATCAGGAGATTCAAACAAAAGAGTGTTGCCGTTTTGCCTTGTTACACCTTTATTTTTAAAAATCTCCACATTTTGAGCGTCCGCCCAGTATATGTTTTTAGTTTCTAATCCCAAGTCTGTTTTAGTGGCTGCAGTATTCAACCCGCCAGAAAGATTGTAGAATAAGCTTTTCATCAATACTCCTGTAAAATAAACGCAAATGTCATAAAGTCACTAATAGCGTGCCGACAATTACCCAAAAAGGAAAATATATTAGCAAAATATAGCCCGAATAACAGAAGACCCCGCTTTTGTCAAAGTGGGAGTCTAATTCTTTAGAGCAAAGGTTTTGCCCTTTTTTTCAGTTCAAATCAGGCGCTCATTGAAATATGTTTAAGAAACATAGTAACCGCGCTAACTCTGTTGTTAACGCCCATTTTCATGTATACGCGCCCTACGTGTGTTTGAACCGTACGTCGTGAAATTTTAAGCAATTCAGCGATTTGCTTGTCCGAGTTTCCGTCCGACAACAGTTCCAAAATTTCATACTCTCTATTCGTAAGCTTCATTCTTGACCTTTCCTGACTTTGCCAACACACTCTGCAGGTCTTCACTTTATAATACTGTGTTGAAGGCGATTTTTTATCGATGTATTTTCCGCTTTGCAAAATTTACATTACGTATCAATTACTTGATTTACTGCATTTACATGCTTTTTGAGCAGATGAACGGCTTTTTTCATACCGATTAACTGGTCTCTGGGTAGTGAAGAATCAATGTATTCAAAGATATAAGCGTTTATAAACTCTTCAAACAGTTGCCAGTTATCGCTATTAACCATTTCTCTAAGCTTAAAAAGCTTGTATTCATTACTATTTAGAATATCATCTGTCATATTTGTAAGGGAGAAGCTATTTTGTGGTGGTACATTTTAATGTTTTCCATCTTTTTTATGGGATTAGTAATAAAAATCCCGTCTAAATTATCCAACATACCCATTTTTAAGGTAGAAAGATTAGAGTAACAACGTTTTTTCGTACCAAACTCGTTGTAATAAAGGTAGGATTTACCTTTTTGGTTAACGGAATATTTGTAGTCCTGGCGTCTTATTATAGAACTTTTCACGTTCTCAAAAAGCTTTCTGGCCTGAATGTTAGACTTTCTTACAACACTGACATTGTGTTCAATATCTATTCTTGTGACCTGAACAGCATAATTCTCACAAACAGGACATTCTTCAAGAATATCAAGTTCTGCCAGCAAGTAACCTTCTTGCGGCACTATACTATAAGAAGCGCAGCGGCGAAGCCCGCCACAGCAATGCAAATATCCCATAATCTTCCCTCTAATCAGGCTAAAAGCCTTATCCTCTCTCTAGACTGGATCAGGATTTCATTTAAAAACGCTTGCAAAATAAGGCAAAAGCCTTGCAAGCAAAAATCCAATACAGCACAAACGCACTCAAAAACAATTATAGCAAAGGCTATACGAATTTTCGTGCCATCTAAGAAACGGTTTTGCTATCGAGAGCGTGAACCTACCTTAGCTGTAAACGAGGAATAAACCTCGCTTTAACGGCTTTAAGAACAATCTTGTAACCGACTTTTTCAGTATAACGCTTCTAAACTATTTGAATAGTCCGCAAAAATACTTACGTAATTTTACTTACGTACAGGCTAAAAGCGCCTTGTTTTATAGGCTTAAGAGCATGATAGGAAAGAATTTTAGCCAATAAACTCTTTACAGAACTTAAAAAAACGTATAAAATTATCCAAAGAGCCAGGAAGGAGAAAAAAATGCAAAAATACTTATGCACAATTTGTACTTGGGTTTATGACCCTGAGATAGGTGATCCGGATCACGGAATCGCGCCAGGAACAGCGTTCGAAGACATTCCTGAAGATTGGGTTTGCCCTGCTTGCTTTGCAGACAAAAGCGTTTTTGTTGAAACTGACTAGTCATAAAGCATAAAAGCAAAATAAAAAGGCCTCTTTTAGGGGCCTTTTTTATTATTTACTCTTATTTTTAACATAGCTCATCAAATCTTCTTCAGAGCCTTTCACCTCGATACTTGCATAATCGTAGCCCCCAGTGGCTTTGTTATAAACATGTCTTTCTTTAATGAATTTAAAATCTTTTTGTGGAACGAGAACTTCTATATCTTCAGGCTTGATATATATAACGTCATCCGCCTTTTGAGAAGCCTCATCAACTGCTTTTTTGGCAACCAAAGAGATGTTTTCCGGTTTTTTAGGGTTAAATTTTTGCACCAAATTATCAACGAGTTGAGCCGCTTTTTTAACAAGCTTTGGTCCGAACTTTTTCAAACCCAAGCCTATTGCGACAGCACCCCCAACTGCGGTTCCTACCGCTGCGGCATCCTTCTTATCAAAACCATCCGGCTTAGAATCAAAGCTATAATTTTCTGTTCTTGTTTTGTATTCTCTTCTGTCAGGATTAATATAATCCGCTTTTTGTCTGTAATACGACACTTTGTCCATTTTTGCCTCCAAATTAAACAAGGGGCAAAAGCCCCGAGTTAGTTAAGTTTTTATTTATTTTTACCAAAAATTGCGTTGAAAAGTTTTTTAACCAAGTCAATAACAACGCCAACAATGCCTTTTTTCACAAAATAATCACTTTTTTTAGCACCAGCTTTTTTAGAAAAATAATCGCTTGCATTCTCCGCTATGGAAGAATATCCGCCGGTTTTAGGATTAAAGACTTTTTCTGATAAAGCTCCCGCACTACCAAGTATCGAAATATCTTGAGGCTTAATCTTTTCAACCCCAGAATTTGCTGTCTTAGCTAAAGAGCCGAAAGCCGGCAATGTGTTATTAATGTTGGCCATAAAATGATCCTTTTGACTTAATTGACTATAATAATAACAGTGAAGATGGTTTTTTGCGTAATTAATGCGTTTTGTTTACAAAAAGCAACAATTATTTAGAAGATAAGGCGAGTTGCTCTCCTATAAAGGATTATGCGTTTGCTTTTTTAATAGATCTGAGAAGAGAGCTATTTTTTCTTACATCAATTGCAGCTAAGGCGATTTGAGACCTTTCTTCTGAACCTTTTGGGAAATTATTCAGCATCTCTGGCGTGTTGTAAGAGCTTATAATGCCTCTTTGGGCGTTTTTGTAAAACTCTATATCCCTAATTAAATCAGGACTGACTCCCATTTTTTTTATTCTGCGGCTCATACTCTCATTTGAATTAAGAATAAGATCAAGCATTTTTTTATGGCGCTCGATTGCATCAGGGCTTAAAACCTTTGCCTCGATTGGTATCAGAGAATCATTAGAAAGCTTTTGTGCTTTTGGCTTGAAGTAACCTAAAAACTTTTCAAACCCTTTCTTCGAAAACGTTTCTGCCAGAATCACAATTCCTGTAGCTGCCAACGTTACTGCTGCGGCCTTTAAGTAGCTTAATTCTTCCGCAGAATCCTGAGGGTAAGTGGTATTTTGGTAAGCTCTTTCTTCTCTATGCTTAGACGTGAACCTCTGTGTTCTTGGCTCTGCACAATTTATTCTTGTTATCATTTCGGCATTCCTTTTAGGTAAAACGCATCTTAATGCAATTTCAAACAAATTGTATCATAAAGCTACTCTGACACAATACTTCATGTCTAAAAAACTTTACAAAATCGGCCACTTTCCACGGGAAATCAAAGTATTTTTAACATTTTGCGGAACTTCAAACCCGTGCTTTTTATAAACTTCTTTTGCCAAAATTCCTCCATGAAGCTCTATAGGCAGCTTATCCAACCATTTTTTAGCATCTTCTCTGGAAAAATCTTTGGGTGTAAACGTTATTTTTTTGTTCTCCTCAAATTCCTGAAGCAATTCCTTTGTTTCTTGAACCGTTTTATACTGCGTCCCCTTTGCTTTTTGCGCAGCAGAAGAAGAAATAAAAGAAACCTTGTTGTTATTTTTTTGTTCATGTTTATTTGTTTGTCCGACATTTTGACGGAGCCCTGAAGCGACATTTTGACGGTGATTATCAGACAAATTGACCAATTCAAAAAAATGCTGCGTAAACTTGTATCTGTTTACATTCTTCGTGACGTACATAATTAGCCTTAAATCAGCAAGTTCTTTTACCGCCCTTTCGACAGACTTTTCACTTATATCAAGGCTTTGAGCGATAAATTTCTGACTGGGGAACATATCGTCATTACAAGGATTATAATGATGAACCAAAGCATACAAAACCAGTTTCGCTGTCGGCTTAAGCGAAACCTTAGTAAATAGCTTCGACTTGTAAATCATATTGATCAGCTCAAACTGGCTAACCTTGATTTTCGGTGCGTGTTGTAACATAAAACCTCCCAAGTATTAAGTAATATTAAACAGATCAAAATCATGTACAGCCTTGACATGACATGGTTTCGGGGGGATTGTTTAAATAAGTAGCAAAGCTAACTCTTGCAAAAGATTGCACTACTAAAACATTATTTATATAATAGTAATCGAAAGGTTATTTTAAGTGCTTCGCAAGAAGTGCTTTTTTATTATTTTATCCCCGGTTGCATGGAAACACTTCGTTTTAACTGTTTTCGTTTCCCCAATTCTCCTGTAATGCAATCATTTTAAGCACACAAAATATGCAATGATTACATTAAATTCTAATAGTTTCCATACATTTAAAGAAAAGGTGAAAGGCCTGGATAGTCGGCCTTTCAGCCGTATTAGTAGAAAATTTGTGTTCTCCCGCCTAGTTTTACCTATTTGGGAGAGATCTCTCTCTCCTCCTCCGTATTCAATTTTTCCCAAAATCTCTGTGATTTTGCGCCTTTATCCTGATTTACAACAGCAAATTCAAGACAATGCGCCAAGTCTTGTAGCCTTATTGGCGTCTTTGTTTGTTTTCTTAGGATTTATTTAGGCGAAAACCTTTAATAAAGATGTTTTTGATATTCAGCTATAGAAAGGTTATTGCTGTGTGAAAATCCTGTTACAAACAAGATTAATGATACTCGTCATGCTATAATATTGTCAAGTTCCTGGAATTTACAAAAAATTCCTAAAACGCTCCAATAAAATCCAGTAAATTACAGTAAATTCTAGAAAAATATATAGGAAGAGTGAGATGGAAGAAAGAAAACTTACGGTTCAAGAAGCAGTGGAAGAGCTATTAATGAGCCAGTCATCAATTTATGCGTGGATTGATAAAGGAAAATTAAAGGCTGAAGAGCACCCGACAGGGCGTCTTATTGTAATTTCCAGTAAAGAAATAGAAGAAATAAGAATGTTAAACATGAAATCTAGACGTAACAAGGTTTCTAAGCAATCTACCCAAAATAATGATAATTTCCAAGAAACTCCAGTAATCGATGCTGAATATTCCAGGAATTATGAAGAAAATGTTACAAATTACAGTAATGCGTTTTCAGACATAGGTATGAATGTATCTGAAGAGTTTGCAAAATACATATCTGAGT
>JAEYQN010000075.1 GCA_023409995.1 Cyanobacteria bacterium OH_CBB_238 | reverse complement strand
GGCTTATATGTATCAGAAATAGCAGTGGCAACATCTGTAAGTGATAATTTATCATTTACTATAAAATTATTTTTACCATACAACTTATCTCTCAAAGAAATTTGAAAAGGGGTTAGTGATTTTTCTTTTATATTAATTCTTTCGAATCCAACAATTTGATCATAAGAAAAAGAAACGGGTTGTTCTTCAGTAAATTTTGGTAAATTTATAATTGTACCTTTGTTAATAATTTCATTTTCATTTTTTATAGAAGGATTTATTTTTTTTAACTCAACTATTTTAGAATCTATTATTTTTTGATCTACATTTCCATCAAATGATTTTGAATAATTTAAATATTTTGATAAAACAATTGGTAAATCAGAAATTGAATCATTAATAGAATATATTATATCGCCAGGCTTTAAACCTGATTTTTTAGTACTTTCTGTGGCACTTGATAATATTTTAACAACAGAACTTTCATATTTATTTGAAGGTAAATCACCCCATATAATACCTGTTAAAATAACTAAAAAATATGCGCAAATTAAATTTGCAAAAACACCAGCAGCAATAACTATAGCTCTTTGATATATTGGTTTATTTTTAAATCTTTCAGGAGAATCTTTAGGTAATTCCGAATTCTCATCATCATCAGGAAAAGAAACATATCCTCCAAGTAAAAAAGCATGTATTAAAAATTCTGTTTCACCAATTTTTTTCTTGTACAAAGTCGGACCAAAAGGTAAGCCAAATGCAAATTTATCAACTTTTATTTTAAAAAGTTTTGCAGCTAAAAAATGTCCCGCTTCATGTACTAATATTAATAAGCTTATTAGTAATATCATTATTAATAAATTCATTATTTCCCCGATCCTCAATTTTTAATATAATAATTTTATGATAAATTTCATAAAAAAACTACTAAGTTATATTTATAAAGATAAATGTTATTTTTGTTCTAATTCAAAGTTCAACTCTATCTTTTGTATTGATTGTTATGAAAAAATTAATTATTTGAATTATTCAGAATTAATAGAATTTGAAAAATCAAATATTTATAGCTGCTGTTATTATAATGGTGTAATCCAAAAATTAATAAGGGCTGTAAAATATCATAATAAAAAAGATCTTGCTAAATTTCAAGCTAGATTGATGTTTGACTATTGGATTAATATAAAAAATAAAAAAAGTGATTACGTAGTTATTCCTGTTCCTCTTCATAAAAATAGATTAAAAAAAAGAAAATATAATCATATGGATTTAATAGCAAAAGAATTTTGTTTATTATCTGGTTATATTTATTCAACAAATTTTATAAAAAGAATAAAAGATACAGTTCCTCAATATAAACTTTCAAAAAAAGAAAGGGAAGAAAATTTAAAAAATGCATTTATTCTAAATAAAGAAATAGTAATAAATAAACCTATATTATTAATAGATGATATAACCACAACCGGTGCAACATTATATGAAATAATAAAAGAGCTAAATAAAAATAATTACACTGACATAACTTGTTTAACTACAGCTATTCCAGAAAATAATTCTTTTTATACTTATTAGTTTTTGGTATCGTACCATTTTTCAAATGTAGATAATATTATTCTAGTGGATTGTTTAGGACCTTTTTCTACTCTATATATTTTATCTATAAAAGAAAGAGGATAATAGACAAAAAAGGTATTATTTTTAATTCTATCTAAGAGAAACAATGTTTTATTTCTTAGAAATTGTTTCTCTTCTTCTTTAAATTCAATTTGACTAAAATCAGCTCTTATTTTTTCGTAAAATTCTTTTTTATACCATAATTTTATTTTTCCAAACCACCACATTAAAGTTATTATTTTATAATCATAATAAAGGTATTTCATTTCATCGTATAAGTCTATTTTCTTTAAATTGTCACCAATTAAATTAAAAATTTTAAGATAATCAAAAAATGTTTTATCTTTTGTATTTGTTACAGCACCTTTTCTGTTTGTTCTATAATAAATTAAAGTCTCTCTTAATATAGAAATTTTTGTTGATTTAAAAAAAGCATCATAAACAAAAACATTATCTTCAAAAAATACACCACCAGGAAATTTAACATCCTTTTCAATTAGAAAGCTTTTTTTATAAATTTTGTCCCATGGTACACTGCTTTGCCAAAAAATACTATATTTAATATCTCTCCACGAAAAAGATCTATTATTATATTCTTCCGGTATTTGTTTTAATTGAGAATAAACATGTTTATAATTTATTTTTTTTGAAACATCATCGTAAGGTGCCCAACAACATATTGTAATATCAGAATCATCTTTTTTGGCTTTATCATACAATTTTTCAATACAGTCAATATTCATAAAATCATCACCGTCTATAAAAAAAATGTATTCTCCATTCGATTCTTCAACACCAATATTTCTTGCTATTCCTTGTTTTAGATTTTCTCTATTTTTTATAATTACGAATCTATCATCATTTTGAGCATAGCTATCAATTATATCTAATGTTGAATCCGTAGATTTATTGTCCACACATATTATTTCTATATCTTTTAATGATTGATTTACAACACAATCAAGAGTTTGTTTTAAATATTTTTCAACATTATAAACAGGAATAATAACAGAAACTTTTGGAGCCATTAGTACCTCTATACACAAAAAATAAACTAACTTAATATTAAAATATTACTAAAATAAAAACAACTCAATTAATTAATATATACAATAAAAAAATAAATGTATAATATAGAATAGAATGGTCATATAGAGCAAATTTAATGAAAAAAAATTATTTTAATATTAATGAAAAAGATTTAAAAGAAGAAGATTATACTGAATATTTAAAATATAAATATAAGTTAGAAACTAAAAAAAATCTTAATATAAAAAATCCAAAGCTATACTCTGAAAAAATTCAATGGCTAAAAATTTTTGATAACCCTGAACTAAAAACTATATATACTGATAAAATTGAAGTAAGAAATTTTATAAAAGATAAAATTGGTGAAGAATATTTAAAACCAATATTTGGAATATGGAACAATTTTGATGACATAAATTTTAATATTTTACCTGATTCTTTTTTTCTAAAATCTAACCATGGTTCAGGTATGTATAATCTAATAAAAAATAAAAAAGAAATAATAGAATCAGTAAACAAAAAAGAGGAACTAAAAGAAAAATTTGATAGATGGCTAAAAATAAATTATGCCTTTAAGTCAGGTTTAGAATTGCAATATAAAAATATACTTCCAAAAATTTTTGCAGAAAAAATTATATCTGAAAAAAATGGATTAGTAAAAGAATATCAAATATACTGTTTTAATGGAAAACCTCAATATATTAATCTACTTTCATTTTTTATAAACAAAGAAAAAAAACATCATCATACAATAGTAGCATGTGGTATGTATGATAAAAATTGGAACAAACAAAATTTTGATTTTTATTCAATACAAAATTTTAAAGTTGAAAAGCCAAAAAACTTAATAAAAATGATAGAAATAGCAGAAAATTTATCTAATCAATTTAAATTTGTAAGAGTGGATCTTGTAGATATAAATAATAATGTATTTTTTTCAGAATTAACATTTTCTCCATATAGTGGGTTTGTAAATATAAAACCTTATAAATATGAAAAAATATTAGGTGACTTAATAGAAATAAAACAAAAAACAAATTTTGGTTTTAATTGGTTTAATTGAGTAAAAAATGATTTTAAAAGAATTTTCACAATTTTTACAAAATAACATAGAAACGTCAGCCATTGTTCTTTTAAATAAATGGTTAAAAGAAAAACTAGAAAAACCTGCTGTATCCAATATTGATAAAATAATACAAACAGAAATTTATATTGCAAAAAATAAATATAATGATTCACTATTGATAGCAAAAAGTGAATCAGGAAGAAAATTAATAAAAGCACTATATAACTTCTCTTTAAGTTTTGAACAACAAAAACTAGCAAGATGGATACATAACAAAAAAGCCAATGATTTTAAAAATTGTTAAAACATGTATATAGAGCATGTTTCCATGCCTTTTATTTATAGTAAAATAATTTTTTTTGAAAAACACACTGTATAAAACCTTGTGTAAAACTATTAAATAACTAATAAAAAAATGTTAACTACTTTAAATTTTTGTATAAAAATTTTTAACTTACTATAAAGTTGTCAAAAAATATATAAAAATTAATGGTTTTTGACAACTAATCTACAATATTAAATATATTAATATAAAAGAATTACAACCTGTTTTATACAGAGTATTTAGTATATTATTACTATTATTATTTTTTTATATTAAATAAATAGTATTAATATAAAAAATCTGTTTCTTTTAGAAGGATATTAATCTTTTTTAAATTCTTTTTATATTCTTATTTTTGAATTATAATAAAATTTGAAAATTTAACAATGAGATAGAGGGACTAATGCTTTTTACAATAGATAAAGAATCTTTGCTAAATAAATTGAGAATAGTTGAAAAAATAACTATACCAAGAGGAATTCAACCAGTATTAGCAAATATATTGTTTGAAGCTTCTGATAATATTTTAAAATTAAGTGCTACAGATCTAGATTTATCTATAATAACTAATACTATGGCAGCAGTTAAAAAAGAAGGTAAAATAACACTTCCTGCTAAAAAAACATTTGAAATTGTATCAAAATTACCAGATAAACCTATAGAGTTTTCTTTAGAAGAAGAAACAAATATTATTACCATTACTTGTGGGAATTCAAAATTTGAAATTATTGGTATAGGTTCAGAAGAATTTCCCCCAATAATAAAAGAAGACGAAGTATTAACATTAGATTCTATTGAAATAGATATGAATCCATTTATAAAATCTATAAGACATACTGTTTATGCTGCAGCTAATTATGAAAATAGAAATATAATAAGTGGTGTTTTTTGTAATATAACAGAAGATAATTTAGAAATGGCTGCTACTGACGGTAACAGATTAACAAGAATAGTAGAGAGCGTAAAAAATAAAGATGGCAAAACTGCAAAAATAGTTATTCCTTCAAAAACCTTACAAGAATTTATAAGAGTTAGTTCTTTAATATCAGAAGAGAAAGTACAGTTGATAGTTGATAGTGCAAGACTTATTATAAAAACAAAAAGCTTTATTATAGTTTCTAGACTTTTAGAAGGAGAATATCCTCCTTATAATCAATTAATTCCACAAAAAACTGATAAAATAGCTTTAGTGTCAAGAGATGAATTAATTTCTGCTTTAGAAAGAGTTTCTTGCATGGTTAACGACAGAACGAGTATTGTAAAATTTGTTTTTAACGATGGAAAATTATTATTGAAAGCTGAGACACCAGATTCCGGTGCTTCAGAGGATATTATTGATGCTGAATATGATGAAGAAGAATTAACTATAGCATTCAATTATAAGTATGTTTTAGATTCAGTTAAAATAATGGAAAGCAAAAAGGCTAAAATTGGTTTAGGAGGTAGTCTTTCTGCTACTATTTTTAGACCTGACAGTGAAGAAGATTATTTATGTTTAATAATGCCGATACAGATAAGGTAATTAAAGGAAAACTATGAAAATAACAGTGAAGGTTCCAGCTACAACTGCTAATTTAGGACCTGGTTTTGATTGTTTGGGAATGGCACTTCCTATTTATAATGAGGTAACTATAGAAGAAACAATAATGCCTGGTACAGGTATTGAAATAAATATTATTGATGAAGATGAAGAATTTGAAACTTTATCTATTCCTACAGATGAAAATAATATTGTATATAAAGCGGTTCAACTTTTATATAATTCTATAGGAATGTCTGCAAGTGAATTAAAAATATCTATTAAAACTAAAATACCAATAGCTAAAGGTCTTGGAAGCAGTGCTTCAGTCATTGTCGGCGGATTAATTGCTGCTAATAAACTTCTTGGTTCTCCTGCTGATGAAGCTGCTATGTTGTCTATAGCTACTGAAGTAGAAGGACATCCGGATAATATAGCTCCTGCTATTTTAGGTGGATTTGTTTTATCTTCACAAGAAGAAGATGGAAGTATAATATACCGAAAGTTGCCTTGGCCTAAAGATTGGAAAATAACAGTTTGTATACCTGATTATGAACTTTCTACAGAAATATCCAGATCTGTTTTACCAGAGAAAATAGAAATAAAAGATGCTGCTTTTAATTCCAGGAGATGTGCAATGCTGGTTGAGGCTGTTCATACAAATGATTCAAAATTAATGAAATTAGCCCTACAAGATAAAATTCATCAACCATATAGAAAAAAATTAGTTCCTGGGCTTGAAGAAATAATGGAAAAATTAAAACATGAAGAAAATGTGTTAGGTTGTGTATTGAGTGGAGCAGGTCCTTCTATTATAGTTATTTCAGAAGGTAATGGTTTAGATAAGATAAGAAACATTGTTTCTCAAACTTGGTTTGATTTAAATGTAAAAAGTGAAGTTAAAACGCTAGAAATAGATGAACAAGGCGCAGTTATAATATAAAGGAGAAATCTTATGAAACAATCAGTAAAAGATTTAGGTGATGTAAAAGGAAAAAGAGCTCTTGTTAGAGTTGACGTTAATGTTCCTTTAGATGCGGATAAAAATGTTACAGATGATACAAGAATTAGAGCAATAATACCTACTATAGAATTTTTGAAAGAAAAAGGAGCAAAAATAATTTTAATGGCTCATCTTGGAAGACCAAAAGGACAAGTAAATCCTGAGTTTACATTGGAGCCTGTTGCTAAATATTTAGCAAAAATTTTAGGTGAAGATGTTTTATTTGTTAAAAGTCCTGTTGGAGAAGGCGCTGATAAAGAATTGGAATCTTTAAAAGATGGACAAGTTGCACTATTGGAAAATATTCGTTATTACAAAGCAGAAGAAGCTAAAGATGATGATATGACTTTTGCTAATGAGTTAGCAAAATTGGGTGATTTTTATGTAAATGATGCTTTTGGAGCAGCTCACAGAAATCATACATCTACGGCAAAGGTAGCAAAAGTATTAAACCCTGCTGTTTCTGGCTTATTGATGGAAAAAGAATTGACTGCTTTAGGTGGTATTTTAAGTAATCCACCAAGACCTTTTACCGCAATAGTTGGTGGTGCTAAAGTTTCATCAAAAATAGGTGTGTTAGAGAATTTGATAGATAAAGTAGATAATATTATTATTGGTGGTGGAATGGTTTTCACTTTTATGAAAGCTAAAGGCTATTCTATTGGTAATTCTTTATGCGAAGATGATCAATTAGATACAGCTAAAGAAATTATGAAAAAAGCTGAAGCAAAAGGTGTTAAATTATACTTCCCAGAAGATGTATTGATAGGTGATAGTTTCTCAAATGATGCTTCTACTAAAGAAGTAGATATAAAAGAAATTCCAGATGGATGGTTAGGTCTTGATTCTGGAGTAAAAACAATTGATTTATTTAATAACGTAGTTAAAAAATCAAAAACTATTTTAATGAATGGGCCAGTTGGTGCATTTGAAATGGATAAATTTACCGAAGGAACTAAATCAATATTGGCTGCAATAGCTGAAGCTACTAAAAATGGAGCAATGAGTGTTATTGGTGGTGGTGACTCAGTTGCTGCTACTAAAAAATATAATATGCCAGAATCTTCATTTACGCATGTTTCAACTGGTGGTGGTGCTTCTTTAGAATTTATTGAAGGAAAAATATTACCTGGTGTTGCTGCATTAAGTGATAAATAGTTATTAATAAAAATACTAAAAAATGGAGAATAATTTTATTCTCCATTTTTTTATGAAATAAATAGTAAAAATTTATAAATAATTAATTAAAAAAAGTCTTAAAAGCTTTTTAATAGCTATATTTGTAATATCATGTTGATATTGGGTAAGAGGAAACATTAATAATGACAAATGAAAAATTAAGAAATATAGCTATTATAGCTCACGTTGATCATGGTAAAACAACTTTGGTTGACTGTATGTTAAAACAAAGCGGTGTTTTTAGAGAAAACCAAAATGTTCAAGAAAGAGTTCTTGATAGTAATGATTTAGAGAAGGAAAGAGGGATAACTATTCTTTCTAAAAATATCTCTATTAATTATAAAGATCATAAGATAAATGTTGTAGATACTCCAGGACACGCTGATTTTGGAGGAGAAGTTGAACGAGTTTTAGGAATGGTTGATGGTGCATTGCTTATTGTAGATGCTGCAGAAGGTCCAATGCCTCAAACAAGGTTTGTTTTATCAAAAGCTTTAGAATTAGGGATAAGAATAATTGTTGTAATAAATAAAATTGATAAACCTGCTGCGGATCCAGATACAACATTAGATAAAGTATTTGATTTATTCACAGAACTTACTGATGATGAATATTTAATTGATTTCCCCGTTATGTATGCAAGTAGTTTAATGGGATATGCTAAAAAAGAAGTTGAAGATGAGTCTGATAATATAATTCCTTTGTTAGATAGTATTCTTGAAAATATTAAACCTCCAAGTGGTGATGCTGATAAAAAATTACAATTTCAAGCTACAACATTAGATTATAATGAATATGTGGGAAGAATAGCTATTGGCAGAGTTGTTAACGGGGTTATAAAATCTCAAGAACAGGTCAGTTGGATGAAGGCTGATGGTACTGTATCTAAAGGAAAAATAGTAAAACTTTTTGGATTTGAAGATCTTGGTAGGGTGGAAATTCAAGAAGCAAATGCTGGTGATATTGTTGGTGTTGCTGGTTTTGCTGATATTCAAATAGGTGAAACTATTTCTACTCTTAATGAACCTGAAGCATTACCTTTAATAAAAGTTGATGAACCAACATTACAAATGAATTTTTCTATAAATAACAGTCCTTTTTCCGGACAAGAAGGTAAATTTGTAACAAGCAGACAACTAAGAAAACGACTTTACGATGAGTTAGAAAAAAACGTTAGTTTGAGAGTTGAAGATACTGATAGTACTGATATTTTTAGAGTAAGCGGAAGAGGTGAGTTGCATCTTGGTATACTTATCGAAACAATGAGAAGAGAAGGATATGAATTCCAGGTTTCTAAGCCAGAGGTTATTAACAAAACAATTGATGGGCAATTATATGAACCTTATGAAAATTTATTAATAGATGTTCCTGAGTCATATGCGGGTTCTTGTATTGAGAAATTAGCAGGAAGAAAAGGCGAAATGCTTGAAATGCAAGTTTCTGAGACAAGAACATCAATGGCTTTTTCAATTCCAGCAAGAGGATTGATTGGTTTTAGAAGTGAATTTATAAGAATGACAAGAGGTGAGGGTGTGATGAATCATACATTTGCTGAATATAAACCTTATGCAGGTGATATACCAAAACAAAGAAGTGGTTCGTTAATCTCTCATGAAGATGGTGAAGCTATTCCTTATGCCTTGGCTCAGTTTGAAGATAGAGGTGTCTTTTTTGTCACACCTAAAACAAAAGTTTATAGAGGAATGATTATAGGTGAAAGCAATAGACCTCAAGATATAGCTATAAATATTTGTAAAACAAAAAAACTAACAAATATGAGAAGTGCTACAGCGGATGTTATGGTGACACTTCAAGCACCAAGACAAATGTCTCTTGAGGATTGTTTAGAATATATTCAAGATGATGAATTGGTTGAAGTTACTCCAGAAAATGTAAGAATGAGAAAAGCAGATCTTACAAAATCAAAATTTCATTAATAAAAAAGAGGCTTTAAGCCTCTTTTTTATTGTTTATCATATACTTTTATTAAATGCCAGCCAAAATTTGTTTCAATAGGTTCTGATACTACACCTATTGGTAAACTAAAAGCTGCTTTTTCAAATGATGGAACCATTTCTCCTCTTCCAAAATAACCTAGGTCCCCACCAGTTTTTCCTGAAGGACATTTTGAATATTTTTTTGCCATTTCTTCAAAGCTTGCCCCTTTATCAATTTGATTTTTTATAATAAAAGCTTTTTCTTGTGTATCAACAAGTATATGACTTGCTCTAACGCTTGTTACTGTGTTACATTCTTGCGCTGTTACAAAAGAAAAACTTAGTGCAATAGATAGAACCCCTATTATAAAAAATAATAGTATTTTTATTTGTTTTGTCATAAAATCTCCTTTTTTATTATATATTCAAATTTTAAAAGAAAAATGAAATAAATCAATTAATAGACATGGTAGTATATAATAAAAAAAAGAGGCTTTAAGCCTCTTTTAGTGTGAATGAACTTAAAAATTATTCTTTTGTGTATTCAGCATCAATAACGTCATCATTAGAATCTGTTGATGAAGATGATTCTTCTTGAGCAGATTCTGATTGAGCTGCGCCTTCTTCTTGTTGAACTTGACTGTATGCTGCTTGAGATATAGCATACATTGTTTGTTGAAGATCTTCAGATAATTTCTTTAATTCTTCAACTGATTTGTCTTCTTTTAAAGCTTCTTCAAGAGCAGCTTTTTGTTCATCAAGTTTTGTTTTGTCTTCATCAGAGATTTTACCTTCAAAATCTTTAACTATTCTTTCAGCTGATGAAACTAAACTATTAGCATTATTTTTAATTTCTGCTTCTTCTTTTCTTTTCTTGTCTTCTTCAGAGTTAGCCTCTGCTTCTTTAACCATCCTATCAATATCATTTTCTGACAGATTTGAAGAATTTGTTATTGTTATTTTTTGTTCTTTATTTGTTGCTTTATCTTTTGCGCTAACATTTACAATCCCGTTAGCATCTATATCAAAAGTAACTTCAATTTGAGGTAATCCTCTCATTGCTGGTGGAATACCATCAAGTCTAAACATACCTAAAGATTTGTTATCTTTTGCCATAGGTCTTTCACCTTGTAGCACATGTATGTCAACAGCTGTTTGATTATTTTCCGCAGTGGAGAAAACTTGAGATTTAGAAACAGGAATTGTTGTGTTTCTTGGAACAAGTGCAGTTAAAACTCCACCAAGTGTTTCAATACCAAGAGTTAATGGAGTAACATCCAATAAAACTATATCTTTAACTTCACCAGCTAATACACCGGCTTGAACAGCAGCACCAACAGCAACAACCTCGTCGGGGTTAACTGTTTGGTTTGGTTCTTTTCCTGTGTATTCTTTTACCAAAGCTTGTACAGCTGGTATACG